>NZ_NEJZ01000040.1:0-913 GCF_002113215.1 Pseudomonas sp. B15(2017)
TTTCTGGTCGTGTTCGATGTTCTCGTCCCAGTCGCGCTGGGCGTGCAGGAAGATCTGTTCCTGGCCTTTCTTGTCTTCGATGCGCAGTTCGTTGAAGCCGCCGCCACCCATGGAGCTCAGGGTCTTGAAGGTGGTGCGCGTCTTGTTCGCCGGCAGGGCATAGGGGACGGTGTTTTCCTTGTGGTACAGGCAGCCGCTGATCAGAGGCTGGTCGGGGTCGCCTTCGAGGAAGGTGACCAGCACTTCCATGCCGATGCGCGGGATGGCGATGCCGCCGTACTGGGCGCCGGCCCAGGCAGACGACACGCGCAGCCAGCAACTGGTCTTGTCGTCGGCCTGGCCTTCGCGGTCCCAGTGGAACTGGACTTTCACGCGGCCGTATTCGTCGCAGTGAATCTCTTCACCTTTCGGGCCGGTGACCACGGCGCTCTGGCTGCCAAGGATGCGCGGTTTCGGGTGGCGCAGGGGCGGGCGGTTGGGCACGTCCCACGGGGTGGCCTGAAAGCGGTTGCGGTAGCCCTGATGGAAATCGTCTTTAAGCTCCGTGGTGTCGCTGGTGACCGACTCTTCCAGCACCTGCGGCTGCTTGCCTTCGTGGTGGACTTCGGTGAGCAGCCACAGATCATTCCACTTGGCTTTCGGGTGTTCTTTCAGCGCGAGGAAATGGCCGCTGACCAGCAACGGCTGATCACTACGCCCCTCGGCGAGCTGGAAGTCGCTGCGATGACGTTCGAGGGCGCGTTTGGCCAAATGCTTGCCGCGCTCGCGGTCGATGAAGCGGCCCGGGTAGTCGTAATCCTCGAGGTCGGGCAGAGCGTCGCCGCGGTTTTCGCTTTCCAGCGTCAGGCGCGGTTTTTCGAAGTCGTAATCGCGGCGGGTGGTGCGACTGGTGCGGGTTTCCAGGCGCAGGTCG
>NZ_NEJZ01000041.1:0-623 GCF_002113215.1 Pseudomonas sp. B15(2017)
AGCCGTAGGGGAACCTGCGGCTGGATCACCTCCTTAATCGACGACATCAGCTGCTTCATAAGCTCCCACACGAATTGCTTGATTCATTGAAGAAGACGATAGAAGCAGCTTTAAGCTCCAAGCTGATAGCTCTGAGCTAACAGTTACAAGCTCGAAATTGGGTCTGTAGCTCAGTTGGTTAGAGCGCACCCCTGATAAGGGTGAGGTCGGCAGTTCGAATCTGCCCAGACCCACCAATTTTGTTATGGGGCCATAGCTCAGCTGGGAGAGCGCCTGCCTTGCACGCAGGAGGTCAGCGGTTCGATCCCGCTTGGCTCCACCATAAACTGCTTCGAAGTTTGAGAGTTTAGAAATGAATATTCGATTTGAATATTGATTTCTAGTCTTTTGATTAGATCGTTCTTTAAAAATTTGGGTATGTGATAGAAAGATAGACTGAGATCCACTTTCACTGGTGGTGATCAGGCTAAGGTAAAATTTGTGAGTTCTCTTAGTTGAGAAATTCGAATTTTCGGCGAATGTCATCTTCACAGTATAACCAGATTGCTTGGGGTTATATGGTCAAGTGAAGAAGCGCATACGGTGGATGCCTTGGCAGTCAGAGGCGATGAAAGACGTGGTAG
>NZ_NEJZ01000005.1:0-329546 GCF_002113215.1 Pseudomonas sp. B15(2017)
ACGAGCGGCCTCATCTGTCGCTGAAATACAAAACACCCGATGCGGTGCATCGGGCGTTTTGAGGCTGAAACAGGTGTAAACCTATTTCAGGACTAGACACGATTTGCCGTTACAGGCTGGCAATCCGCGCGTGCTGCTCGGCCAGCTTGGCCAGAGCCTGTTCGGCTTCGGCCAGTTTGGCGCGTTCCTTCTCGATGACTTCGGCCGGGGCCTTGTCAACGAAACCGGCGTTGGACAGCTTGCCGCCAACGCGCTGGACTTCGCCCTGCAGACGCAGGATTTCCTTGTCCAGACGTGCAAGCTCGGCGTTCTTGTCGATCAGGCCGGCCATCGGCACCAGCACTTCCATCTCGCCAACCAGCGCGGTGGCAGACAGCGGCGCTTCTTCGCCGGCCGCCAGCACGGTGATCGATTCCAGACGCGCCAGCTTCTTCAGCAGCGCTTCGTTTTCGGTCAGGCGGCGCTGATCTTCGGCGGTGACGTTTTTCAGGTAGATCGGCAGCGGTTTGCCCGGGCCGATGTTCATTTCGCCACGGATGTTGCGCGTGCCGAGCATCAGGCCCTTGAGCCATTCGATGTCGTCTTCGGCCGCCGGATCGATGCGCTCTTCGTTGGCCACCGGCCAGGGTTGCAGCATGATCGTCTTGCCCTGAATGCCGGCCAGCGGCGCGATGCGCTGCCAGATTTCTTCAGTGATGAACGGCATGAACGGATGCGCCAGACGCAGCGCCACTTCCAGTACGCGAACCAGCGTGCGGCGGGTACCGCGCTGACGCTCGACCGGCGCGTTTTCGTCCCACAGCACAGGCTTGGACAGTTCCAGGTACCAGTCGCAGTACTGGTTCCAGATGAACTCGTACAGCGCTTGCGCCGCCAGGTCGAAACGGAACTGATCCAGTTGACGGGTCACTTCGGCTTCGGTGCGTTGCAACTGCGAGATGATCCAGCGGTCTGCCAGCGACAGCTCGTAGGCTTCGCCGTTCTGGCCGCAGTCTTCGCCCTTGTCCAGAACATAACGCGCGGCGTTCCAGATCTTGTTGCAGAAGTTGCGATAGCCTTCGACGCGGCCCATATCGAACTTGATGTCGCGACCGGTGGAGGCCAGCGAGCAGAAGGTGAAGCGCAGGGCGTCGGTGCCGTAGCTGGCGATGCCGTCGGCGAACTCTTCGCGGGTCTGCTTCTCGATCTTCTTCGCCAGCTTCGGCTGCATCAGGCCGGACGTGCGCTTCTGCACCAGGGTTTCCAGCTCGATGCCGTCGATGATGTCCAGCGGGTCCAGGACGTTGCCCTTGGACTTGGACATCTTCTGGCCCTGGCCATCACGCACCAGACCGTGTACGTAAACGGTCTTGAACGGAACCTGCGGCGTGCCGTCCTCGTTCTTGATCAGGTGCATCGTCAGCATGATCATCCGGGCGACCCAGAAGAAAATGATGTCGAAACCGGTGACCAGCACGTCGGTGGAGTGGAATTTTTTCAGGAACTCGGTCTTTTCCGGCCAGCCCAGGGTAGAGAAGGTCCACAGGCCCGAACTGAACCAGGTGTCGAGCACGTCGTTGTCCTGTTGCAGCGCAACGTCCGGGCCGAGGTTGTGCTTGGCGCGCACTTCGGCTTCGTCGCGACCCACGTAGACCTTGCCCGACTCGTCGTACCAGGCCGGAATCCGGTGGCCCCACCACAGCTGACGGCTGATGCACCAGTCCTGGATGTCGCGCATCCACGAGAAGTACATGTTTTCGTACTGCTTCGGCACGAACTGGATACGGCCGTCTTCAACGGCAGCAATCGCAGGCTCGGCCAGCGGTTTGGTGGACACGTACCACTGGTCGGTCAGCCACGGTTCGATGACGGTGCCGGAGCGGTCGCCTTTCGGCACTTTCAGGTTGTGATCGTCGACGCTGACCAGCAGGCCGGCCGCGTCGAACGCGGCCACGATCTGCTTGCGTGCCTCGAAACGTTCGAGGCCGGCGTACTCGGCCGGAATCTTGCCGTCGATGCTGTCGTTCAACGTACCGTCGAGGTTGAACACTTGCGCCGCCGGCAGCACGTTGGCGTTCTTGTCGAAGATGTTCAGCAGCGGCAGGTTGTGGCGCTTGCCGACTTCATAGTCGTTGAAATCGTGGGCCGGGGTGATTTTCACGCAGCCGGTGCCGAATTCAGGATCGCAGTAATCGTCGGCGATGATCGGAATGCGGCGGCCGACCAGCGGCAGCTCGACAAACTTGCCGATCAGGGCTTTGTAGCGCTCGTCGTTCGGGTTAACCGCGACGGCGGAGTCGCCGAGCATGGTTTCCGGACGGGTGGTCGCGACGATCAGGAAGTCGTTGCCTTCAGCGGTTTTCGCGCCGTCGGCCAGCGGGTACTTCAGGTTCCACAGGAAACCTTTCTCGTCATGGTTTTCCACTTCGAGGTCGGAAATCGCCGTGTGCAGCTTGGTGTCCCAGTTGACCAGGCGCTTGCCGCGGTAGATCAGACCGTCTTCGTGCAGGCGCACGAACGCTTCTTTAACGGCTTCGGAGAGGCCGTCATCCATGGTGAAGCGCTCGCGGCTCCAGTCCACGGACGAGCCGAGGCGGCGGATCTGACGGCTGATGTTGCCGCCGGACTGATCCTTCCACTCCCAGACTTTCTCGAGGAATTTCTCGCGGCCCAGATCGTGGCGATTCTGGCCCTGAGCTTCGAGTTGACGCTCCACCAGCATCTGCGTGGCGATACCGGCGTGGTCGGTGCCCGGCTGCCACAGGGTGTTGCGACCCTGCATGCGGCGGAAACGGATCAGGGCGTCCATGATCGCGTTGTTGAAACCGTGACCCATGTGCAGGCTGCCGGTGACGTTCGGCGGCGGGATCATGATGGTGTAGGAGTCGCCCGCGCCTTGCGGGGCGAAGTAGTTCTCGGACTCCCAGGTGTTGTACCAGGAAGTTTCAATGGCGTGCGGCTGGTAGGTCTTATCCATGCGCGGCGGGACCCTATTGGCATTTATTCAGGAAAAGCCGGGAAGTATAGCGGGGCATGGGGCGCAGGGCGAGCGGGGCGGGCCGGGTGGAGGGCTAAATGTGGGAGCTGGCTGACCAGCGATGGCGGCGGCGCGGTTTTTCAGGAAAGCCGCCGTGATGCTGTCGCTGGCCAGTCAGCTCCTACAGGAGATCGGGGGAATTATTCATACTGGCCGAGAAGCCGTTCCATCCGCGCCTCGAGGCGACGTTTGATTTCGGTTTCGATGTGCGGTGCGAAATCGTCGATCACGTCCTGCATGATCAGTTGCGCAGCGGCGCGCAGTTCGCTGTCCAGGTGCAGGTGTGCGTCGGGGCCTTTATCCACAGGTGCAGCGGCAGGCTGCGGGGCAGGCGTCGGCGGGGGTGCAGCTTCGGCGGCTTGCGGTGTGTTGTCGATCGAATCGAACAACATCGGAATCTGTTCCTGTTCGCCATCATCGACCGTGTCGGTCAGCAGCGGCGGTTGCAGGTTGTCATCACCGAGCAACTGGCGGATCGACTCGAGATCATCCAGCAGGTGCGCGGGTTTTTGCAGCGGTTTTGGAGTGTCCATCGGCGTACTCAGAGTCGCTGTAAACGGTGGTCTTGCAGAGGATAGCCCTGTTCGCGGTAGAAACGGAAACTCTCCCGCGCCGCAGTGCGAATCGTCGGATCTTCCACCACAACCTCCGCCACCCGGGCGAATTTGTTGGCGAAAGCCGGGACTTTCAGGTCGAGGTTGACCAGCAAGTCCGCGTGCTGGCCGCAGTCATCGCCCAATCCCAACACGATCAAACCTTCCGGTTCGCTTTCAGCCGGGCCGTGAGGCACGAAGGTTTCGCCCTTGAACGCCCACAGCCGCGCATCGAGATCATCACGCTGGGCGGCATCGCTGCAATGCAGGTAGATGCGGTGGCCCATGCGCCAGGCTTTCTCGGTGAGCTTGCAGGCAAAGTCCAGGCGAGCCGAAGGATCGGCGCTGGGCAGGATATAAAAGTCGACTTTGGTCATTGCGGTTCCTGAGCTGAAAGCGGCGCCTCTCAAGAAAGGCGCCGCCCGCAGTCATCGGTTTCAGGCTTTGGCGCGGTCCAGCAGGTATTGGGTCAGCAGTGGAACCGGACGGCCAGTGGCGCCCTTGTCCTTGCCGCCGCTGGTCCAGGCGGTGCCTGCAATGTCCAGGTGTGCCCAGTTCAGTTTTTTGGTGAAGCGCGACAGGAAGCAGGCGGCGGTGATGGTGCCGGCTTTCGGACCGCCGATGTTGGCGATGTCGGCGAACGGGCTGTCCAGTTGCTCCTGGTACTCATCGAACAGCGGCAGTTGCCAGGCGCGGTCGTCGGCAGCCTTGCCGGCGCTCAGCAGTTGCTCGATCAGCTCGTCGTTGTTGCCCAGCAGGCCTGACGTGTGGGCGCCCAGAGCAACGACGCAGGCACCGGTCAGGGTGGCGATGTCGATTACCGCTTGCGGCTTGAAGCGCTCGGAGTAGGTCAGGGCGTCGCACAGCACCAGACGGCCTTCGGCGTCGGTGTTGAGGATTTCCACGGTCTGGCCGCTCATGGTGGTGACGATGTCGCCCGGACGCGAAGCCGTGCCGCTCGGCATGTTCTCGGCGCAGGCGAGGATGCACACCAGGTTGATCGGCAGTTTCAGTTCCAGCACGGCGCGCAGGGTACCGAACACGCTGGCGGCGCCGCCCATGTCGTACTTCATCTCGTCCATGCCGGCGCCCGGCTTCAGGCTGATGCCGCCGGTGTCGAAGGTGATGCCTTTACCGACCAGCGCGTACGGCTTCTCGGATTTCTTGCCGCCGTTGTATTGCATGACGATCAGACGCGGCGGCTGGGCGCTGCCCTGGCCGACGGCGTAGAACGAACCCATGCCCAGCGCCTTGATCTTCTTCTCGTCGAGGACTTCGACTTTCAGATCCTTGAACTCTTTGCCGAGGTTCTTGGCCTGTTCGCCCAGGAAAGTCGGGTGGCAGATGTTCGGCGGCAGGTTGCCCAGGTTGCGGGTGAACGCCATGCCGTTGGCGATCGCAGTGGCGTGGTTCACGGCGCGCTGCACTTCGGCCTGAGCGGCCTTGATGGTCAGCAGGGTGATCTTCTTCAGGGCGCGCGGTTCGGCTTTCTGGCTCTTGAACTGGTCGAAGGTGTATTCGCCGTCGATCAGGGTTTCGGCCAGCAGTCGGGTCTTGCCGTAGCTGTCGCGGTTCTTGACGATGATTTCATCGAGCGCCAGCACGGCGTCGCTGCCACCCAGGCCTTTAAGCGTGTTGAGGATGCCGGCGACGATCTTGCGGAACGGACGGTCGCCCAGTTCTTCATCCTTGCCCACGCCGACCAGCAGCACGCGTTCGGCTTTCAGGTTCGGCAGGCTGTGCAGCAACAGGCTCTGACCGACCTTGCCGGCCAGGTCGCCACGCTTGAGCACGGCGCTGATGGCGCCGCCGCTCAGTTCGTCGACCTGCCTGGCGGCAACACCGAGTTTGCGGCCTTCGCCGATGGCAACCACCAGGGTGGCGGTTTTCAACGTTTCTGGGCTAACGCTTTTTACAACCAGTTCCATGTCCGGATCCCTGAATGAATGGTCAACACGCAGGCGTTCGACGTGTCCGCCGTCGCCTGCTTATAGAGAGAAGAGGCGCAGGCCAGTGCCTGCGACAGAGGCGGCAGTTTGAACCTCGCTCACCGCGCCTGACAACCCTCGGTTGTACGATCTTCAACGGATTGCATGCTTGCGTGAGTGTGCGCAGTGACAGGCGCCCTCAATCACAGGATAATGCCGCATCTTTTTTCGACGGCTCTGCCTTGCGGGCCCGTCGATACGTTTGCTTGTTTGGCCGCCTTAGCCTGACAACCCTGGAGTGTCTGGTTTGATCGTCTTCCGTTATCTGTCCCGCGAAGTCCTGTTGACCCTGAGTGCGGTAAGCGCCGTGCTGCTGGTCATCATCATGAGCGGTCGCTTCATCAAATACCTCGCCCAGGCCGCTGCGGGCCAGCTCGATCCGGGATCGCTGTTCCTGATCATGGGCTACCGTCTGCCGGGCTTCCTGCAACTGATCCTGCCGCTGGGCCTGTTTCTCGGGATCCTGCTGGCGTACGGCCGGTTGTACCTGGAAAGCGAAATGACCGTGCTCTCGGCCACCGGCATGAGTCAGCAGCGTCTGTTTCGCATGACCCTGTTCCCGGCCACCCTGGTGGCGCTGGTGGTGGCATGGCTGAGCCTGAGCCTGGCTCCGCAAGGTGCCAACCAGTTCCAGCTGCTGCTGAACAAGCAGGACGCCCTGACCGAGTTCGACACCCTCGAGCCCGGCCGTTTCCAGGCCCTGCGCGACGGTACGCGGGTGACCTACACCGAAACCCTGAGCGACGATCGGGTCAACCTCGGCAGCGTGTTCATCTCGCAGAAGAACCTCGGTGCCAACCAGAAGGATCGCGGCATTTCCGTGCTGGTGGCAGAAAAGGGCCGTCAGGAAGTGCGTCCCGACGGCAACCGCTACCTGATCCTCGACAACGGCTACCGCTACGACGGCAGCCCGGGTCAGGCCAACTACCGCGCCATCCACTACGAAACCTACGGCGTGCTGCTGCCCAAGCCGGATGTTAGCGAGGAAGTCACCGACCGTGACGCCATGCCGACCTCGTCTTTGCTGGGCAGCGACGACATCCGCTCGAAAACCGAATTGCAATGGCGCCTGTCGCTGCCGTTGCTGGTGTTCATCGTGACCCTGATGGCGGTGCCGCTGTCGCGGGTCAACCCGCGTCAGGGGCGTTTCCTCAAGCTGCTGCCGGCGATTCTTCTTTATATGGCTTACCTGACCATCCTGATTGCCGCCCGCGGCGCCCTTGAAAAAGGCAAGATTCCACCGTCGCTCGGTTTGTGGTGGGTGCACGCGATCTTCCTGTTCATCGGCCTGGGCCTGTTGTACTGGGAACCTCTGCGCCTGAAGCTGGCCAGCCGTCGCAGCGCTGCGCTGGAGGTGGCCCGTGGTTAAACTCGACCGCTACATCGGCAGCAGCGTATTCATTGCGATCATCGCAGTGCTGGCGATCATTCTCGGCCTGGCGACCTTGTTCGCGTTCATCGACGAGATGGGCGACGTCAGTGACACCTACACCCTGGTCGATGTCCTGAGTTTCGTACTCCTGACCGCGCCACGCCGCATGTACGACATGCTGCCGATGGCGGCGCTGATCGGCTGTCTGATCGGCCTCGGCAGTCTGGCGAGCAGCAGCGAACTGACGGTAATGCGCGCTGCCGGTGTGTCCATCGGGCGCATCGTCTGGGCGGTAATGAAACCGATGCTGGTGCTGATGCTGGCCGGTGTGCTGATCGGCGAGTACGTGGCGCCGGTCACCGAAAGCATGGCCCAGGCCAACCGTTCGCTGGCGCAAGGCAGCGGCGACGCGCAAAGCGCCAAGCACGGCATGTGGCACCGCCAGGGCGAGGAGTTCATTCACATCAACTCCGTACAGCCCAACGGTCGCCTGTATGGCGTGACTCGCTATCACTTTGACAAAGAGCGTCATCTGCTGAGCTCGAGCTTCGCCAAGCGCGCCGAGTTCGATACCGATCACTGGCAGCTGACCGACGTAACGACCACCAGATTCCACGAGCGCAGTACCGAAGTGGTCAATACACCGGTCGAGCGTTGGGATGTCTCGCTGAGCCCGCAATTGCTGAGCACTGTGGTGATGGCGCCGGAATCGCTGTCGATCACCGGCCTGTGGGGTTATATCCACTACCTGGCCGATCAGGGCCTGAGCAACGGTCGTTACTGGCTGGCATTTTGGGTCAAGGTGTTGCAGCCGCTGGTGACCGCTGCCCTGGTACTGATGGCGATCTCCTTCATCTTCGGTCCGTTGCGTTCGGTGACCCTCGGTCAGCGGGTATTCACCGGTGTGCTGGTGGGTTTCACCTTCCGCATCGTTCAGGATCTGCTGGGTCCATCCAGTCTGGTGTTCGGGTTCTCGCCGCTGTTCGCGGTGCTGGTGCCGGCTGGCGTATGTGCGCTGGCGGGTGTCTGGCTGTTGCGTCGAGCCGGTTGATGAACAAGGTTTCACCCGTGCTTTAGCCTTGGAAACGCCTCGGTCGTCAGATCGGGGCGTTTTTGCATGCAATCCGGGTGACAGGCGAACGTGACGCTTGCGCCGTGTATCAGGTACAATTCCCGGCTATTTTTCGGCGGGCCAAGCCTGCAGCCTTTTTGAGTGTTGATCCGTGAGTGATTTGAGTCATATCCGCAATTTCTCCATCATCGCCCACATTGACCATGGCAAGTCGACGCTGGCTGACCGTTTCATCCAGATGTGCGGCGGCCTGGCCGAGCGTGAAATGGAAGCCCAGGTCCTGGACTCCATGGAACTGGAGCGTGAGCGCGGGATCACCATCAAGGCCCACAGCGTCACCCTCTATTACAAGGCCAAAGACGGCATTACCTACCAGCTGAACTTCATTGACACCCCGGGCCACGTCGACTTCACCTACGAAGTCAGCCGTTCCCTGGCCGCGTGTGAAGGCGCGTTGCTGGTGGTCGATGCGGGGCAGGGTGTTGAAGCCCAGTCCGTGGCCAACTGCTACACCGCCATCGAGCAGGGCCTCGAGGTCATGCCGGTGCTGAACAAGATCGACCTGCCACAGGCCGAGCCCGACCGCGTCAAGGACGAGATCGAGAAGATCATCGGCATCGACGCCACCGACGCCGTCACCTGCAGCGCCAAGACCGGCCTGGGTGTCGACGAGGTTCTGGAGCGTCTGGTTACCACCATTCCTGCGCCGACCGGCAACATCGAAGATCCGCTGCAAGCGTTGATCATCGACTCCTGGTTCGACAACTACCTGGGCGTTGTCTCCCTGGTACGCGTGCGTCACGGCCGCGTGAAGAAGGGCGACAAGATCCTCGTCAAGTCCACCGGCAAGGTGCATCTGGTCGACAGCGTTGGCGTGTTCAACCCGAAACACACCGCCACCGCTGACCTGAAAGCCGGCGAAGTGGGCTTCATCATCGCCAGCATCAAGGACATTCACGGTGCGCCGGTCGGTGACACCCTGACCCTGAGCTCCACTCCGGACGTTCCGGTGCTGCCAGGCTTCAAACGCATCCAGCCGCAGGTTTACGCCGGTCTGTTCCCGGTCAGCTCCGACGACTTCGAGGACTTCCGCGAAGCGCTGCAGAAACTGACCCTGAACGACTCGTCGCTGCAATACACCCCGGAAAGCTCCGACGCACTGGGCTTCGGCTTCCGTTGCGGCTTCCTCGGCATGCTGCACATGGAGATCATCCAGGAGCGCCTGGAGCGCGAATACGACCTGGACCTGATCACCACGGCGCCAACCGTAATCTTCGAACTGGTGCTGAAAACCGGTGAAACGATTTACGTCGACAACCCGTCAAAGCTGCCGGATGTCTCGTCGATCGAAGACATGCGCGAGCCGATCGTGCGCGCCAACATCCTGGTACCGCAGGAGCACCTGGGCAACGTCATCACCCTGTGCATCGAAAAACGCGGCGTGCAGGTCGATATGCTGTTCCTCGGCAATCAGGTGCAGGTGACCTACGACCTGCCGATGAACGAAGTGGTCCTGGACTTCTTCGATCGTCTGAAATCCACCAGCCGCGGCTATGCTTCGCTGGACTACCATTTCGATCGCTACCAATCGGCTAATCTGGTGAAACTGGACGTGCTGATCAACGGCGACAAGGTCGACGCTCTGGCGCTGATCGTGCACCGTGACAATTCGCACTTCAAAGGTCGCCAGTTGACCGAGAAGATGAAAGAACTGATTCCTCGTCAGATGTTCGACGTGGCCATCCAGGCTGCCATTGGCGGTCAGATCGTCGCCCGGACAACCGTCAAGGCGCTCAGAAAGAACGTATTGGCCAAGTGCTACGGCGGCGACGTCAGCCGTAAGAAAAAACTGCTTGAGAAGCAGAAGGCCGGTAAGAAACGCATGAAACAGGTCGGCAACGTGGAAATCCCACAAGAAGCCTTCCTCGCCGTGCTCAGGTTGGAATAGTCAGGTCCTATGTCACTAAATTTCCCGCTGTTGCTGGTCATTGCCGTGTTCGTCTGCGGTCTGTTGGCGTTGCTCGATCTGTTGATCCTGGCACCGCGTCGGCGTGCTGCCATCGCCTCCTATCAGGGCAGCGTCAGCCAGCCTGATGTGATGGTGGTCGAGAAGCTGAACAAGGAACCGCTGCTGGTCGAGTACGGCAAGTCGTTCTTCCCGGTGCTGTTCATCGTGCTGGTGCTGCGTTCGTTTCTGGTGGAGCCGTTCCAGATTCCGTCCGGCTCGATGAAACCGACCCTGGACGTCGGCGACTTCATTCTGGTGAACAAGTTTTCCTACGGGATCCGTTTGCCGGTGATCGACAAGAAGATCATCGAAGTCGGTGATCCGCAGCGCGGCGATGTGATGGTATTCCGCTACCCGAGCGATCCGAACGTCAACTACATCAAGCGTGTAGTCGGCCTGCCGGGCGACACCGTGCGGTACACCGCCGACAAGCGTCTGTTCGTCAATGGCGAGTCGATTGCCGAGCAAATGGTCGGCTCCGAGCCGGGCACCCTCGGCAGTGCGGAACTCTACAAGGAAAAACTCGGCGCCGCCGAGCACCTGATCCGCAAGGAAATGAGCCGCTACCGCGCTACGCCGGACCATAGCTGGACCGTGCCGGCCGGGCACTACTTCATGATGGGCGACAACCGCGACAACTCGAACGACAGTCGCTACTGGGATGATCCAAACATTCCCAAGGATCTGCTGGGCATGGTTCCCGACCAGAACATCGTCGGCAAAGCCTTCGCGGTCTGGATGAGCTGGCCGGAACCGAAACTCAGCCACCTGCCGAACTTCTCGCGGGTCGGCCTGATCAAGTAAACAAACACGGCGCTGTTGACCACAGCGCCGAATGCATTTCTGGCGTCGGCACAACCGGCTCCAGGGCATGAAGCCACGATATTCAGGACGTCATTTTTGAACACAGCGTTAATTGTCCCAGGCCTGCGCCGTATCCCGGCGATGGCGGTGGAATCCAGCCACGAACTCAGCGTGGGTAAACCGTGAGCGTTTCTCTAAGCCGTCTCGAGCGCCAGCTCGGTTACACCTTCAAGGACCAGGAACTGATGGTCCTGGCCCTCACGCACCGCAGCTTTGCCGGACGCAACAACGAGCGTCTGGAATTCCTCGGCGATGCGATCCTCAACTTTGTTGCCGGCGAAGCCCTGTTCGACCGTTTCCCGCTGGCTCGCGAAGGCCAGTTGTCGCGTTTGCGCGCACGGCTGGTAAAAGGTGAGACGCTGGCGGTGCTGGCCCGCGGTTTTGATCTGGGCGATTACCTGCGTCTGGGTTCCGGCGAGTTGAAGAGTGGCGGTTTCCGTCGCGAGTCGATTCTGGCCGACGCCCTGGAAGCACTGATCGGTGCAATCTACCTCGACGCCGGCATGGAAGTCGCCCGCGAGCGCGTACTGGCCTGGCTGGCCGGTGAGTTCGAAGGCCTGACGCTGGTCGATACCAACAAGGATCCGAAGACTCGCCTGCAGGAATTCCTGCAATCGCGCGGCTGTGAACTGCCGCGCTATGAAGTGGTGGATATACAGGGCGAGCCGCACTGCCGTACCTTCTTCGTCGAGTGCGAAGTTGTCCTATTGAATGAAAAAAGCCGAGGTCAGGGTGTGAGCCGTCGTATTGCCGAACAGGTAGCGGCCGCCGCAGCACTGATTGCCCTGGGTGTGGAGAATGGCAATGACTGATACAAACGCAACGCGCTGTGGCTATGTTGCCATCGTCGGCCGTCCCAACGTGGGCAAGTCCACGCTGCTGAACCACATCCTCGGCCAGAAGCTGGCAATCACCTCGCGCAAGCCGCAGACCACTCGCCACAACATGCTCGGGATCAAGACCGAGGGCGACGTGCAGGCGATCTACGTCGACACCCCCGGCATGCACAAGGGTGGCGAAAAGGCCCTGAACCGCTACATGAACAAGACCGCTTCGGCGGCGTTGAAAGACGTCGACGTGGTGATCTTCGTAGTCGATCGCACCAAGTGGACCGAAGAAGACCAGATGGTTCTGGAGCGCGTGCAGTACGTGACCGGCCCGTTGATCGTCGCGCTGAACAAGACCGACCGCATCGAAGACAAGGCCGAGCTGATGCCGCATCTGTCGTGGTTGCAGGAACAGCTGCCGAACGCGCAGATCATTCCGATTTCGGCGCAACAAGGGCATAACCTCGATGCGCTGGAAAAGGTCATCGCCGACCATCTGCCGGAGAACGATCACTTCTTCCCGGAAGACCAGATCACCGACCGCAGCAGCCGCTTCCTCGCCGCCGAACTGGTGCGCGAGAAGATCATGCGCCAGCTCGGTGCCGAGCTGCCGTACCAGATCACCGTGGAAATCGAAGAGTTCAAGCAGCAGGGCGCGACGCTGCACATCCATGCGTTGATTCTCGTCGAGCGTGACGGCCAGAAGAAAATCATCATTGGCGACAAGGGCGAGCGTATCAAGCGCATCGGCACCGAGGCGCGCAAGGACATGGAGTTGCTGTTCGACTCCAAGATCATGCTCAACCTGTGGGTCAAGGTGAAGGGCGGCTGGTCCGACGACGAGCGTGCGCTGCGTTCGCTGGGTTACGGCGACCTGTAAAGCAATACATCGATCCATTGTGGGAGCGAGCTTGCTCGCGAAGACGATGTAACATTCGGCATAGATGTTGACTGTTGCACCGCTTTCGCGAGCAAGCTCGCTCCCACACTGGTTTTGGGTGATGAGTAAACCGCGTTTCCCTCAACGAGAAGTCCATGTCTCAAGCGCCTCCCGCCCAACCCGCCTACGTCCTGCACTCCCGCGCCTACCGCGAAACCAGCGCCTTGGTGGACTTCCTCACGCCGCAAGGTCGGCTGCGGGCGGTATTGCGCAGTGCGCGGGGCAAGGCCGGAACACTGGCGCGGCCGTTCGTGCCGCTGGAAGTGGAGTTTCGCGGCAAGGGTGAGTTGAAGAACGTCGGGCGGATGGAAAGTGTCGGCAACGCAACGTGGATGGTCGGCGAGGCGTTATTCAGCGGCCTGTATCTCAACGAATTGTTGATTCGCCTGCTGCCCGCCGAAGACCCGCACCCGGCGGTGTTCGATCATTACGCTGCTACCTTGCTGGCTTTAGCTGAAGGCCGGCCACTGGAGCCACTGCTGCGATCCTTCGAATGGCGGCTGCTCGACGACCTTGGTTACGGTTTTTCCCTGAACACCGACATCAACGACCAACCCATCGCTGCGGATGGTCTCTACCGTTTGCAGGTGGATGCCGGACTCGAACGGGTCTATCTGCTGCAACCCGGCCTGTTCAACGGCACTGAACTGCTGGCCATGGCCGAGGCCGACTGGTCGGCCCCCGGCGCGTTGTCCGCCGCCAAACGCTTGATGCGACAAGCGCTGGCCGTGCATCTGGGCGGTCGTCCTCTCGTCAGTCGCGAGCTGTTTCGCAAGCCCTGATATGCTGTGCGCCGAATCTTTCCATTCAGGAGCGCATCCGTGACCACCAGCAATCGCATTCTTCTTGGCGTGAACATCGACCACGTCGCCACCCTGCGTCAGGCCCGTGGTACGCGCTACCCGGATCCGGTCAAGGCTGCGCTGGACGCGGAAGAGGCGGGCGCCGACGGCATCACCGTGCACCTGCGCGAAGACCGTCGACACATTCAGGAGCGCGACGTCCTGCTGCTCAAGGACGTGCTGCAAACCCGCATGAACTTCGAAATGGGCGTCACCGAAGAAATGATGGCGTTCGCCGAACGCATTCGTCCGGCGCACATCTGCCTGGTGCCGGAAACTCGTCAGGAACTGACCACCGAAGGTGGTCTGGATGTGGCGGGGCAGGAGGAGCGAATCAGAGCGGCGGTCGAGCGTCTGTCGAAGATCGGCAGCGAAGTGTCGCTGTTCATCGACGCCGACGAGCGGCAGATCGCGGCGTCGAAGCGTGTCGGCGCACCGGCCATCGAACTGCACACCGGGCGGTATGCCGAGGCTGAAACGCCAAGCGAAGTGGCGCAAGAACTCAAGCGTGTGGCGGATGGCGTGGCGTTCGGTCTGGCCCAGGGCCTGATCGTCAATGCCGGCCATGGCCTGCACTATCACAACGTCGAGGCCGTGGCCGCGATCAAGGGCATCAACGAGCTGAACATCGGTCACGCGTTGGTGGCACACGCGTTGTTCGTCGGCTTCAAGTCGGCGGTGTCGGAGATGAAAGCGCTGATTGTGGCGGCTGCCAAACACTAAGTATCAACATCCTGTGGGAGCAAACTTGCTCCCACATTTGTTTTGGGGATGGGTTAAAGCGGGGCGGGCTCTTGAGCGGGCTTCGACTTGTCGATCCCCGGCACATGCAGGTTGCCTTCGGCCACCTGATCGCCTTCAAGCTGCGGCTGGGTCACCCAGGTGAGGATGTCGTAGTAGCGTCGGATGTTCGCCACGAAATGTACCGGTTCGCCGCCCCGGGCGTAGCCGTAGCGGGTCTTGCTGTACCACTGTTTCTGCGACAGACGCGGCAGGATCTTTTTCACATCCAGCCACTTGTCCGGGTTCAACCCTTCCTTGGCCGCCAGTTTGCGCGCGTCATCCAGATGACCGCTGCCAACGTTGTAGGCCGCGAGGGCAAACCAGGTGCGATCCGGCTCCTGGATCGACTCGTCGAGCTGATCCTTCATGTAGGCCAGGTACTTGGCGCCACCCATGATGCTCTGCTTCGGATCGAGGCGGTTGGATACGCCCATGGCCTGGGCGGTGTTCTGGGTCAGCATCATCAGGCCGCGCACGCCGGTCTTCGACGTGACCGCCGGTTGCCACAGCGATTCCTGGTAACCGATGGCCGCGAGCAGGCGCCAGTCGACTTTTTCTTTCTTGGCGTAGGCCTTGAAGTGCTGTTCGTATTTGGGCAGCCGCTGCTGCAAATGTTGGGCGAAGGTGGTGGCACCCATGTAGCCGAGGACGTCGACGTGGCCGTAATAACGGTCTTTCAGACGTTGCAGGGTGCCGTTCTTCTGCACCTTGTCCAGATAACTGTTGATCTCGTTGAGCAGGCTGTTGTCTTCACCGGCGGCCACGGCCCAGCTCTGGCTGCGGGCGTCGCCGAGGTCGAAGGCCACGCGGATATTGGTGAAGTACACCTGGTTCATCGCCACTTCGTTGGAATCGACCAGGGTCAGGTCGATCTGACCTTCATCGACCATGCGCAGCAGGTCGACCACTTCAACGGCGTCGGATTCTTCGTATTGAATGGCAGGATATTTCTGTTTCAGCTCCGCCAGTTGTTCGGCGTGGGTGCTGCCCTTGAGCACCATGATCTTCTTGCCTACCAGATCGCTGGCGTCGGTGGGGCGCGACTGGCCGTTGCGGTAGATGATCTGCGGAGTGACTTCGAGGTAGGAGCGGGAGAAACGCACCTGTTTCTTGCGCTGTTCGCTGCTGACCAGACCGGCGGCCGCCAGCACCGGGCCGTTCGGCTTGCCGATCTGGTTGAACAGGTCGTCGAGGTTGTCGGCGGTTTCGATTTTAAGCTCTACCCCCAAATCGTCGGCGAAGCGCTTCACCAGCTCGTATTCGAAGCCGGTTTCACCGCTGCGATCCTGAAAGTAGGTGGCGGGGCTGTTTCGGGTGACCACCCGCAGCACGCCATCCTCCTTTACGCGCTCGAGTGTGTTGGGTTTATCAACACAGCCACTGAGCATCAGGAAGAGTCCGGTAGCGATCAGCCATTTGGCGTACCGCGGACGCAAAGCCGTTGGGGAAAACATGTGCGCAGTATACGCAAAGGACAACGGGCGCCATATCTCGACAGTTGCGGGGTTGTCTGCTAGGGATCACAAAACCGCTCGAAACCCCGCAGGGACGGGCCCGAAAGGCATTTTGTGACAGAAAAAATAACCGGCGTTCCTGCAGCCGTTAAATTTGACCCTCAAGGCAGGAACACCACTCGACATCCGGGTGCAACCGTGCGTAGCGTTTCGGGTGATGTTGAGGGCGGTTTAGGCTAGAATGCACGGCCTCAAAGCACACCCCTTCCCGAGGCTGTCCCGAAGATGTTGATCCTGCGCGGCGCTCCTGCCCTTTCTGCCTTTCGCCACAGCAAACTCCTTGAGCAACTGAGCCAGAAGGTTCCGGCTGTCAGTGGCTTGTATGCTGAATTCGCTCACTTCGCCGAAGTCACCGGCGTCCTGACCGGCGACGAACAGCAGGTGCTTGCGCGCCTTCTGAAGTACGGTCCAAGCGTTCCGGTTCAAGAGCCGACCGGTCGTCTGTTCCTGGTGTTGCCGCGTTTCGGCACCATCTCGCCATGGTCGAGCAAGGCCAGCGACATCGCCCGCAACTGCGGCCTGAACAAGATCCAGCGCCTGGAGCGCGGCATTGCGTTCTACGTGGCCGGTCAGTTCAGCGAAACCGACGCGCAGCAGATCGCCGACGTACTGCATGACCGCATGACCCAGATCGTTCTGGGCAACCTCGAACAGGCTGCTGGTCTGTTCAGCCACGCCGAACCGAAGCCGCTGACCGCCATCGATATCCTCGGCGGTGGTCGCGCCGCGCTGGAAAAAGCCAACGTCGAACTGGGTCTGGCCTTGGCCGAAGACGAGATCGACTACCTGGTCAACGCCTTCAACGGTCTCAAGCGTAACCCCCACGACATCGAACTGATGATGTTCGCCCAGGCCAACTCCGAGCACTGCCGCCACAAGATCTTCAACGCCAGTTGGGATATTGACGGCGAGAGCCAGGAAAAAAGCCTGTTCGGCATGATCAAGAACACCTATCAGATGCACAGCGAAGGCGTGCTGTCCGCTTACAGGGACAACGCTTCGGTGATCGTCGGCAACGTTGCCGGCCGCTTCTTCCCGGATCCGGAAACCCGCCAGTACGGCGCGGTGCAGGAGCCGGTGCACATCCTGATGAAGGTCGAAACCCACAACCACCCGACCGCGATCGCTCCGTTCCCGGGCGCGTCCACCGGTTCCGGTGGCGAGATCCGCGACGAAGGTGCAACCGGCCGTGGCGCCAAGCCGAAGGCCGGCCTGACCGGTTTCACCGTGTCGAACCTGCAGATCCCGGGCTTCGAACAGCCGTGGGAAGTGCCGTACGGCAAGCCTGAGCGCATCGTCAATGCGCTGGACATCATGATCGAAGGCCCGCTGGGTGGCGCTGCGTTCAACAACGAATTCGGTCGTCCGGCCCTGACCGGCTACTTCCGTACCTTCGAACAGTCGATCACCACTCCGCACGGTGATGAAGTGCGCGGTTACCACAAGCCGATCATGCTGGCGGGCGGCATGGGCAACATCCGTGAAGAACACGTCAAGAAAGGCGAGATCGTCGTCGGCTCCAAGCTGATCGTGCTCGGCGGCCCGGCGATGCTGATCGGTCTGGGCGGCGGCGCTGCTTCCTCCATGGCCACCGGCACCAGCTCGGCGGACCTGGACTTTGCTTCCGTGCAGCGTGAAAACCCTGAAATGGAGCGTCGCTGCCAGGAAGTCATCGACCGTTGCTGGCAGCTGGGCGACAAAAACCCGATCAGCTTCATCCACGACGTGGGGGCTGGCGGTCTGTCCAACGCCTTCCCGGAACTGGTCAACGACGGCGACCGCGGTGGCCGTTTCGAACTGCGCAACATTCCAAACGACGAGCCGGGCATGGCCCCGCACGAAATCTGGTCCAACGAATCCCAGGAGCGTTACGTTCTGGCAGTCGGCCCGGCCGACTTCGAGCGCTTCAAGGCGATCTGTGAACGTGAGCGTTGCCCGTTCGCCGTCGTCGGTGAAGCCACCGCCGAGCCGCAACTGACCGTGACCGACAGCCACTTCGGCAACAACCCGGTGGACATGCCACTGGAAGTGTTGCTGGGCAAGGCACCGCGCATGCACCGTTCGGTGGTTCGCGAAGCCGAGCTGGGCGATGACTTCGATCCGTCGAACCTCGACATCGCCGACTCCATCGAGCGCGTCCTGCACCACCCGGCCGTGGCGAGCAAAAGCTTCCTGATCACCATCGGCGACCGCACCATCACCGGCCTCGTGGCCCGTGACCAGATGGTCGGCCCATGGCAGGTTCCGGTGGCTGACGTTGCCGTTACCGCCACCAGTTTCGACGTCTACACCGGTGAAGCGATGGCGATGGGCGAGCGCACTCCGCTGGCGCTGCTGGACGCTCCGGCGTCGGGTCGCATGGCCATCGGCGAAACCCTGACCAACATTGCCGCCTCGCGCATCAACAAGCTCTCCGACATCAAACTGTCGGCGAACTGGATGTCCGCTGCCGGCCACCCGGGTGAAGACGCGCGTCTGTATGACACCGTGAAAGCGGTCGGCATGGAGCTGTGCCCAGAGCTGGGTCTGACCATTCCGGTGGGCAAGGACTCGATGTCCATGGCCACCCGCTGGAACGACAACGGCGAAGACAAGACCGTCACCTCGCCGATGTCCCTGATCGTGACCGGTTTTGCGCCAGTGGCTGACATCCGTCAGACCCTGACTCCGGAACTGCGCATGGACAAGGGCACCACCGACCTGATCCTGATCGACCTCGGTCGCGGCCAGAACCGCATGGGCGCCTCGATCCTCGCTCAGGTTCACGGCAAGCTCGGCAAGCAGGCCCCGGACGTCGACGACGCCGAAGACCTGAAAGCCTTCTTCGCGGTGATCCAGGGCCTCAATGCCGACGGTCACCTGCTGGCTTACCACGACCGTTCCGACGGTGGTCTGCTGACCTCCGTGGTGGAAATGGCCTTCGCCGGCCACTGCGGTCTGAGCCTGAACCTCGACAGCGTTGCTGAATCCTCGGCAGAAATCGCCGCCATCCTGTTCAACGAAGAACTGGGTGCCGTGATCCAGGTTCGCCAGGACGCCACTCCGAGCATCCTTGCGCAATTCAGCGCTGCCGGTCTGGGCGAATGCGTTTCGGTGATCGGTCAACCGATCAACAACGGCCAGATCAACATCACCTTCAACGGTGACACCGTGTTCGAAGGTCAGCGTCGTCTGCTGCAACGTCAGTGGGCCGAGACCAGCTACCAGATCCAGCGTCTGCGCGACAACGCCGACTGCGCCGAGCAAGAGTTCGATGCGCTGCTGGAAGAAGACAACCCGGGCCTGAGCGTCAAGCTGAGCTACGACGTCAACCAGGACATCGCCGCGCCTTACATCAAGAAAGGCATCCGCCCACAGGTCGCCGTACTGCGTGAGCAGGGCGTCAACGGTCAGGTGGAAATGGCAGCCGCGTTCGACCGCGCCGGTTTCAACGCGATCGACGTGCACATGAGCGACATTCTGGCCGGCCGCGTCGACCTGAACGAGTTCAAGGGTCTGGTGGCCTGCGGTGGCTTCTCCTACGGCGATGTTCTCGGCGCCGGTGAAGGCTGGGCCAAATCCGCGCTGTTCAACAGCCGTGCCCGCGATGCGTTCCAGGGCTTCTTCGAACGTAACGACAGCTTCACCCTCGGCGTGTGCAACGGTTGCCAGATGATGTCCAACCTGCACGAGCTGATTCCGGGCAGCGAGTTCTGGCCGCACTTCGTGCGCAACCGCTCCGAGCAGTTCGAAGCGCGCGTGGCGATGGTTCAGGTTCAGGAATCGAACTCGATCTTCCTGCAGGGCATGGCCGGTTCGCGCATGCCGATCGCTATCGCTCACGGTGAAGGCCATGCCGAATTCGAAAGCGAAGAGGCCCTGCTTGAAGCCGATCTGTCCGGTTGCGTGGCGATGCGTTTCGTCGACAACCACGGCAAGGTCACCGAAGCCTACCCGGCCAACCCGAACGGTTCGCCGCGCGGGATCACCGGCCTCACCAGCCGCGACGGTCGCGTGACGATCATGATGCCGCACCCGGAGCGTGTGTTCCGCGCCGTGCAGAACTCGTGGCGTTCGGAAGACTGGAACGAAGACGCTCCTTGGATGCGCATGTTCCGTAACGCTCGTGTGTGGGTGAACTAAGCGCTGTGTACAAGCTTGCGTTTTTTGTTCCCGACAGCCATGTCGAGGTGGTCAAGGACGCTGTATTCGCTGCCGGTGGCGGGCGGATCGGTGACTATGACCACTGTGCCTGGCAGGTGCTTGGATCTGGTCAGTTTCGGCCTCTGGACGGCAGTCAGCCGTTCATTGGCGAGGCGGGGCAGGTTGAGCGGGTCGAGGAGTGGAAGGTTGAGCTTGTTGTTGGCGATGAGTTGATTCACTCGGTAGTGGCGGCTCTTAAGTTGAGCCATCCCTACGAGACGCCGGCTTATGAAGTGTGGCGACTGGAGGATTTTTGATCCTCCTTGGCTGCTGAAATGAAAACCCGCTGAGAGTGATTTCAGCGGGTTTTTTGGTTTTTTGGGTTTGGGGTTGGGGTTGGGATTGAGTGAATATCCGTTGCTGCGGTAACGGCTTCTTATGGTTTCGCCCTTACGGCGAGTCACTTTTTTCAAACGCCAAAAAAGTAACCAAAAACGCTGGGCCCCTGCGTTCGGCGCCTCGCTGTGGCTCGGCGTTCCTTCGTTCCGGGATTCATCCGGGGGCATCGCCTACGGTTTGCTTCGCTGCACCTCCTCTCGATGCATGCGGCTGCGCCGCACGGTCGCTGCGCTCCCACCCCCGGATAAATCCCTCCACTCAGCCTGCCGATGGGGCCGGCACGTCAAAAGCGGTACTTGAGCTAACGCTCATTGTGTTGAGTGGTGGGAAGCAGGAAGCAGGAAGCAAAAGTTAGCTGTGTACTGCTTGATCGTTCCCACGCTCCGCGTGGGAATGCAGCCTGGGACGCTCCGCGTTCCATTTTCGAATGTTTAAAGATGTGTGGGATTTACCGAATCTTCCCATTTGGTTTGAGCTTGCCTCTCGCAAGCTCCGGTCCTGCGGTGGTTGCTTCAAATGGAACAGGAAACCCGGCCTAGGCCGGGTTCCCTGGTTGTAACCGCTTCACGTCAAAACTGGATGGCGACCATCAGACCTTCGCACTCACCTCACTCCTATTAACCAACCCCTCCAACGCCGCACTCAAACTCTGCGCCCGCTCACCCACCAGCAAGTGCCATACGCCATCTTCCAGTGCGCTCACACCCAGACATCCAAGCTCTTTCAATCGGCTTTCCGACAGCGCCTTGCCATCGGCCAGTTGCAGGCGAATCCGGCTCATGGCGATGCAGTCCAGTTGCAGCACGTTGTCGCTGCCGCCCAGAGCAGTCAGCCATTGCTGGGCCTGGGGTGTGGAGACTGTGACGGGCTCGCTGGTTTCAACGACGTCGACAGGGGCAGCCATTACGGTTCGGCCCAATGCGGGCATTGCCAGGCGGATTTCGTCGGCAATGCTGTCGGCCATCGGCCCGACAACCACCTGCAAGCTCCCGCCCTTGCCCGGACGCACAACGGCCATCGCGCCCAGCGCTTTCAGATCGGCGTCCGAGGCTTTGTTGCGATCCACCATTTCCAGGCGCAGCCGCGTGGTGCATGCGCCGACCGTGACCAGATTCTCCGCGCCGCCGAGTGCCTTGATGTAAGCAGCGGCGCGTTCGTTTTCGGTCAGGACCGCTTTGTCTGCGGTGGCAACGTCTTCACGCCCCGGTGTCTTCAGGTTGAAGCGGCGGATACAGAAATCGAACACCGCGTAGTAGATGACCGCATAAACCAGGCCCACCGGCACCACCAGCCAGCCGTTGGTCGAGCGTCCCCAGCCCAGCACCATATCGATGAAACCGCCGGAGAAGGTGAAGCCCAAGTGGATGTTCAGCGCATTGGTGATTGCCATCGACAGGCCGGTCAGCAGCGCATGCAGCAGAAACAGCAGTGGTGCGAGGAACATGAAGGCGAATTCGATGGGTTCGGTGACGCCGGTGAGGAACGCGGTCAGGGCCATCGACAGGAAGATCCCGCCCATGACTTTGCGCCGCTCCGGCAGGGCGTTGCGGTACATCGCCAGGCAGGCGGCGGGGAGGCCGAAGATCATGACCGGGAACATGCCGGTCATGAACTGGCCGCCTTTCGGGTCGCCGGCGAAATAGCGGGACAAGTCACCGGTGACCAGTGCGCCGGTGGTCGGGTCGGTAAAGTTGCCGAACACGAACCACGCCATGTTGTTGAGGATATGGTGCAGGCCGGTGACGATCAGCAGGCGGTTGAACACGCCAAAGACGAAGGCGCCGAAGCTGCCGCTTTCCATCAGCAGGGTGCCGAAGCTGTTGATGCCGTGTTGGATCGGCGGCCATATGTAGCCGAACAGCACGCCCAGGCCGACCGCGCTGAAACCGGTGACGATGGGGACGAAGCGCCGGCCGCCGAAGAACGCCAGGTACTCCGGCAGCTTGATGTCCTTGAAACGGTTGTACAGCGCGCCGGCCATCAGGCCGCTGACGATCCCGGCGAGCATGCCCATGTTGATGCTCGCGTCGAGCACCTTGAGGGTGGAGATCATCACCAGGTAACCGATCACCCCGGCGAGGCCGGCGGTGCCGTTGTTGTCCTTGGCAAACCCGACCGCGATGCCGATGGCGAAGATCATCGCCAGGTTGGCGAAGATCACCTGACCGGCGTCGTGGATGATCGCGATGTTCAGGAGGTCGGTGTCGCCCAGGCGCAGCAGCAGGCCGGCGATCGGCAGGATCGCGATTGGCAGCATCAGCGCCCGGCCGAGGCGTTGCAGGCCTTCGATGAAGAGTTGGTACATGGCGTTTGTCCTTGTTGTTTTTGTTAGCGCAGAGGCCAGTGTTGATGACAGGCATGCCGCACCGCGGCGGCGCTGCTCAGCTTGAGCAAGTCCCGGGCGAGGCGTTGGCATTCGGCTTCGTGCAACTGGCGCACGCGGTCCTTGATTTCGCCGATCTGTACCGGGCTCACCGACAGTTCGGTCACGCCCAGGCCGATCAACACCGGCGTCGCCAGCGGATCCGAGGCGAGGGCGCCGCACACGCCGACCCAGCGTTTATGCAGCGCCGCGCCGTCGCAGGTCATGGCGATCAGGCGCAGCAGCGCCGGGTGCAAGGCATCGACCCGTGCGGCGAGGCCGGCGTGGTCGCGGTCCATGGCCAGGGTGTATTGCGACAGGTCGTTGGTGCCGATGGACAGGAAGTCCGCGTGCTCGGCCAGTTGTTCAGCCTGCAGCGCAGCGGCCGGAACTTCGATCATCACGCCGATTTCCGGACGTTGATTGATGCCCAGCTCCAGACACAGCGCATCGACCCGCTGGCGGATGTGCAGCAGTTCGTCGACTTCGGTCACCATCGGCAACAGGATCCGGCAGCGCTGCAACGGGCTGACTTGCAGCAGGGCGCGCAGTTGCTGATCGAGGATTTCCGGGCGGGCCTGGGCCAGACGAATACCGCGCAGACCGAGCACCGGGTTGGCTTCGACCGGCAGTGGCAGGTAGTCGAGTTGTTTGTCGCCGCCGACGTCGATGGTGCGGATGATTACCGACTTGTCGCCCATGGCATCGATCACGGCTTGATAGGCGGCGCGTTGCTCTTCGACATCCGGTGCAGTGTGGCGGTCGACGAACAGGAACTCGGTACGCAGCAGGCCGACGCCATCGGCGCCGTTGGCAAATGCATCCGCCGCTTCATGGCTGGAGGCGACGTTGGCGACCACTTCGATAGCGACGCCGTTGCGGGTTTCGGCGGGCAGATGGGCTTTGGCTTGCTGGGCATTGCGCCGTTGCTGTCGGTCGATTTGCGCTTGTTGGACCTCGGCCAGACGCTCGGCATTCGGCGTCAGTTCGAGGCGACCGCCGTCGGCGTCGAGGACCACCGATTGGCCTTGTGCTTGGTCGAGCAGCGCCGAGCCCAGTGCAACCATGCACGGCAGGCCTTTGCCTCGGGCCAGAATCGCCACGTGGGAAGTCGCACCACCTTCAGCCATGCACAAGCCCGCTACACCTTGCGCGCTCAGTTGCAGCAAGTCCGACGGCGTCAGTTCGTGGGCGGCGACAATGGCGCCGGCCGGCACGTCGTAGTGCCAGGCTTCGCCAAGCAGCGCGCGCAGCACCCGTTGCCTGAGGTCGCGCAGATCGTTGGCGCGCTCGGCCAGCAGCGGGCTGCCGGTGTTTTGCAGTACCTCGCATTGCGCGTCGATGGATTGGCTCCAGGCGTGGGTCGCCGCCGTGCCGGTTTCAATTGATTGCTGGGCAGCGTCGAGCAGGGCCGGGTCTTCCAGCAAGGCCAGGTGCGCGGCGAAAATCGCTTCTTCGTCGGCATTACGCTGTTTTTTCGCCTGGGCGAGGGTGCTGTTGATTTCGCTGCGAACCTGATTCAGCGCGGTGTCGAGAATCTGCAACTGTTGCTCGGGCTGATGATTGCCACTGTCGGCTGGCAGGCTGATTGCGTTCAAGCGAAACAGCGACCCGCCGACCAGGCCCGGTGCGGCGCAAACACCGTGCAACACGCCAGCCTCGGCCGGACGATTACGTGGGGCGGAGGCAACCGGCGCGGCGGCATGATGATCTTCGGGCAGGGCGGTGGCCAATGCGGTGAGCAAGGCTTGCAACGCCGCCTGTGCGTCGGGGCCCTGGCAACTGACCTGCACTTCGTCCTGCTCGCCAATCGCCAGGCCCATCAAACCGATGAGGCTGTTGCACGGCGCCGATTTGCCGGCGAAATGCAGCTGCGACTGGCTCTTGAAACCTTGCGCTGTCTGGCGGATCAACGCCGCCGGGCGTGCATGCAGACCACCGCGATGGGCGATCCGCACGTGACCGTGAACTTCCGGGCCGCCAGGTTCTTCGATGTTCGCCGCAACGCTGCGACGAGCGACGATGTGCAGCAGCGGTTCACCGACCTTCACCGTTTTCAGCGTAATGGGGCGCGCCTGGAAATCCTGGCTGTTGGTCAGGATCAACAGGCTGACCAGGCTTTTGCACTGGCGGCCGACCTTGTCCAGGTCATAGCGCAACAACGGCTGGCCACTGCTGACCCGCGCGCCTTCCTTGACCAGCATCGAGAACCCTTCGCCCTGCAACTCCACCGTGTCCAGGCCGAGGTGCAACAACAGCTCGGCGCCGTTGTCAGCGCGCACGGTCAGTGCGTGGCCGGTGCGGGCGACGTGGATCACCACGCCGGCGCAGGGCGAATACAAGGTGTCGTTCAGCGGATCGATGGCAATGCCGTCGCCCATCGCGCCGCTGGCGAACACCGCGTCCGGGACTTTGGCGAGCGTGAGCACCGGGCCGCTGAGCGGGGCGCTTAAAGTCAGCTCTTTATTGTTGTTGTGCATGGCTCGGTCTCATCAGGAAAACGTTCGGTTCGGACTCAGTGCGTACGGGTGACTTTGCTCAGGTGTCGCGGCTGATCCGGGTCCATGCCACGGGCCACGGCCAGACCGGCCGCCATCACGTAGAAACTCTGGATCGCCAGGATCGGATCGAGCGCCGGGTGCTCGGCACGGCTCAAGGTCAGGTCGCGTTCGCTGACATCATCCGGCGCGGCCAGCAGCACGCGGGCACCGCGCTGGCGCATTTCGGCCGCCAAGCTCAGCAGGCCGGCCTGTTCGGCACCGCGCGGGGCGAACACCAGCAGCGGGTAATGTTCGTCGATCAGGGCCATCGGGCCGTGACGGACTTCGGCGCTGCTGAAGGCTTCGGCCTGGATCGCCGAGGTTTCCTTGAATTTCAGTGCGGCTTCCTGAGCGATGGCGAAACCGGCGCCACGGCCGATCACCATCAACCGCTCGCAATCGCGCAGTGCGTCGATGGCCGGGCTCCAGTCCTGTTGCGCGGCTTCGCGCAGGCCTTCGGGCAGGGCGTTGTGCGCATCCAGCAATTCGCTGTCTTCTTTCCAGTGCGCGATCAGACGGGCGCTGGCACTGAGGGTGGCGATGAAACTCTTGGTCGCGGCGACGCTGCTTTCGGTGCCGGCCAGCAATGGCAGGCTGAATTCGCACGCAGCCTCCAGCGGCGAATCGGCGGCGTTGACCATCGACACGCTGAGGGCACCGCGCTTGCGCAGCAGACGCAGGCTGTTGACCAGATCCGGGCTCTGGCCCGACTGGGAAAACGCAAACGCGACCTGACCGCTGACCTTCAACGGCGCCTGCTGCATGGTCACCACCGACATCGGCAACGACGCCACCGGTACGCCAAGTTGCTGCATGGTCAGGTAGGCGAAGTAGCTCGCCGCATGGTCGGAACTGCCACGGGCAACGGTCATTGCCACTTGCGGCGGCTGACGACGCAGGCGCCCGGCGATCTCGATCATGTGCGGATCGAGTTGTTGCAGTTGGGCTTGCACGGCCTCGAACGAGGACAGCGCCTCCTCAAGCATTTTTGAAGTCAATGTCTTCTCCTTCGACCATGACGGCGGTCAGTGTGAGTGAGCGATCCAGCCGCACGCAGTCGGCCCAGGCGCCGGGTTGCAGGCGTCCGCGTTCGGTGATGCCGAGGTAGTCGGCGGGGAATTGCGAAAGACGTTGCGAGGCCTCGGTGATCGGCAGACCGATCTTCACCAGATTGCGCAGGGCCTGATCCATGGTCAGGGTGCTGCCGGCCAAGGTGCCGTCGGGCAGGCGCACGCCGCCCAGGCATTTGGTGACGGTGTGGCTGCCGAGCTTGTACTCGCCGTCGGGCATGCCGGCGGCGGCGGTCGAATCGGTCACGCAGTACAGGCACGGAATCGAGCGCAGGGCGACGCGGATCGCGCCGGGGTGTACGTGCAGCAAGTCCGGAATCAGTTCGGCGAATTTGGCGTGGGCCAGTGCCGCGCCGACGATGCCCGGCTCGCGGTGATGCAGCGGGCTCATGGCGTTGTACAAATGCGTGAAGCTGGTGGCGCCGGCTTCGAGGGCGGCGACGCCTTCCTCGTAACTGCCGAGGGTGTGGCCGATCTGCATGCGGATGCCACGGCGGCTCAGTTCGCGAATCAAGCCGTCATGGCCGGCGATTTCCGGGGCGATAGTGATCACCCGAATCGGCGCGAGTGCCAGATACTCTTCAACTTCGGCCATCAACGCGGTGTGGGCGAAGTTCGGTTGGGCGCCGAGTTTGCCGGGATTGATGTACGGACCTTCGAGGTGAACCCCGAGCACCCGTGCGGCACCTTTCGGACGCTGCTCGCAGAATTCGCCGACTTCCTTGAGCACGCTGGCAATCTCGACCCTCGGCGCGGTCATGGTAGTGGCCAACAGCGAGGTGGTACCGAAGCGCACGTGGGTCCTGGTGATGGTTTCGAACGCGCTGGCGCCTTCCATGATGTCCTTGCCGCCACCGCCGTGGACGTGCAGATCGATGAAACCCGGCAGCAGATACGGCAAGTCATTGGTCGCCGGATCGCAAGGCTCGCCTTCGATCGACACGACTCTGCCGTGTTCGTGGATCAGCCGGCCGCGAACCCAGCCGTCAGCGGTGAGGATGTTGTCTTCAGACATTTCGCTTCTCTCGTTTGGCCTGGCTGCTGATCAGCGGCGAAGCTCTGCAACAAAGTCGTAGTAGTCGTTGCGGCAATAGGTGTCGGTGACTTCGATCGGCGTGTTGTCTTCCAGATAGCCGACCCGGGTCATCAGCAGCATCGCGGTGCCGGGAGCGATGCCGACCAGCGCGGCGAACTCGTCCGAGGCGTTGATCGCCTGGATGTGCTGCAACGCGCGCACGATCGGTTTGCCGATGCTGTCGAGGTGTTCGTAGAGGGAATCGCCCACCACCTGTGGCTTGGGCATGATCGAGGCGGGCAGGGTGCTCATCTCGATGGCCATCACCGTGTCGTCGGCTTTGCGCAGGCGTTTCATGCGCGCGACCTTGTCGTTCGGCGACAGACCGAGTCGGATCAGTTCTTCGTGGGTGGGCAGGGAGATTTCCCGCTCGAGCCATTGCGAGCTGGGTACGAACCCCTTGAGACGCAGCATCTCGCTGAAACCCGACAGGCGCGACAGCGGTTGTTCAAGGCGCGGGGTGATGAAGGTGCCGGAGCCTTGCAGGCGTCGGATCAAACCCTGATCGAGCAGGACTTCCAGCGCCTTGCGGGCGGTGACCCGGGAAATCCCCAGCATCTCGCTCAGATTGCGCTCCGAGGGCATTGCCTGTTCGGCTTTCCACTGGCCTGCATGGATCGCCGCTTCCAGGTTGCGCGCCAGTTGCAGGTACAGCGGCGTCGGCTGGGAGTCGTCTGGGCGTAGGGCGTGGAGGTCGTTCATGTAAGGCATTTCCGGCGCTGATATAGGATTGTTGTCGCTCGGTAGTGCGGCGAAAACTAATACCACTTGCATACCATGTCAACGCGTCGGAAACGCCTGTAGTCCCTTGGGTTCGGGTGTTTGAGAAAGGGTGGTTTCAAGTGGTATTAGAGGTGCAGGCGGAAAAGCAAAAGATCGCAGTCTGCGGCAGTTCTGGCGGGTGAAAGTGGTATCACCGTTCAGACGTTGCCGCAGGCTGCGATCTTTTTGATTTATTTTTTGCGAGCGACCAATGGTCGGGAGATAGGGCCGCTTTGCGGCCCTCAGAGCGCAAGCGCTCCGGTCACAGACTCAAGGGCGGATTTCGATCATCGTGCCGTCCGGCACCAGGTTCCAGACTTCGCGCATGTCGACGTTGCGCATGGCGATGCAGCCGTCGGTCCAGTCCAGGGTGTGGAACAGTTGCTCGGGGTTGTCCTCGGAGTCCGGCGTACCGTGGATCATGATCATCCCGCCAGGCTCGACGCCTTCGCGACGGGCGCGGGCGGAGTCGCTGATGTTCGGGTAGGAGATGTGCATCGACAGGTTGAATTTGTCGCTGGTCTTGCGCCAGTCGATCCAATAGAAACCTTCCGGCGTGCGCTTGTCGCCCTCAATCAGCTTCGGACCCTTTTTCGCGCCTTTGCCCAGGGAAATGCGATAGCTCTTGAGTGGCTTGCCGTCGGCAATCAGCTGCAGTTGATGGGCCGATTTGAGCACCAGTACTTTTTCGATGAGCGGGGTGTTTGAAGGCGTCACGGTGGTCACGAATGACGCTTGAGAGACGGTGACGAACGACAGGCAGAACAGGGCAAGCAACCAGCGCATTGAAACGATTCCCCAGATATGAAGCAGATACTTTATTTATAGAGAGTGTGCAGTCGCTGTCGCGGGCTGCGTTAGCCGGTTATCGGCCGGCCGCCGTCGAAATCAAGTGGTGGCCGGTTGCGCGAGCGGCGGGATCGATTCGGAACGAACCGGATAGACCTCGACGCGCCGGTCGGCGAAGAAGCATTCCAGGGTACGGCCCACCGTGCGAAAAGCCAGCTCGTCCCAGGGAATGTCTTCCTCGTCGAACAGTTGCACTTCCAGGCTTTCAGGGCCGGCGGCGAAGTCCAGATCCGCCAGCTCGGCGCGGAAAAACACATGCACCTGACTGATGTGCGGCACGTCGATCAGGGTATAGATGCTCAGGTTGCGTACCCGGGCGCAGGCTTCCTCGGCGGTTTCGCGGATGGCGGCCTGCTCGATGGTTTCGCCGTTCTCCATGAACCCGGCGGGCAACGTCCAGTAACCGAGGCGTGGCTCGATGGCGCGGCGACACAGCAGGACTTTGCTGCCCCAGGTCGGCACGCAACCGGCCACGATATTGGGGTTCTGGTAGTGAATCGTCTGACAGCTGCCGCAGACAAATCGCAGCCGCGAGTCGCCTTCGGGAATGCGCTGGGTCACCGGGTTGCCGCACTGGCTGCAAAATTTCATGCTGGGGTTCCTGAATGCTGCGCCTATCTTGGCGTGCAGCGGTGTCAGTCGGCAAGTTGTCGTTTCGCGACATGACGCCCGTCCGGGGCTTGGGCGGTCGCAATGATTGGTGCATGATGCAGGGCAAGGCACCGATCGAGAACACTTATGCTGGACGAGCTACTGCACCGGGTAAGCAATCACACGCCGCGCACGCTGGAGACCGACACGCGTTTCCCCGAGGCCGCTGTCCTGGTGCCGATTACTCGCAGTGACGAACCCGAACTTGTCCTCACCCTGCGCGCCAGCGGGCTCTCGACCCACGGCGGCGAAGTCGCCTTCCCCGGTGGGCGACGGGATCCGGAAGACCCGGACCTGACGTTCACCGCCCTGCGCGAAGCCGAAGAGGAAATCGGCCTGCCACCGGGACTGGTCGAAGTGATCGGTCCACTCAGCCCGCTTATTTCCCTGCATGGCATCAAGGTCACGCCGTATGTCGGGGTGATTCCCGACTTTGTCGAATACCAGGCCAATGATGCCGAGATCGCTGCGGTGTTCAGTGTGCCGCTGGAGTTCTTCCGCAAGGATCCGCGCGAACATACCCACCGCATCGACTATCAGGGTCGCAGTTGGTACGTGCCGAGCTATCGTTTCGGCGAATACAAGATCTGGGGGCTGACGGCGATCATGATCGTCGAGTTGATCAACCTGCTCTATGACGCCAGAATCAGCCTGCATGAGCCGCCAAAAAGCTTTATCAATACCTGAAGCCATCGTTCGAATGGTCAGCCATCGTGAGCCCTGAGGAAAACAAGATGAAATACCGCCTGGGCGACGCCCGTGTCGAAACCCATCCGCAGAGCTGGGTCGCCCCCAATGCCGTGCTGGTGGGCAAGGTCAGACTGGAAGAAGGCGCCAACGTCTGGTTCAACGCCGTGTTGCGCGGCGACAACGAACTGATCCTGATCGGCAAGAACAGCAACGTGCAGGACGGCACGGTGATGCACACCGACATGGGCTATCCGCTGACCATCGGCACCGGCGTGACCATCGGCCACAATGCCATGCTTCACGGTTGCACGGTCGGCGACTACAGCCTGATCGGCATCAACGCGGTCATCCTCAACGGCGCGAAAATCGGCAAGAACTGCATCATCGGCGCCAACGCGCTGATCGGCGAAGGCAAGGAAATCCCTGACGGTTCACTGGTGATGGGCTCGCCAGGCAAGGTGGTGCGCGAACTCACCGAGCCGCAGAAGAAGATGCTCGAGGCCAGCGCCGCGCACTATGTGCATAACTCACAGCGCTATGCGCGCGATCTGGTCGAGCAGGAAGAATGACAACCCCGGAAAGACCCGTCGCCTCGCCGTGCGTGAGCATTTGCGCGCTGGACGAAGACGACATTTGCACCGGTTGCCAGCGCACGGTAGAGGAGATCACCCGCTGGAGCCGGATGACCAACGACGAGCGGCGGGCGGTGCTGGGGTTGTGTCATGAGCGGGCGAAGGCGAGCGGGCTGGTCTGGATGATCGGCAAAACGCCAGGGCAATAATCGATTTGATTGGCGTCATCGAAGGGCTGAAGTAACCTGTGCGCCAAATTGACAGGTCACGCCCATGATTTTCCTCATCGCCTACATCAGCAGCGTCGTGCTGATCAACTTTGCCTTCTCCACCGCACCGCACCTGGACATCATCTGGTCGGCCTGGGGCGGGCTGGTTTTCGTCTTGCGCGACATGGTGCAGATCCGGTTCGGCCACGGCGCGATCCTGGCGATGCTGGCGGCGCTGGTGCTGTCCTATGTCACGTCCGATCCGTCGATCGCGTTGGCCAGTGCCACGGCATTCGCGGTCTCGGAGTGCATCGACTGGCTGGTATTCACCGTCACCAGGCGCCCGCTGCGTGACCGGTTGTGGATCAGCTCGGCGCTGAGCATTCCCCTCGACACCTTCATCTTCTTCGGCATGATCGACCTGCTGACACCGCCAGTGCTCATCACTGCATTGGCCTCGAAGTTCGCCGGTGTCACCGCCGTCTGGCTGATCATGGCCTGGCGTGAACGCAAACAGGCTGTCGCCGGCTGAAGCCAAACCCTCAGGTTCATGTAAAATGCCGCGCTTTCTCCCCATGGAAAGCGCGTCTGGCGTTGCTTTCCTCGATGATCCGCTTCTTTGAGGACCTGAGATGACCCGTATCGGAACTCCATTGTCGCCGACCGCGACCCGCGTATTGCTGTGTGGCTGTGGTGAGTTGGGCAAGGAAGTGGTGATCGAGCTGCAACGCCTGGGCGTTGAAGTGATTGCCGTCGACCGCTACGCCAATGCGCCGGCCATGCAGGTTGCCCATCGCAGCCACGTGATCAACATGCTCGACGGTGCCGCCCTGCGTGCAGTGATCGAAGCCGAGAAGCCGCACTTCATCGTGCCGGAAATCGAAGCTATCGCCACCGCCACCCTGGTGGAGCTGGAAGCCGAAGGCTTCACCGTGATCCCGACTGCTCGCGCCGCGCAACTGACCATGAACCGCGAAGGCATCCGTCGTCTGGCCGCCGAAGAACTGGATCTGCCGACTTCGCCATACCACTTCGCCGACACCTTCGAGGACTACAGCAAAGCCGTTCAGGACCTGGGTTTCCCGTGCGTCGTCAAACCGGTGATGAGTTCGTCGGGCAAGGGCCAGAGCCTGCTGCGCAGCGCCGATGACGTGCAGAAGGCCTGGGATTACGCACAAGAGGGCGGTCGCGCCGGCAAAGGTCGCGTGATCATCGAAGGCTTCATCGATTTCGACTACGAAATCACTCTGCTGACCGTGCGTCATGTCGGTGGCACTACGTTCTGTGCGCCGGTCGGCCACCGTCAGGAGAAGGGCGACTATCAGGAATCCTGGCAGCCACAGGCCATGAGCCCAATCGCACTGGCTGAATCCGAGCGCGTTGCCAAAGCCGTGACCGAAGCGTTGGGCGGTCGTGGCCTGTTCGGCGTCGAATTGTTCATCAAGGGCGATCAAGTGTGGTTCAGCGAAGTGTCGCCGCGTCCACACGACACCGGTCTGGTGACCCTGATTTCCCAGGACCTGTCGCAGTTCGCCCTGCACGCCCGGGCGATCCTCGGCCTGCCGGTACCGCTGATCCGTCAGTTCGGCCCATCGGCTTCGGCAGTGATTCTGGTGGAAGGTCAGTCGACCCAGACCGCATTCGCCAACCTCGGCGCGGCACTGAGTGAACCGGATACCGCGCTGCGTCTGTTCGGCAAGCCTGAGGTCAACGGCCAGCGCCGCATGGGTGTTGCACTGGCCCGTGACGAGTCGATTGAAGCCGCTCGTGCCAAGGCGACCCGTGCTTCCCAGGCTGTTGTTGTAGAGCTGTAAACCGAGTCACATCCATCGCGAGCAAGCTCGCTCCCACAAGTTCGGCGGTACTCACAAATTATGTGTATGGCACGGACAATGTGGGAGCGAGCTTGCTCGCGAAGCTTTTGATCTAAGATCAGGCAACCTGATTCAAATCGTTATTGCGCGTTTCCTTCAGGCACAGCACAGCGATCAGGCTGAGCACCGCCGCCCCCGATACATACCCGCCGACGTAACTCAAACCACCCATCGCCACCAGTTTCTGCGCGAAGAACGGCGCCGCCGAGGCTCCGACGATACCGCCGAGGTTGTAGGCCGCCGATGCGCCGGTATACCGCACGTGCGTCGGAAACAGCTCCGGCAGCAGCGCGCCCATCGGGGCGAATGTCACGCCCATCAGGAACAGCTCGATGCACAGGAACAGCGCCACGCCCCAGGTCGAGCCCTGAGTCAGCAACGGCTCCATCAGAAAACCGGAAAGAATCGCCAGCACACCACCGATGATCAGCACCGGCTTGCGCCCGTAGCGGTCACTGGCCCACGCCGACAACGGCGTCGCGGCCGCCATGAACAGCACCGCGAAGCACAGCAGTCCGAGGAAGGTCTCGCGGCTGTAACCCAAGGTGGAGACGCCGTAACTCAGGGAAAACACCGTCGAGATGTAGAACAGTGCGTAACACACCACCATGGCGGCGGCGCCCAGCAGGGTGGGTGCCCAGTACTGGCTGAACAGCTCGACCAGCGGCACTTTCACTCGCTCCTGACGGGCGATGGCGTTGGCGAACACCGGGGTTTCGTGGAGTTTGAGGCGCACGTACAGCCCGACCATTACCAGCACGGCGCTCAGCAGAAACGGAATCCGCCAGCCCCAGCTGCGAAACTGTTCGTCATTGAGCGTCATGGCCAGCGTCAGGAACAGGCCGTTGGCGGCCAGAAAGCCAATCGAAGGCCCGAGTTGCGGGAACATGCCGAACCACGCCCGCTTGCCTTTCGGGGCATTCTCGGTCGCCAGCAGCGCCGCGCCGCCCCATTCACCACCCAATCCCAGGCCTTGGCCGAAGCGCAGCACACAAAGCAGGATCGGCGCCCAGGCCCCGATGCTCTCGTAGCCCGGCAGAACGCCGATCAGCGTGGTGCAGACGCCCATCAGCAGCAGCGAAGCGACCAAGGTCGATTTGCGCCCGATCCGGTCACCGAAATGGCCGAACAGCGCCGAGCCCAAAGGTCGGGCGAGGAAGGCGATGCCGAAGGTCAGGAATGCCGAGAGCATCTGCGCCGTGCCGGAAGTCTGAGGGAAAAATACCGGCCCGATCACCAGCGCAGCGGCGGTGGCGTAGACGTAGAAATCGTAGAACTCGATGGCCGTGCCGATGAAGCTCGCGGTGGCCACGCGGGTGGCGGAGTTGGCCGGTTGGGTCGGCGCGGTGTCGCTGTAAGCAGTACTGGTCGTCATGCGGTGATCCCTGACAGTCATGAGCTCCGTTGGAGCGAATTATTATGGTCGAGCACCCAGGGATGTGGGATGAGGCGCGATCGCTGCTTCAGGTAGGAGCAGTCGTCGGTGTGATGCGGATATTGCCGGTGAACCGGCCGGAACGGGTCGGGTGCGGGGTAAGCACGCGGTTCGGCGGGGCTTGGGTAAGCCTCGCGATTATAGGAAGGTGGCTAACGATTGAACAAGGGGCTGGCTAGCGGGCCGTGGCCAGCGCCGGTGCCGAAGTGGTATGCCAGATCAGGACCTTGCTCACCCGGTTCTCCTCGGTTTCGAGAATCTCCAGGCGATAGCGGCCGATCTTCAGGCACACCGCGCTTTCCGGGATGGTTTCCAGCGCCTCGGTCACCAGACCGTTGAGGGTCCGGGGGCCGTCGCTGGGCAGGTGCCAGCCCAGGCATTTGTTCAGTTCGCGGATCGACGCCGCCCCATCGATCACCATGCGGCCATCGGCTTGCGGGTGGATGTGCGGGTTGTCGAGGCTGTGCTCGCTTTCAAATTCGCCGACGATCTCTTCGAGAATGTCTTCCAGGGTGACAATCCCCAGCACTTCGCCGTACTCGTCCACCACCATGCCCAGGCGCCGCTGCTGCTTGTGGAAGTTCAGCAGTTGCAGTTGCAGCGGGGTGCTTTCGGGAACGAAGTACGGCTCGTAACTGGCCGCCAGCAACGCTTCGCGGGTCAGGCTGCCGTTGTCGAGCAGGTGACGGATCTGCCGGGTGTTGAGTACGGCTTCGACCTGATTGATATCGCTGTGGAACACCGGCAGGCGAGTGCGCCGGTTCTTGCGCAATTGCTCGATGATTTCTTCGAGCGGATCGTCGAGGTTGATGCCGTCGACATCGCTGCGCGGCACCAGAATGTCGTTGACCGTGATGTTGTCCAGCGCATGGATGCCTGAGATCGGATGCGGGCGCACCGGATGATCCGGATCGTCATGATGCTCGGTCGGCACATCGTCTTCGCTCTGTTGCACCATTTGGGCCTTGCGGATGAACGGGCGCATCAGCAAACCACTGATGCGGCCGAGCAGCCACGCAAGCGGGTAAACGCCCTTCAGCGGTACTGCCAGCAGCGTATTGCCAAACGACAACACCGCATCCGGGTATCGTTGGGCGAGCGCGCGGGGGAAATAATCGGCAAAGACCAACAGCAGGGCGCCGGCGCCAAGGCAAGCCGCCCAGGGGCCGTTTTCTTCACAGAGAAAGATTGCCAGCAGTGTGGCAAGAATGACGGCGAGGGCGCGGCACAGGGTATTGCAGAGGATCAGGCTGTCGAGCGGGAAGTTGAGCTTCGCCAGCGGCTTGTCGCTGGCGCGGGATGCGATGCGTTGCGCAAGCAGGTGCTGCTGCGCCGCTTCGACGGCGGTAAACAGCCCCGACCAGAGAATCAGCAGGACAAATACCGCGAGCATCGGCCCTATGGGCAAACCGTCCATTTATACCGCCCGTCAGATGTGCAGGATGTATTCACGAACCAGTTTGCTGCCGAAATACGCGAGCATCAGCAGGCAGAAACCGGCGAGGGTCCAGCGGATTGCCTTGTGGCCGCGCCAGCCGAGGCGGTTACGGCCCCAGAGCAGGACGCTGAACACGATCCAGGCCAGGCAGGCCAGCAGGGTTTTATGCACCAGGTGTTGCGCAAACAGATTCTCGACGAACAGCCAGCCGGAGATCAGCGACAGCGACAGCAATGTCCAGCCTGCCCAGAGGAAGCCGAACAGCAGGCTTTCCATGGTTTGCAGTGGCGGGAAGTTCTTGATCAGCCCGGACGGATGTTTGTGCTTGAGCTGATGATCCTGCACCAGCAGCAACAAGGCTTGAAAAACCGCGATGGTGAACATGCCGTAGGCGAGGATCGACAACAGAATGTGCGCGAGGATGCCTGGCTCTTCATCAATGATCTGTACCGTGCCAGTCGGCGCGAACTGCGCCAGCAGCACCGTGATCGCACCTAGCGGGAACAGCAGCACCAGCAGGTTTTCCACTGGAATCCGCGAGCAGGCCAGCAGGGTCAGGGCGATGACAGCGGCGGCGATCAGGCTTGAGGCGCTGAAGAAATCCAGGCCCAGACCGATCGGCGTCAATAAATGCGTGAGCAGGCTTGCGCTGTGGGCCAGCACGGCGAGGACGCCGAGCGAGACCAGCAGGCGCTTGTTGGCCTTGGCGCCAGTGGCCAGGCGGGTGCCCTGGTAGAGGGTCGCAGCGGCGTAGAGAAGTGCGGCGGCGAGGGTGGTCAGCAAACTCGGTGACAAGGGGAGCATAAATCCTGTTAGGCAAGCCCGAAAGGCGCTGAGTTTGGCATAGAACCGCCGTCGCACGAAAGACCGGCAAGCTGACAGCGAGGTGTCCGCCAGACGCAGTCTTCGCTATAATCCGCGACCTGCCCACGCCGCAGGCTCGCCGAGCACATGTTGATTCCGGTCTGGGCCGCCATTATCCCGGTCTACACAGGGCCTGAAAGGATCGCGCAATGTTTGAAAACTTAACCGACCGTCTCTCGCAGACGCTGCGCCATGTCACCGGCAAGGCGAAACTGACCGAGGACAACATCAAAGACACCCTGCGCGAAGTGCGCATGGCGTTGCTCGAGGCTGACGTCGCCCTGCCGGTGGTCAAGGACTTCGTCAATTCGGTCAAGGAACGCGCTGTCGGCACCGAGGTGTCGCGCAGCCTGACGCCGGGCCAGGCGTTCGTGAAGATCGTCCAGGCCGAGCTCGAAACCCTGATGGGTGCGGCCAACGAAGACTTGAACCTGAGCGCCGTGCCGCCTGCCGTCATTCTGATGGCCGGTCTGCAGGGCGCGGGTAAAACCACCACCGCCGGCAAACTGGCGCGCTTCCTTAAAGAGCGCAAGAAGAAGTCGGTCATGGTCGTGTCGGCGGACATCTACCGTCCTGCTGCTATTAAACAGCTGGAAACCCTGGCCAACGACATCGGCGTGACGTTCTTCCCGTCCGACCTGAGCCAGAAGCCGGTCGACATCGCCAACGCGGCTATTAAAGAAGCAAAACTGAAATTCATCGACGTGGTCATCGTCGACACCGCCGGTCGTCTGCACATCGATGAAGAGATGATGGGCGAGATCAAGGCGCTGCATGCCGCGATCAATCCGGTTGAAACCCTGTTCGTGGTCGACGCCATGACCGGTCAGGACGCGGCCAACACGGCCAAGGCCTTCGGTGATGCGCTGCCGCTGACCGGCGTGATCCTGACCAAGGTCGACGGTGATGCCCGTGGCGGTGCCGCGCTGTCCGTTCGCGCGATCACCGGCAAGCCGATCAAGTTCATCGGTATGGGCGAGAAGAGCGAAGCGCTCGATCCGTTCCACCCTGAGCGTATCGCTTCGCGGATCCTCGGCATGGGCGACGTGCTCAGCCTGATCGAACAGGCCGAAGCGACCCTCGACAAGGACAAGGCCGACAAGCTTGCTAAAAAGCTGAAGAAGGGCAAGGGCTTCGATCTCGAAGACTTCCGCGATCAGTTGCAACAGATGAAGAACATGGGTGGCCTCGGCGGGCTCATGGACAAACTGCCGAGCATCGGCGGCGTCAATCTCTCGCAAATGGGCAACGCCCAGAACGCCGCAGAGAAGCAGTTCAAACAGATGGAAGCCATCATCAACTCCATGACCCCGGCCGAGCGCCGCGACCCTGAGCTGATCAGCGGTTCGCGCAAGCGTCGGATCGCCATGGGTTCCGGCACCCAGGTGCAGGACATTGGTCGCTTGATCAAGCAGCACAAGCAGATGCAGAAGATGATGAAGAAATTCTCCGCCAAGGGCGGAATGGCGAAAATGATGCGCGGCATGGGCGGTATGTTGCCCGGCGGCGGCATGCCGAAAATGTAAGGTGTCCCGCCTCACCCATTCTGCTCACTTGTGGCGGCAACCGTCACTCGCCAAAAGTGAGCGAAATGGCTGAGACGGGACACTGGATTCTCGCCGGTCGTCGCGCCGGCGCAGACCCTGCAAGGACGCAGGATCAACAGCAAACCCGCACTCGGCGGGAGCTGACCGGCCGTTTTGAATGACGGCCCCATATGCAAATCTGCACGGCATGCCACAGGCGCCGGAAAAAGTCATTTGCAAAAGTCCGGATATTCCTTAGAATATGCGGCCTTTCGGGCACCCATGCCCGCTGTGCATTTAGATTTGCAGCACCGACTACAGGAACGATGTTCACATGCTAACAATCCGTCTTGCCCTTGGCGGCTCCAAAAAGCGCCCGTTTTACCACCTGACCGTAACCGACTCCCGCAACCCGCGTGACGGTTCCCACAAAGAACAGGTTGGTTTCTTCAACCCTGTTGCCCGTGGTCAGGAAGTTCGTCTGTCCGTGAACCAAGAGCGCGTTGCCTACTGGCTGAGCGTTGGTGCACAGCCTTCTGAGCGTGTTGCTCAGTTGCTGAAGGAATCTGCCAAGGCTGCAGCCTGAGCAGTATGAGCGCGACGCCAGAAAAAGCTGATGACCTGATCGTTGTCGGCAAGATTTTTTCGGTTCACGGCGTTCGCGGCGAGGTGAAGGTCTTTTCCTTTACCGATCCGATTGAAAACCTGTTGAACTACCGCAACTGGACGCTTCGGCGCGAAGGCGTGGTAAAGCAGGTCGAGCTGGTCAGCGGTCGATCCACTCAAAAGGATCTGGTTGCCAAGCTCAAAGGCCTCGACGATCGTGATGAAGCCCGTCTTCTGAGCGGTTACGAGATTTGCATCTCACGAAGCCTTTTGCCCGACCTGACTGGCGACGAGTACTACTGGTACCAGTTGCAGGGTCTGAGTGTCATCAACCAGGACGAACAACTGTTCGGCAAGGTTGATCACCTGTTGGAGACCGGCGCGAACGATGTATTGGTGGTCAAGCCCTGCGTCGGCAGCCTGGATGATCGCGAGCGGTTGTTGCCCTATACGGAGCAATGCGTGCTGGCAATCGACCTGGAAGCAGGCGTGATGAGGGTGGAATGGGACGCGGACTTCTAAGCAATGGCCAGCCTGCGCGTAGACGTCATTACGCTGTTCCCCGAGATGTTCTCGGCCATCAGTGAGTACGGCATTACCAGTCGTGCGGTCAAACAGGGGCTGTTGCAGCTGACCTGTTGGAATCCGCGGGATTACACGACGGATCGGCATCACACTGTAGACGATCGCCCGTTTGGCGGTGGTCCGGGCATGGTGATGAAGATCAAGCCCCTGGAAGATGCTCTGGTTCAGGCCAAGGCAGCAGCCGGGGAGGCGGCGAAGGTGATTTACCTGTCCCCCCAAGGCCGTCAACTGACTCAGTCGGCGGTACGCGAACTGGCGAAATCGGATGCATTGATCCTGATTGCCGGTCGCTATGAAGGCATTGACGAGCGTTTTATTGATGCTCATGTCGATGAAGAGTGGTCGATTGGTGACTATGTGTTGTCTGGCGGCGAGCTGCCGGCCATGGTTATGATCGATGCGGTTACACGACTGCTGCCCGGAGCTTTAGGGCATGCGGATTCCGCTGAGGAAGATTCCTTTACGGATGGTCTGCTGGATTGCCCGCACTACACCCGACCTGAGGTGTATGCGGATCAGCGTGTTCCCGACGTGTTGCTGAGTGGCAATCACGCGCATATCCGGCGTTGGCGTTTACAGCAGTCCCTCGGCAGGACCTATGAACGACGCGCCGATCTTCTGGAAAGCCGCTCGCTTTCTGGAGAAGAGAAGAAGCTGCTCGAGGAATACATCCGCGAGCGGGACGATAGTTAACAACGTATCGATGGTAGATCAGACGATTTACCTTAGGAGCACAGCATGACCAACAAAATCATCCTTGCACTCGAAGCAGAGCAGATGACCAAAGAAGTCCCTACCTTTGCCCCAGGCGACACCATCGTCGTTCAGGTGAAAGTGAAGGAAGGCGATCGTTCCCGTCTGCAAGCGTTCGAAGGCGTTGTAATCGCCAAGCGTAACCGCGGCGTGAACAGTGCGTTCACCGTTCGTAAAATCTCCAACGGTGTTGGCGTAGAACGTACTTTCCAGACCTACTCCCCGCAGATCGACAGCATGGCTGTCAAGCGTCGCGGTGACGTACGTAAAGCCAAGCTGTACTACCTGCGCGACCTGTCGGGTAAAGCAGCTCGCATCAAGGAAAAACTGGCTTAAGTCCAGCTTCCGATGCAGAAGAAAGCAGCCTACGGGCTGCTTTTTTGTTGCCCGCAATTTATCCACAGCATTCCGTTTCAGGCCTGACCCATGACCCCTCGCGAGCAAGAAATCGAACGCCGCACCGAACTCTCGGTGACCCGCGTGACCAAGGCGGTTTTCCCGCCGACCACCAATCACCACAACACCCTGTTCGGTGGCACCGCGCTGGCCTGGATGGACGAAGTGTCGTTCATCACTGCCACGCGCTTCTGTCGTTTGCCGCTGGTGACCGTGTCGACCGATCGCATCGACTTCAATCACGCGATTCCGGCGGGTTCCATCGTCGAACTGGTTGGACGGGTGATCAAGGTCGGCAACACCAGTCTCAAGGTCGAGGTGGAAGTGTTCGTGGAAAGCATGAGCTGCGACGGGCGTGAGAAAGCGATTCACGGGCAGTTCAGCTTTGTCGCCATCGATGATGACAAGCGTCCGGTGCCCGTGCTGCCAGGTTTCTCGGCCTGACCCTGCACCGAGCCGAAGCATTCGCGGGCAAGCCCGCTCCCACAGTGTCGGTGCCGAGCACAATATCAGCGGACCAAACAAAACCTGTGGGAACGGGCTTGCCCGCGATCCGGTCTGTCAGGCGCTGACACTCTCCGGCTGAATCAGCGCCAGCAACGTCCACCCCGGCCCCGGCTTCAGCACGGTTTCCGGCGACACGACATGCACCCAGCCACTGTCATCACGCATGAACAGCAGCGTCGCACGATTGCCATGTAACGCCTGGTAATCCTCCCAGCCAAACCCATCCGTCAACGTTGTGCTGTACAACTCGGCCCCTTGGCCCATCTGGCTGGCCAACTTCGCGTAGGTGAACGCCTCGCTACCCAGTTGATTGCCGCGATGCTCAAGACTTGCGCGATGTTTGTCGCTGCGCCGGCTCTCCTGCCCACTGGCGAGTCCGAACAGACGTTGATGGCCGAAGTCATGGCGAAAGCGCATGGCCGCCAGGGTATTGAGTTCGCCCGACGGTGACAGCGCCAGCAAATGCCCCAGTCCGACCAGGTCCAGATGCGCATCGGCATGCTGCGAGGCCGGATTGCCGAAGTAGGTCGGCAAGCCATCCATGCGCGCTGCCCGGATGTTTTCCCAGCTCGAATCCGTCAGCAGCACCCGGCTGCCCAACTGCTGCAGCGACTTGCCAAGCAGGCGCGCAGGGCCGTTCGCCCCGACGATAAGAAAGCCGCTCGGCGCAGGCTCCGCAACCTTTAACAGGCGCGCCAAAGGGCGGGCAGTCGCACTTTGCAGCACAACGGTGCCGATAATCACGGCGAAGGTCAGCGGCACCAGCAACAGCGCGCCTTCATGGCCCGCTTCATCCAGGCGAATCGCAAAGATCGCCGAGACCGCCGCGGCGACGATCCCGCGCGGGGCAATCCAGCACAGCAATGCACGTTCACGCCAGTTCAAGCTGGAGCCGGCGGTACTCAGCATTACATTCAAAGGCCGGGCGATCAGCTGGATGACCAGCAGCAGAATCAATACCAGCGGCCCGAGGCCGATCAGCGCATTCAGATCCAGGCGTGCCGCCAGCAGAATGAACAGCCCGGAAATCAGCAGCACGCTGAGATTTTCCTTGAAGTGCAGAATATGCCGCACATCCACACCCTTCATATTGGCCAGCCACATGCCCATCAGCGTTACCGCCAGCAGTCCCGATTCGTGCATCACCTCGTTGGCTGCAATGAAGATCCCCAGCACCGCCGCCAACGACGCGAGGTTGTGCAGGTATTCCGGTAGCCACTGGCGACGGATGATGGTGCCCAGCAGCCAGCCGCCGGCCACACCGAACAGACTTCCGCACAGAATCACTCCGCCGAAGGTCAACAGGCTCTGCTTGAGACCTTGGCCCTCGGCACTGGCGATGATGAAGCTGTAGACCACCACCGCGAGCAGCGCCCCGATCGGGTCGATCACAATCCCTTCCCAGCGCAGGATGTTGGCGATCGATGCCTTGGGACGTACCACGCGCAGCATGGGCACGATCACGGTCGGGCCGGTGACCAGGGTCAGGCTGCCGAACAGGATGGCGAGCAGCCAGTCGAAGCCCAGCAGCCAGTGAGTCGCGACCGCAATCACTGTCCAGGTCGAGAGCGCTCCGATTGTGACCAGGCGATGCACGACGCTGCCGATCTCGCGCCACTCCGATAGGTGCAGGGTCAGGCTGCCTTCAAACAGAATCAGCGCCACCGCCAGCGACACCAGAGGCATCAGCAACGGACCGAACATTTCCTGCGGGTCGAGCCAGCCCAGCACGGGGCCTGCCAGGATGCCGGTCAGCAGCAGAAACAGAATCGCCGGCAGCTTCAGGCGCCAGGCGAGCCATTGACAGCCCAGCGCGGCGGCACCGATACCGCCGAAAGCCAACAGAATTTGCTGCTCGTTCATTGAAGCTCCCTGTTCCTTGAAATAGCGGGCTATGAAAGACTAGCGGCCATTTCAACCGTTCACTCTTTATTTGCGCGCAGTGCCAAGCCTGCGTGACTTGAGCGCCCATGCCTGCCATCGACCACCCACTGATCGACCAGTTTCTCGACGCCCTCTGGCTGGAAAAAGGTCTCTCCGACAACACTCGCAACGCCTATCGCAGTGATCTCGCGCTGTTCAACGGCTGGTTGCAGGACAAAGGTCTCGAGCTGATCAATGCCGGTCGCGAACTGATCCTCGATCACCTGGCCTGGCGTCTGGAGCAGAACTACAAACCTCGCTCCACCGCGCGATTCCTCTCGGGTGTGCGTGGCTTTTATCGCTATCTGTTGCGGGAAAAACTGATTTCGGTCGATCCGACCTTGCGCGTGGATATGCCGCAGCTCGGTCGGCCATTGCCAAAGTCCCTGTCGGAAGCCGACGTTGAAGCGCTGCTCAAGGCGCCGGATTTGAGTGAAGCCATCGGCCAGCGCGACCGCGCCATGCTCGAAGTGCTTTACGCCTGTGGGCTGCGGGTGACCGAGTTGATCAGCCTGACCCTGGAGCAGGTCAACCTGCGTCAGGGCGTGTTGCGGGTGATGGGCAAGGGCAGCAAGGAGCGGTTGGTGCCGATGGGCGAGGAAGCGATTGTCTGGGTCGAGCGCTACCTGCGCGACGGTCGCAGCGAACTGCTGGGCGGGCGCCCCAGTGATGTGCTGTTTCCCAGCCAGCGCGGCGAGCAGATGACTCGGCAGACCTTCTGGCACCGCATCAAGCATCAGGCCAAGGTCGCCGGGATCGGAAAATCACTGTCGCCGCACACCCTGCGTCACGCGTTTGCCACCCACTTGCTCAACCATGGCGCGGACTTGCGGGTGGTGCAGATGCTGTTGGGCCACAGCGACCTGTCGACCACGCAGATCTACACTCACGTCGCCCGGGCGCGTTTGCAGGATCTGCATGCCAAACATCACCCGCGCGGCTGAGCCCGTTTGTCTTGCGACAGGCGCATTCGGCCACGGGAGCCTTATGTGGTAGGCTTTGCCGGTTTGCACGATGGGCGGTTATGACCCGGTGTTCCGGCACGGGCGTTCTGATCGTTCCATTTGTCCGCCTTCAGGAGTTCTCATGCGTCTGACCCAGATTTTCGCCGCCGCAGCCATTGCGTTGGTCAGCACCTTTGCCGTCGCCGATGACGCGGCCGACAAAGCGATTCGCCAAAGCCTGGAAAACCTCCAGCTCGACGTGCCGGTGGACACCATCACCGCCAGCCCGCTGCCGGGCCTGTACGAAGTCAAGCTCAAGGGCAGCCGCGTGCTCTACGCCAGCGCCGACGGCCAGTACATCGTTCAGGGCTACATGTTCCAGCTCAAGGACGGCAAACCGGTCAACCTGACCGAGAAGACCGAGCGCCTGGGCATTTCCAAACTGATCAATGCGATCCCGGTGGCCGAGACCGTGGTTTACCCGGCCGTGGGCGAAACCAAGTCGCACATCACCGTGTTCACCGACACCACCTGCCCGTACTGCCACAAGCTGCACGCTGAAGTGCCCGAGCTGAACAAGCGTGGCATCGAAGTGCGTTACGTGGCGTTCCCGCGTCAGGGCCTTGGCTCGCCGGGCGACGAACAGCTGCAAGCCGTGTGGTGCTCGAAAGACAAGAAAGCGGCCATGGACAAAATGGTCGATGGCAAGGAAATCAAGGCCGCCAAGTGCGAGAACCCGGTTTCCAAACAGTTTGCCCTCGGTCAGTCGATCGGCGTGAACGGCACGCCGGCCATCGTTTTGGCCGACGGACAAGTCATTCCGGGCTACCAGCCTGCGCCACAAGTCGCCAAACTGGCGCTGGGCGCGAAGTAATTCGCATCGTCACGCTCAGGCGTTGACGAGCGTGGTCCGGCGGCTGGATTGCCGGGCCATCAACAGAGAGCCGCGAACCTGCGGTTGTTTTCACGGCCGGCCTCGTGTCGGCCGTTTTATGGGGAGTTCACAGTGAAACCGGTCAAAGTAGGCATCTGTGGGTTAGGGACCGTCGGTGGCGGAACCTTCAACGTACTTCAGCGCAACGCCGAGGAAATTGCTCGTCGTGCCGGGCGTGGAATCGAAGTGGCACAAATTGCCATGCGCACGCCAAAGCCTCAGTTCCAGACGACCGGTATTGCGATTACCAACGATGTCTTCGAAGTGGCCACGAACCCTGAGATCGACATCGTCATAGAGCTGATGGGCGGCTACACCGTTGCCCGCGAGCTGGTACTCAAGGCCATCGAGAATGGCAAGCATGTGGTCACCGCGAACAAGGCTCTGATTGCCGTTCACGGTAATGAAATTTTCGCCAAGGCACGCGAGAAAGGCGTGATCGTGGCATTCGAAGCGGCGGTCGCCGGCGGCATTCCAGTGATCAAGGCGATCCGGGAAGGCCTGTCCGCCAACCGTATCAACTGGGTCGCCGGGATTATCAACGGCACCGGCAACTTCATCCTCACCGAAATGCGCGAGAAGGGTCGTACCTTCGAAGACGTGCTGGCCGAGGCGCAAGCGCTGGGTTACGCCGAAGCCGATCCGACCTTCGACGTCGAGGGCATTGACGCCGCGCACAAGCTGACGATCCTGGCATCGATCGCATTCGGTATTCCGCTGCAGTTCGACAAGGCTTACACCGAAGGCATCACCAAGCTGACCACCGCCGACGTGAACTACGCCGAAGCGCTGGGCTACCGCATCAAGCACCTGGGCGTTGCACGCAGCACCGCCGCGGGTATCGAGTTGCGCGTACACCCGACGCTGATCCCGGCCGATCGTCTGATCGCCAACGTCAACGGCGTGATGAACGCGGTGATGGTCAATGGCGACGCTGCCGGTTCGACCCTGTTCTACGGCGCCGGCGCCGGCATGGAGCCGACCGCTTCGTCGGTGATCGCGGATCTGGTGGACGTGGTTCGCGCCATGACCTCCGACCCGGAAAACCGCGTGCCGCACCTGGCCTTCCAGCCGGACTCGCTGTCGGCTCATCCGATCCTGCCGATCGAAGCCTGCGAAAGTGCCTACTACCTGCGCATCCAGGCCAAGGATCACCCGGGCGTACTCGCTCAGGTGGCGAGCATCCTCTCGGAGCGCGGCATCAACATCGAGTCGATCATGCAGAAGGAAGTCGAGGAACACGACGGCCTGGTGCCGATGATCCTGCTGACCCACCGCGTGCTGGAACAGCACATCAACGATGCGATCGCCGCCCTTGAAGCGCTGGCGGGCGTGGTCGGTCCGGTTGTGCGGATCCGTGTCGAGCACCTGAACTAAGCCGATCTCCTTCACCGGTCCCGCCAGCGGGGCCGGTGTCGTGAACACTGTCCATTGGAGTCAGTCATGCGTTACATCAGTACCCGCGGCCAGGCACCGGCCCTGAATTTTGAAGACGTCCTGCTGGCCGGTCTTGCCACCGACGGCGGTCTGTACGTCCCGGAAAACCTGCCACGTTTCACCCAGGAAGAAATCGCTTCCTGGGCCGGCCTGCCGTATCACGAGCTGGCTTTCCGGGTCATGCGCCCGTTCGTCACCGGCAGCATTCCGGACGCCGATTTCAAAAAGATTCTTGAAGAAACCTACGGTGTGTTCGCCCACAACGCCGTTGCGCCGCTGCGTCAGCTGAACGGCAACGAATGGGTGCTGGAGCTGTTCCACGGTCCGACCCTGGCGTTCAAGGACTTCGCCCTGCAACTGCTCGGTCGATTGCTCGACTACGTACTGGAAAAGCGCGGCGAGCGCGTGGTCATCGTCGGCGCCACCTCCGGTGACACCGGTTCGGCCGCCATCGAAGGCTGCAAGCACTGCGAAAACGTCGACATCTTCATCCTGCACCCGCACAACCGTGTGTCTGAAGTACAGCGTCGGCAGATGACCACCATCCTCGGTGAAAACATCCACAACATCGCCATCGAAGGCAACTTCGATGACTGCCAGGAAATGGTCAAGGCCAGCTTCGCCGACCAGAGCTTCCTCAAGGGCACACGCCTGGTGGCGGTGAACTCGATCAACTGGGCGCGGATCATGGCCCAGATCGTTTACTACTTCCATGCAGCCCTGCAATTGGGCGGCCCGGCGCGTTCGGTGTCGTTCTCGGTGCCGACGGGCAACTTCGGCGACATCTTCGCCGGCTACCTGGCGCGCAACATGGGCCTGCCGATCAACCAGTTGGTGGTTGCCACCAACCGCAACGACATCCTGCACCGCTTCATGAGCGGCAACCAGTACGTCAAGGAAACCCTGCACGCCACGCTGTCGCCGTCGATGGACATCATGGTTTCGTCGAACTTCGAACGCCTGCTGTTCGACCTGCACGGTCGCAATGGCGCGGCGATTGCCGGCCTGATGGACTCGTTCAAGCAGGGCGGCGGTTTCAGCGTCGAACAGGAACGCTGGACCGAGGCACGCAAACTGTTCGACTCGCTGGCTGTGGACGATGCGCAAACCTGCGAAACCATCGCCGAAGTCTACGAGCAGACCGGTGAAGTGCTCGACCCGCACACCGCCATCGGCGTGAAAGCCGCTCGCGAATGCCGTCGCAGCCTGGACATCCCGATGGTGGTTCTGGGCACGGCGCATCCGGTCAAGTTCCCGGACGCAGTGGAGAAAGCAGGCGTAGGAAAAGCACTCGAGCTACCTACACATCTTTCTGATTTGTTTGAGAGAGAAGAGCGCTGCACTGTCCTGCCGAACGAGCTCAAAGCCGTGCAGGCCTTTGTCAGTCAGCATGGCAACCGCGGCAAGCCTCTTTAAGCCCGCAGAGCTGTCACATTTTGAAGCCCGTCTCCTGACGGGCTTTCTTGTTTTTGCATGCCACACTGCGCGCGTTTCGCCCACCAAGGACGGGCGAGTCGATGACGAAGGATGTGGCAATGCGGTTTTTTTCAGGATTGAAACCAGCCTTGTGCTGGTTGTTTTTATTGGGCTGCTTCGGGCTGTCACCGTGGGCTGAAGCAGGCCATCTGGCGAAGCATTCCGTTGCGCTGGAGGATGTTCAGCCGATCGAGCTCGATGAGCACGAGCGTCAGTGGATTCGAGATAACCCCCGAGTGACCGTCGCCTCGGTGCAGTACCCGTTGTATCTGTTTCAGGATGAGCATGGCCAGTGGAGCGGCTTGAACAACGATGTCCTGTCGCACATCAGTGCATTGACCGGCCTGCAGTTTGTGCATCAGGAGTCATTCTCCACCGATCACCTGCTTGAACGGCTCCAGAGTGGTGTGGCCGATATCAGCACAACGCTGGCGATGAACGACGAGCGCAAGGCGTTTCTGGATTTCAGTCACGCGTTCGGCGGTGCCGGCTGGGTGTTCGTCGGGCACGCTGACGAGCCCGCGATACAGTCGCTTGCGGCGCTGGCCAAGCGGGTGCTGGTGCTGCCGGCCCGGCATGCACTGGAGGACAGCATTCGACGCGACTACCCGGCAATCGAGATCCGCTCGGTCAAGACCTATGCAGAGGCACGGGCCCTGGTCGAGAGTGGCGAGGCCTACGCGACCATCGAAAACGAGATCGGCGCTCAGCTGTTTCCCTCTGGCCTGCTCAGGGTCGGCGGTCTCGTGGAGGGCAAGTGGGAGGCTGACCATCTGGCAGTACGCAAAGGGCTGCCCGAGCTGGTAAGCATCCTCAACAAGGCCTTGGGCGCTTTCTCTGCGGCCGAACTGCGCGCCATGCGCATGAAATGGCTGGATGGCATTGCTCCCGCGCCGACACCCTCGATCACGTCGCAACTGATCAAGGGGGGATGCTGGGCGATAGGCGGACTCGGAGTGTTCGGACTCCTATCGTTGTTGTGGAACCGTCGACTGGCGGCCGAGATAAAACAGAGACGTGCGGCCGAAAAGGATCTGCGAGATCAATTGGCCTTTCAACATGCGCTGATCGATGCGATGCCCGATCCCGTGTTCGTGCGCGATCTGCAAGGTCGGTTGATCATGTGCAACCGCAGTTATGAAGATGCGCTGTCGGTCCGTCAGGAGCAGGTCCAGGGGCGGATGCTGTTCGAGTTCGACGCACTTCCACAGGCGACGGCACTGATGCTGCACGACGAATTCATGGCGCAACTGGGCACGCGTAAAACGCGCTTCAGCAAACGGCAACTGATGTTCAAGAGCGGCCCCCGTCAGATCTATCAGTGGACGGTGCCGTTTTACTGTGCCGACGGAAAACTGCGCGGTCTGCTTGGCGGCTGGACGGACATCACCGAGCGTCGAAAGGAGAGCGGGTGTCGATGTCTGCATTAAAGATGGGAAAAGTCCTATAAACCGCGATTCCTTTTCTGATGGGAGGCTTAGGACGACTGCCCTAGAGTGACAGGCCACTGCGGCGTGAATCCGCGATTGTCGCTCCAGAGGTCGTCCCATGCGCTCGCTCAAGATCCTGATTCTAGAACCCAATCCGTTCCAACTGATGGCGTTGCACCAGATGCTCAACGCCATCGGTATCTACGATGTCCTGACCGCGCCGTCGCTGGGTTCGGCCAAGCGCTCACTGGAGCGCCGCGGAGCCGTCGACATCACCCTGTGCAATCCGCGATTGCAGAACGGTGACGGGTTGGCGCTGATCCGGCATCTGGCCGACCGGAAGGGCGCGCGGGCGATGATCCTGCTGGGCACCGTGGCCCCCAGCCTGCTGGACGAACTGGAAACGTTGCTGGGCGAGCACGGGATCACCTTGCTGGGCCGCCTGCACACACCGGTCTCTGCGGTGTTGATAAGGAGTCTGCTGGACACCTACATGGCGACCCCCCGGCATTCCGTCGACGCTTGAGCCCCATGGTTATTTTTCTGTCATCTTCGCCATGCATGCTCCGATAGGCCGGTGACGCTCCGGGAGAGGCCGGCGGCAGGCAGAACTTTCCTCTCGGGCCGGTGGTCATTTACTGTGAACACGCCCCAGACACTGTGTTTTCGGACTATTGAGTGGAGATCGAGATGGAAAGTATCAGTCTATTGCTCGGTGAGGCTCTGAGCCCGTATCAGGTGACGTTGACCCCTCGGGGTCGCCACGGCGAATGCCTGGTGACCTTGAAGAACGGCAACGGCGCGATCGTGGTGGAGCGCGAATTCAATCAGGCGCAATTGAGCGACAAGCGCCAGCTGACCGATGTGGTCGACGGCCTGCACCGTGACATCCTGATTGCCGAAGGCCGGCTGGAGCCCTGTGTCATCGCCGCGTTGCGAAACGCAGCCCTCGACAAGCACCCGACCCTCTGAAACTGATTTTTCTTTTGTGGGAACCTTCCTGCATTCAAATCAGTCAGACCCCGTAACAGCAGGATCAAGCATTGTGCTCCGGTGCTTGTGGCTTGCTGCTACGGGTCTTTGATTCAGACCACGTTTAACCCCGAGTCGTCTCCCCACTTCTCGGGGTTTCTTTTTGCCCGGATTTCACTGCGCGGCTTGTTGCTGGAAGAAAATCCGCGCCTGCTCCAGATAGTCCTGGCGACTCTCGGGGTCGAGCCAATCGGCATAGAGCTGGTCGAGATGTTCGTGGGGCAGGGTGCGCAACAGCTGATTGATCTCGGTGATCGCCTGTCGACCCGCCGTGGTGTCGGTGCAGCCGACATGGCCTGACAGATACTTGCCCGTGCCGCGAATCGGAAAGAACAGCAATTCATTCTCGGCGATCTCGGCCTGCCGTGCCTGATAGCGGATTTCAGGCCAGTAACCCAGCACCACCTGCAAACGCCCCAGACGCTGCATCGACAGCAGGCTGCTGAGCGCATCGTTGCCGTAATGCGGCGTCAACGCGCCGCCCGGTGCCTGATGCAGCAATGTATCGATGTACTCGCCATAACTGCGTTCCGCGACCACCCCGACTTTTCGCTCGCCGTTGGCCAAAAATGCCGACAGGTCGGCCTCGCCCTCGACCAGAAATGGCTCGAGAACTTCGCGATCTCTCTGACGCACCACCAAACCATTGCTGACCGCGCGAAACGCGGGGATGGAGAAGGCGATCCATTGCGCCCGCTCCTTGTTCCAGACCAGCGACGGATCGCAGGCGAAGGGGTGTTCATGGAGCATTTGATTGCCGCGGGCGCGATTGACCCGCATCAAGGTGTGTTCGTATTGCGGCATGCCGGCAATCAGCATCGGCATCAATTGATCGATAACGCCCTGGCCCTTTTTCGGGCCTTCTAAGATCGTCAGCGGCGGCAGGTCGCGCAGCAGCCAGATCAACGTCGGTTTGGCCTGCGCCCACGCCGGCAGTACCAGCAGCAATAGCAGGCCGAACAACCGCCAGGTCCACCAATGGTGGGCGCGGTTCGAGGCCGAGGGCATCAGGCGCTTCAGCTCAGATGGCTCCGTCTTCGCGCAGCCGGGCGACCTGCTTCTCGTCGTAGCCAAGATCGTGAAGTACCTGCGCATTGTGTTCACCGAGCTGCGGTCCGACCCATTCGGACGTGCCGGGTGTCTCAGAGAGTTTCGGCACGATGCCTGGCATCTTGAAGGGTTTGCCGTCCGGCAGTTTGGCGTGCAGGAACATTTCCCGGGCCAGGTACTGCGGATCGTTGAACATGTCTTCGGCGCTGAAGATCCGGCTGGCCGGCACTTCGGCCTGGTTCAGCAGGTCCAGTACCGTTTGCAGCGGCAGCGAGTTGACCCAGCGGTCGATCACCCCATACAACTCGTCACGACGGCTGTCGCGTCCGTCGTTGCTGGCCAGCGCCGGGTCATTGGCCAGATCTTCGCGGCCGATGATCAGCATGAAGCGCTTGAAGATCGCATCGCCATTGGCACCGATCTGCACATGTTTGCCGTCGGCACTGGTGTGGATCGACGACGGCGTGATGCCCGGCATGATGTTGCCGGTGCGTTCACGGATAAAACCGAACACATCGAATTCCGGCACCATGCTTTCCATCATGGCGAAGATCGCTTCGTACAGCGCCACATCGACCACCTGACCGAGCCCGCCGTTGACCTCGCGATGACGCAAAGCCATCAACGCGCCGATCACGCCCCACAGGGCGGCAATCGAGTCGCCGATGGAAATGCCGGTGCGTACTGGCGGGCGGTCTTCGAAACCGGTGATGTAGCGCAGGCCGCCCATGGATTCACCAACGGCACCGAAACCTGGCTGGTCTTTCATTGGCCCGGTCTGGCCGAAACCGGACAGACGCACCATCACCAGTTTCGGGTTCAGCGCATGCAGGGTTTCCCAGCTCAGGCCGAGTTTTTCCAGCACGCCGGGGCGAAAGTTCTCGATCAGGATGTCGGCTTCGCCCAGCAGTTTTTTCAGGATCGCCAGGCCATCGGGGTGTTTCAGGTTCAGGGTCAGTGACTTTTTGTTGCGTGCCTGGACGAACCACCACAGCGACGTGCCTTCGTACAACTTGCGCCATTTGCGCAGCGGATCACCGCCGTCCGGCGACTCGATCTTGATCACTTCGGCGCCGAACTCGCCGCAGATGCGCGAGGCAAACGGCCCGGCAATCAAAGTACCCAATTCAATGACTTTCAGACCGCTGAGCGGTTTGTTGGCGAACGGCATGCGAGATCCTGTAGGACAAGGCTGAGCAGATAGAGCGTTTTAACATAGCCGGCTGTCAGTCGCGCAAGGTTGATCGCCATCAATTCGTGGATTGCCTACAGCATCGGTTAGACTTGCCGACTTTCCTCGTATCAAGAAGCCCGTTCATGGCCCAGCCGTCCACTACCTACAAATTCGAACTGAACCTCACCGATCTCGACCGCAGCGTCTACGAGAACGTGAAGCAGACCATCGCCCGTCACCCTTCGGAAACCGAAGAACGCATGACCGTGCGCCTGTTGGCCTACGCGCTCTGGTACAACGAGCAACTGTCGTTCGGTCGTGGTCTGTCGGACGTGGATGAACCTGCGCTGTGGGAAAAGAGCCTGGACGATCGTGTCCTGCACTGGATCGAAGTCGGCCAGCCTGATGCGGATCGTCTGACCTGGTGCTCCCGTCGCACCGAGCGCACCAGTCTGCTGGCCTACGGCAGCCTGCGCGTCTGGGAAGGCAAGGTAATCCCGGCAATCAAGAACCTGAAGAACGTCAACATCGCAGCCGTTCCGCAGGAAGTGCTGGAAACCCTGGCCCAGGACATGCCCCGCGTCATCAAGTGGGACGTGATGATCAGCGAAGGCACGATCTTCGTGACTGACGACCGTGGTCAACACGAAGTCCAGCTCACCTGGCTGCAAGGCGAGCGCGGTTAAGTCCGCGCTATTCCCGAAAAATCCCACGTATTCAAGAGAAGCTTCTGTTAGCCCATGCGTATCGATCCTCGCCCGTTGCCCGCCACTCTGCCGTTTCTCGGTGAACTGCCACCCCTGTTGACCCGCCTGTACGCGGCGCGGGGCGTGCAGTCCGAGGCGGAGCTGGACAAGAGCCTGGCGCGGCTGATCCCGTTCCAGCAGCTCAAAGGGATCGATGCGGCGGTGGACCTGTTGGTGACGGCGCTGGAGCAGCGCCAGCGGATCCTGATCGTCGGCGACTTCGACGCCGACGGCGCGACGGCCAGTACCGTCGGCGTGCTCGGCTTGCGCCTGCTGGGCGCGGCGCACGTCGATTATCTGGTGCCGAACCGCTTCGAATACGGCTACGGCCTGACGCCGGAAATCGTCGAAGTCGCGATGACCCGCGAGCCGCAACTGTTGATCACCGTTGATAACGGTATTTCCAGCGTTGAAGGTGTGGCGGCCGCGAAACGTCACGGTCTGAAGGTCTTGATCACCGACCACCACTTGCCCGGCGACGAACTGCCGCTGGCCGATGCACTGGTCAATCCGAACCAGCCCGGCTGCGAGTTCCCGAGCAAGGCGCTGGCCGGTGTCGGGGTGATTTTTTACGTGTTGATGGCCTTGCGTGCGCGCCTGCGCAGCCTCGGTTGGTACGAGAGCAAACCACAACCGAACATCGGCGAACTGCTGGATCTGGTGGCGTTGGGCAGCGTTGCCGACGTGGTGCCGCTGGATGCCAACAACCGGATTCTGGTGCACCAGGGCCTGGAGCGGATTCGCGCCGGGCGTGCGCGGCCGGGAATCAAGGCCATCCTGGAAGTGGCCAAGCGTGAAGCCTCGCGCATCACGTCGACCGACCTCGGTTTCATCGTCGGCCCGCGCCTTAACGCAGCAGGGCGTCTGGATGACATGAGCCTGGGCATCGAGTGCCTGCTGACCCACGACGCTGCGCTGGCCCGTGAGATGGCTGCGCAACTGGACGGCATGAACCAGGATCGCAAATCCATCGAGCAAGGCATGCAGCGCGAGGCGCTGGCCCAGCTCAAGGACTTGCCGGTCGAGTCGATGCCTTTCGGTCTTTGCCTGTTCGATCCGGAATGGCACCAGGGTGTCATCGGCATTCTGGCGTCGCGGATGAAAGAGCGGTATTTCCGCCCGACCATCGCCTTCGCCGATGCAGGCGATGGTTTGCTCAAGGGCTCGGGGCGCTCGGTGCAGGGTTTTCATATCCGTGATGCGCTGAGCGTGGTTGCGGCGCAACATCCAGACCTGATCGCGAAGTACGGTGGCCACGCGATGGCGGCGGGCTTGACCTTGCGGCAGGAGAATTTTCCGTTGTTTGCCGAGGCATTCGACGCCGAAGTGCGTAGGCAACTTCGCGAAGAAGACCTGACCGGGCGCCTGCTGTCAGATGGCACATTGGCGGTCGAGGAGTTTCATCTGGAGCTGGCCCGCGCCCTGCGCCACGCCGGGCCATGGGGCCAGCACTTTCCGGAGCCGCTGTTTCACGGCGTGTTCCAGTTGGTCGAGCAGCGGGTGGTCGGCGAGCGGCATCTCAAAGTGGTGCTGAAAACCGAATGCGGGTCGGTGAAGCTTGATGGCATCGCGTTTGGCATTGATCGCGATATCTGGCCGAACCCGACGATCAAATGGGTCGAACTGGCCTACAAACTCGATCTCAACGAGTTTCGCGGCAATGAAACCGTGCAGTTGATGATTGCCCACATCGAGCCGCGCTAAAGCTCATTGCGCCCTTTACTGAAGGGGCGCAGGCAATCTTCAATTGTGCTGTTTCATTTCTGAACCCTCCCTCATCCCCGGATGTCGACTAGGCTCTAAGCACTGCTTGATTGGCCTTGTGACGTCTTGTCGAATTTTTTGCCCGCGGGGGCGGGTGCTGCACCTTTTTCCTGTCACTCGTCGACTTTTCAAACAGAACCCTGGAGCCTGCCCACTGAATTGAGAGGTGCCCCATGAGTCTGCTGCTTGAACCCTTTACCCTTCGCCAACTGACCCTGTCCAACCGCATCGCCGTGTCGCCCATGTGCCAGTATTCCAGCGTTGATGGCCTGGCCAACGACTGGCATCTGGTGCACCTCGGCAGCCGTGCCGTGGGGGGCGCTGGCCTGGTATTTACCGAAGCCACGGCGATCACGGCCGACGGGCGGATCACCGCCGAAGACCTGGGCCTGTGGAACGACGAACAGATCGCACCGCTGCAACGCATCACCCGTTTCATCAACGCCCAGGGCGCAGTGGCCGGCATTCAACTGGCCCACGCCGGGCGCAAGGCCAGCACCCATCGGCCATGGATCGGCAAGCATGGCAGCGTCAAACCGGAGGATGGTGGCTGGACGCCGGTCGGGCCGTCGCCGATTGCCTTTGATCCGCAACACACCCAGCCGAAACAACTGGATGAAGGGCAGATCGCCCAGGTCATTCAGGACTTTGTGGCAGCGGCCAAACGCGCGCTGACCGCCGGTTTCAGTGTGGTCGAAGTGCATGCGGCGCACGGTTATCTGCTGCACCAGTTCCTTTCGCCATTGAGTAACCAGCGCCGCGATCAGTACGGAGGTTCGTTCGAAAACCGCATTCGTCTGGTGCTGCAAGTGACCGAAGCGGTGCGTGGGGTGTGGCCGGAGGAACTGCCGGTGTTTGTGCGTCTGTCGGCTACCGACTGGGTCGAGGACGGCTGGAACCCGGATGAAACCGTAGAGCTGGCGCGCCGCCTGAAAGCCTTGGGGGCTGACCTGATCGACGTGTCCTCGGGCGGCACGGCGGCCAACGCTGAAATCCCCGTTGGGCCGGGTTATCAGACGCGCTTCGCCGAGCGGGTACGCAAGGAGTCAGGTATCGCCACCGGCACCGTGGGAATGATTACCGAGCCTGCGCAAGCCGAGCACATTTTGCGAACCTGTCAGGCCGACATTATCTTCCTCGCCCGTGAGTTGCTGCGTGATCCGTACTGGCCACTGCATGCCGACGATGACCTGGGCGGACGCAAAGCAGTGTGGCCGGCGCAGTATCAACGTGCGACCCATCGGGATCAGCCTATTCACGAGTCTGATCTGCGGGATTGATTCCGGCCTGTCGCAAAGCCTATAAAACCCGCCATTGAACCGGCGGGTTTTTTCTTGCCTGCCGTTTGGAATTGCAAAGGAATGGATCGCAATGTTGATCGAACGAGCGCTGACTGAATCGGACTTGCCGCGGCTGGCGCTGATCGACCGCAGCGAGTTAGTCGAGGAATGCTATCGCGTGGAAAACGGTGAGTTGATTCTGTATCCGGCGCGTTTCGACATGCGCGGCTGGCCCGAAGGCGAGGCGGAGGAGAATGCGCGGGTATTGGAAAAGTGCTGGCGCAGTGGCGGGTGGCTACACGGGATTTTCGATGGCGAAACACTAGTGGCTGCGGTGGTTGTGGATAACCGGGTTATTCACAATCAGGGCCTGAACATGCGGCAGTTGAAGTTTCTGCACATCAGCCGTGTCTGGCGGGGGCATGGATTGGGCGGGCGATTGTTTGCCCTGGCTTGCGCCCATGGACGAGAGGTCGGCGCCGAGGCGTTGTACGTCTCGGCGACCGAGGCGCGCAATACCGTGGAGTTCTATCAGCGCCAGGGTTGCCGGTTGCTGGCGCAACCGGATCCCGAACTGTTTGCACTCGAACCTCACGATATCCACTTTTACTGTCGCCTGGACTGATGCCATCGCGAGCAAGCTCGCTCCCACAGGTTTTCGGTTGTACACAAGCTCGGTGATCAATCGATATCCATGTGGGAGCTGGCTTGCCAGCGATGAGGCCCGATCTGACGCTAGAGAATCATCAAGGGTATTTGCGCTTGTCCGGTGCCGGCGGGAAGTACTGGTACAACCAGGTCTCGCTCAGCGTGCGGTCGTTGGTGCGGATGAACAGACGCAGTTCTACCGGATCCACGCTGTCATTGGTCGGGTACCAGTCGAACAGGATGCGGTAACCCTTGATGTCATCCAGCACCAGCACGCTGAAGTCCTGCACCTTGCCGTTGGAGCACGTCACCACCGGTTCGATCCCGGTGCCCTGCGGCAGGCGATCCAGACCGCCACCGGTGAAGTCCACGGCAAAACGACGGGCCCAGACCGGCGGGTAATGCTCGCCCGGCGCCCAGCCTTCGACGAATCCACCCATGCCCGAACGGGTCGCATGCACCCGTGCCAGCGGCGTGCCGACCGGCGGCAGGGCGCTCCAGTAGAGCTTGTAGCCGTAGTTCAGCGAGTCGCCGGCCGCTACCGGTTTCTTCGGCGTCCAGAACGCAACGATGTTGTCGAGGGTCTCGCCGGTTGTAGGAATTTCCAGCAGATCGATAGAGCCTTCGCCCCACGCGGTTGTAGGTTCTACCCACAGGCTCGGACGTTTGCTGTACCAGTCGACGGTGTCCTGATAATTGGCGAATTCGTGGTCGGTCTGCACCAGACCGAAACCTTTCGGGTCGGTGTCGGCGAAGGCGTTGAACTGAAGGGTGGCCGGGTTGTTCAGCGGGCGGCAGATCCACTCGCCGTTGCCGCGCCACATGGCCAGACGATCCGAGTCGTGGATTTGCGGGTGAATGGTGTCGCACATCCGGCGCTCGTGGGTGCCGCAGCTGAACATGCTGGTCATCGGCGCGATGCCCAATTGCTCGATGGCGGTGCGGGCATTGATGTGGGCGTCGATCTCCATCACCACGCGCTCGGCCTGGCAATCGATGTCGAAGCGATAGGCGCCGGTCGCGCTCGGCGAGTCGAGCAGGGCGTAGACCACGAAGCGGGTCGCGTTCTGATCCGGGGTCTCGAACCAGAACTTGGTGAAGTCAGGGAATTCTTCGCGTTTCTTGGCGTAGGTGTCGACGGCCAGGCCACGGGCGGAGAGGCCATATTGGCCAGTGGCATCCACCGCGCGGAAGTAGCTGGCGCCGAGGAACGACACCACGTCATGCCGATCCAGTTCCGGCGCCTTGAACAGCTTGAAGCCGGCAAAACCCAGGTCGCCCTTGAGCTGCTGGGTATCGACCGAAGTGTTTTCGTAGTTGAACAGCTGAGGGCGGAAATGCACCTCGCGCGCCATGCGCGTCTTGGGATCGACGCTGTACATGCGCACTGGTTGGCGGAAACCCATGCCGACGTGGAAAAACTGCACATCGAGCTGACCCTTGTTTTCCTTCCACAGCGAATGCTCGCCGTCGTAGCGGATCGCGTTGAAGTTCTGCGGGGTCATGGTCGCCAGGGTCGGCGGCAGCACCTGTTTGGTGTCCTGATACGCGCTGCCGGCCAGTTGTTTGGCCTGGCGCTTCAGCGTTTCAAAGTCGAAGGCCTGGGCTTCACCGTCGGCGGCACCGCCAGAGGCGGCCCAGGCGCGAGCAGCGAGCAGGCCCGAGGCGGATAGGCCGGTGTAAGCCGCAATGGCCATGGACGCTTTGAGCAAATTCCTGCGGTGCATAGATACAACCTGTCGTGGACAATCCCGCGCCCTTCCTGGCACGTACTGGATCAGAAATTACGGTTCGGACAAGCCTTCGGCCAAACGCTACGGACTAGTAACAGATGCGCGCTAGCTTAATCCGTTCGCTGATTTTGCAAAATTCCCTGATAGCACGGCGCTAGCCTCTCAATGAAACAAGACGTTACGGTTACTTATCCCACAGCCTTTTCTGATTTATAGGGCATATCTGCTTTTTTCGACTAATTACTCTAAAAACAGCTTTTCAGCGCCGATTTAATTTCTATTCTATGGGCATCGCCGGTCATGACCCATCCGACCGGCAGGGCTCAAATCGCTGCTTAAGGAGCGGGGCGATGCGGTTTTCGAAAATTTCTGACGTACTGGAAAAGGACATCGTCCATGACAAAAGGACAAGGCATCACCGAAATGTTGGGCATCTTTCCCTGCCTCACCAACGTCCGGCGAAGACGCCGGCTCAGTCCTGACGAACTGAAACTGGTGGAGCGTTACCGCGAGTTGTCGGAAAGCGACCGGATTGCGATGCGGTATCTGGTGGATGCGATGAGGAGTGTTTCGCGGTTTTGAAGTGAAAAACCAAAGGGGCGGACTGTGAAGTCCGCCCCTTTTTCATTCTTGAGGTTTACCGGGGACGCTGTGCCAGCATCAACTCAGGCATGTCCCGCCATTTCACCCAGGCCTGTTGTTGCCAGTGGAGCAGCGGCACGGTGACGCCAGCCCAATGCACGGAGCTCAGGCTCGGGCAGGTTTCCGCTGTTGCTGAGCTGGTTTCCCGCAGGATGGGAATCACCTCATTGCTCAGCCATTGGCGCAGATTGCGGTTTTCCGGGATGAAATGGTGAACCAGCAGCGCGTACATGCCGGATTCGCTGACCATTGGTGTCTCGACAACTTTGCCGTACTTGCGCAGGCGGACGGTGCGGCGTTGGTCGGGGTCGAGTTTGAGCGTGACGCGTGAGTTCAAGGGATGGCCCATCATGCGGCCGAGATCCTGAGCGCAGAACCAGGCTTGGTGATCGAGTAGGAGAGCGTAGAGGAAGCGGTTGTGGCGGGTGAATACGGTGGGAGTGAAATATTCAGTATTTGGAATGTGAGTAGGTGCTGGCATGAGATGACTTCCGTTTCGAGTAGGAAAGTCGCCACCAACTCTTCGAAAAGTTGGGTGGCGAACCGAGTGGCGTTCGAAGTCGGGTTACTTCCCTGTCGAAACGGAAAAGGCGGAAGGCCCGCGCCACACGGCCCGCCATAACGCAGAACTGAAGTTGCAAAGCAGCCGCAGTTCAATGGGGGCACGCAAGCACCGTTTTGACAGATTTCCGGCTTCGACCCCGGGCCGCTGATTGGGCAGCGACGGGACAAAGCCTATCGGTCAGGCGCTAGCGGCGCCAAGTCTACGCTGTGGACGCGTAGCGTAGGAAATGTGGCTTCTTCTTGAAGCCTGCATCTGTAGGAAATGCCTGTTTTTGTATGGCGGTCAGCCAGACTGCACCTGAAGCGTGATTTTTCCTTTATTTATTTGAATCTCAGTCATCCCCCGGGTGCTCGGCCCTTGGTCGCAGGGCTTAAAGGATTTTTGTGAATAATGGAGAATTCAATGAAGGTGTCCCTCAAACAGATCAACGGCCCATGGGATCAGGGATGGGTACTGGACAAGCACATGGTAAGTAGTACCTTTCTCGGCAACGATGATCGCGGACACCCATGTTTCGATAATCAGCGCACAGAGATTGGTGAGGCGACCTACCAGCTCAAATACCAGAAGGATTGGACTCAGGTCGGCCCACTGGCCCAAGCGGTAGCGACAAATGTGTTCCCTATGTTGGATCAAGTAGGATTTGTGCTGCCCATGCCTGCTTCAAATATCCGGCAGCGACAACCTGTTACTGAGGTTGCTTTGGAGTTGGGGCGAATTGTCGGGCGGCCAGTTTTCTCGGATTTGCTTCGAAAAGCGACCACGGGAAAGTCGCTCAAGGATTTGCACTCCAAAGCAGACAAGGTTGCTGCGATTGGAAACAGTTTTAGCGTCAATGACGAAATTACGACAGAGGGATGCTGGAATGTTTTGGTCGTAGATGATTTGTTTGACAGCGGAGCGTCGATGGACGCGGCTTGTGCTGTCTTGCGTGAATATCCGAAGGTGGGGAAGATCTACGTAGCGGCGCTAACCTGGAAGTGAATTCAATGACGACTGTATTTATTGCTGGCTCTATCAATATCAAGAACCTTGATCCGAAGGTTAAGGAGCGTATCAGTAATATCGTTGCGTCTGAATTCGAGGTGGTCGTTGGTGATGCAGGTGGCGCCGATACCTCCATTCAGGAGTATCTGCTGAGTCTCGAACGATCCAGAACCACTGTGTTCTGTAGCGGTCCGGCGCCGCGTAACAACCTCGGACAGTGGCCCGCCAGAACAGTGGACTCCAAACATTCCAAAGGATCGAGGGCTTTCTTCACCGAGAAAGACGTGGTGATGGCCGAAGCTGCTGACTACGGATTGATGATATGGGATGCGAAGAGCACCGGTACGCTCAGCAACGTCATAGAACTGCTGTCTAGAAAGAAGAAGTCCCTTGTCTTCGTCAACAAGGAGAAGGAATTCAAAGTGGTGGGAGACGTCAATCAGCTCGAAGAGTTGATTGCATTCATGTCTGATCACGCCAAGCAAAAAGCCAACGAAAAAATCAAATTGTTCGATCGTATTTCCTCGCTGAAATACGATCAGTGCGAACTTTTGTTTTGATGTTTTGCGTCGGCTTTCTTGAACCCCGGCACTCTATCGGTGCCGGGGCCAAACGTTTTTAGCGACTCACCTTCCAGGCATCCCCAGCCGGCGCCTTCCCATGGTCATACGGCTTGCCAATCCACATGTAAACCAGCCCCAGCCCAACCACGATCGCCGTGCTCAGCACCATCGCGTAGTTGATGTACCACGCGGCATCCGGCGTGCGGGGCCAGGCCATGTTGATGATTGCGCCGACGCCGTACACCAGCGCGCCGATGTTCACCGGCCAGCCCCAGGCGCCGAGGGTGAATTTGCCGCTGGGTTTCCAGCCTTTGCTGCGGGCGTACAGGGCGGCGAGCACGATCATCTGGAACGCGAGGTAGATGCCGATGGCGGCGAAGCTGACGATGGTGGCGACGGCGTCTTGCAGGAAGAAGCCGAGGGCGATGATCAGGCCGGGCAGGACGCCGGACACGAATAGCGCAGCAACCGGCACCTGTGTCGTAGGAGAAATCTTTTTCAGCAGTCGGCTGCCGATGACCATTTCATCGCGGGCGTAGGAATACAGCAGACGACTCGCCGCCGCTTGCAGGCTGATGACGCAAGAGATGAAGGAAATCATCACCACGCCCATCACCACTTTCGAACCGACCGGGCCGAAGGCGTTGTTGAGGATGGTGGTGACCGGATCCTTGTCGGTGCCGTTGATCACCGCTTGCATGTCCGGCACGGCGAGAATCAGCGCCAGGCAAGCGAACATCGCTGCGATGCCGCCGATGTAGATGGTCATGCGCATGGCCACCGGGATTTTCTTGCTCGGGTTCGGAGTTTCTTCGGCCACGTCGCCGCAGGCCTCGAAGCCGTAATAAAGGAACATCCCCGCCAACGAAGCGGTGAGGAAGGCCGGCAGGTAGGAGCCGTCGACGCTGATATCGAAGGTGTTGAACAGCACGCTGATCGGCTGGTGACGCTCGAAAATCAGCAGGTACACGCCGACGATCACCGCACCCACCAATTCGCAGAGGAAGCCGAACATGGCGATCCGCGCCAGCACTTGGGTGCCGCTGAGGTTGACCAGTGTGGCGAACAGCGTCAGCACCAGGGCGATGACGATGTTGGTGTTGTTGCTCGGTTCAAACCCCAGCATGGCCGCGAGGTACGGGCCGGCGCCGACCGCAACGGCGGCGATGGTTACGCACAGGGCGATGGAGTAGATCCAGCCGACCATCCATGCCCATTTCTTGCCCACCAGACGCCGCGCCCAAGGGTAGACACCGCCGGAAATCGGGAACTGCGACACCACTTCGCCGAAGATCAGGCACACCAGCAATTGCCCGCAACCGACCAGCAAATAGGCCCAGAACATCGGAGGCCCGCCGGCCGCCAGGCACAGGCCGAACAGGGTATAAACCCCTACGACCGGTGACAGATAGGTGAAGCCCAAGGCGAAGTTTTCCCACAGGCTCATGCTGCGGTTGAAGTTGGACGTGTAGCCCAGTTGGCGCAGTTGTTCGGCATCGCTGTCGGCAACGGCGGCTGAGAGATCGGGTGATGCACTCATGTGTGTTTGCTCCGTGAAATCGGCAGATTTCGGATGGCCGAAACCGTGGCGGGGCTTGGTGAGCGCCGCCCGGATCGGTAGTTATTGTTTTGAATGCCTTGTGGTGCGGATAACCGGCTTCTGCCATGAAACCGGGGGGATGCCTTTAGTGCTTGAACATCACATGCCGAACCGTGGTGTAGTCCTCCAGCCCGTACATGGACATGTCCTTGCCGTAGCCGGACAGTTTCTGACCGCCGTGAGGCATTTCGCTGACAAGCATGAAGTGCGTGTTCACCCAGGTGCAGCCGTACTGCAAGCGTGCGGACAGGCGATGGGCGCGTCCTACATCCGCCGTCCATACCGAGGACGCCAGGCCGTAGTCCGAATCGTTGGCCCATTCCAGCGCCTGGGCTTCATCGGTGAATTGAGTCACCGACACCACCGGCCCGAACACTTCGCGGCGGACGATTTCGTCGTCCTGCTGGGCGTCGGCCAGAACGGTCGGTTCGAAGAAGAAACCATTGCCTTCGACAGCCTTGCCGCCAGTGATCAAGCGAATGTGAGGTTGCGCCACGGCGCGCTCGACAAACCCGGCCACGCGGTCGCGATGCTGGGCGGTGATCAGCGGCCCCAGCTCGGTCGACGGATCATCCTGCAAGCCGTACTTGATGCTGCTGACCGCCGCGCCGAGCTTCTCGACGAACTTGTCGTAAATGCCTTGCTGCGCATAGATCCGGCACGCAGCGGTGCAATCCTGGCCGGCGTTGTAAAAGCCGAAAGTACGAATGCCTTCGACGGCGGCATCGATATCGGCGTCGTCAAAGATGATCACCGGAGCCTTGCCGCCCAGTTCCATGTGCATGCGTTTGACGCTGTCGGCGGTGCTGGAAATGATGTTCGAGCCGGTCGCGATGGAGCCGGTCAGCGAGACCATGCGCACTTTCGGATGGGTCACCAACGGGCTGCCCACGCTCGGCCCACGACCGAACACCAGATTGAGTACACCGGCCGGGAAAATATCCGACGCCAGTTCGGCCAGACGCAACGCGGTCAGCGGGGTTTGTTCCGACGGCTTGAGCACCACGGTATTACCGGCGGCGAGGGCCGGGGCGATTTTCCAGGCGACCATCATCAGCGGGTAGTTCCACGGCGCGATGGAGGCGATCACGCCCACCGGGTCGCGGCGGATCATCGAGGTGTGGCCGGGCAGGTATTCGCCACCGGCCGAACCGCTCATGCAACGGCTGGCGCCGGCGAAGAAACGGAACACGTCGGCAATCGCCGGGATCTCGTCGTTCAGCGCGGCGCTGTAGGGTTTGCCGCAGTTGTCGGATTCCAGTTTCGCCAGTTCTTCGCCGTGGGCTTCGATGGCGTCGGCGAGTTTGAGCAACAACAGCGAACGGTCTTTCGGCGTGGTCTGCGACCATTCGGCGAAGGCACTGTCGGCGGCGCGCACGGCGGCATCGACCTGGGCCTCGGTGGCCTCGTTGATTTCCACCAGCACTTCGCCACGCGCCGGGTTGAGCACCGGTTGCGCCGGGCCTTCGCCGTTGACCAGTTGGCCGTTGATCAAGAGTTTGGTTTGCATGTTGTTGTCCTCTTTGCAGCCATCGTTATTTTTCAGAAGAAACCGAAAATCCTGTGGGAGCGAGCTTGCTCGCGAAAGCGGTGTGCCAGTCGACATCAATGTTGGATGTCATGGCCTCTTCGCGAGCAAGCTCGCTCCCACAGGGGAAAGTGGTGTCTGTTATGAGTTCATTTGCCGCCGCTGCCGGCCACGCTCTCGCCACCACGGGTCAGGTAGTAGGCGCCGAGGATCGGCAGCATGGTCACCAGCATCACGAGCATCGCCACGACGTTGGTCACCGGCACGTCCCGTGGGCGGCTCAACTGATTGAGCAACCACAGCGGCAAGGTGCGTTCATGCCCGGCGGTGAAAGTGGTGACGATGATTTCGTCGAACGACAGCGCAAACGCGAGCATGCCGCCGGCGAGCAGCGCCGAGCCGAGATTCGGCAGGATGATGTAGCGGAAGGTCTGCCAGCCGTCGGCGCCGAGATCCATCGACGCTTCGATCAGGCTGTGCGAGGTGCGGCGCAAACGGGCGATGACGTTGTTGTAGACGATCACCACGCAGAACGTCGCATGGCCGACGATGATGGTGAACATCCCCGGCTCGATCCCCAGCGTCTTGAAGGTCGCCAGCAGCGCGATCCCGGTGATGATCCCCGGCAGTGCAATCGGCAGGATCAGCATCAGCGAAATGCCCTGTTTGCCGAAGAAGTCCCGGCGATAAAGCGCAGCGGAAGCGAGGGTGCCGAGCACCATGGCGATCAGCGTGGCAATGGCGGCGATCTGCAACGACAGCTTGATCGCCTCCAGCACATCCGGCCGGGAAAACGCCACGCTGAACCAGTGCAGCGTGAAGCCTTTCGGAGGAAAGCTGAACGCCGCGTCTTCGGTGTTGAAGGCGTAGAGGAAGATGATCAGGATCGGGAAGTGCAGAAACACCAACCCGCCCCAGGCTGCGATGCGCAGACCGAGAGATGCTTTTTCAGAGTGCATCGAAGGCCCCCAGTCGTTTGACGATGGACAGGTAAATGGCGATCAACACGATCGGCACCAGCGTGAACGCGGCAGCCATCGGCATGTTGCCGATCGCGCCTTGCTGCGCGTAGACCATGCTGCCGACGAAGTAGCCCGGCGGGCCCACCAGTTGCGGCACGATGAAGTCGCCCAGGGTCAGCGAAAAGGTGAAGATTGAACCGGCAGCAATCCCCGGCACCGACAGCGGCAGAATCACTTGCATGAAGGTTTGGCGCGGCTTGGCCCCGAGGTCGGCGGAGGCTTGCAGCAACGACGGCGGCAGACGCTCCAGCGAGGCCTGGATCGGCAGGATCATGAACGGCAGCCAGATGTAGACGAACACCATGAACCGCCCCAGATGCGAGGTCGACAAGGTGCTGCCGCCGACCCCGGGAATCCCCAGAATGAACTGCAGCACCGGCTCCAGCCCCAGGTGCTGAACGAACCACTGCGCCACGCCGCCCTTGGCCAGCAGCAACGTCCAGGCGTAGGCCTTGACGATGTAACTGGCCCACATCGGCATCATCACCGCGATGTAGAAAAACGCCTTGGTCTTGCCCGTGGTGTAGCGCGCCATGTAGTAGGCAATCGGGAACGCGACGATGGCGCTGGCGATCGACACCACGACGGCCATGCTCAGCGTGCGCAGGATGATGTCGAAGTTCGATGGCTGGAACAGTGCGGCGAAGTTGGCCAGGGTCAGGTCCGGGGTGACCGCCATGGTGAAGTCGTCGAAGGTGTAGAAACCTTGCCACAACAGCACCAGCAGCGAGCCCAGATAGATTGCGCCGAACCACAGCAGCGGCGGCACCAGCAGCATCGACAGATACAAATTCGGTTTGCGATAGAGCAGGTTGGAAAACCTGCGCAACGGCGCCGATTGAGGGAGGGCGAGGGCGGTCATGTCACACCTCGCTCGCAACGGTGTCGTGCAGCGCAATCATCGCTTCCCGCGCCCAGCGTGCGCTGATGCGCTGACCGGTCTGGTGCTGCGCGCTGCTGTCGATCCACTGATTGTTGGCCTGACTGATGCTCAGGGTCTGGCCGTTTTCCAGTTTCAGCTCGTAGCGCGTGGCGCTGCCCTGATACTGGATGTCGTGGAGCAGGCCACTGACTTCGATTTCATGGCTGGCCAGCGGGCCTTCGGCGAAACGCACATGTTCCGGGCGGATCGAAAACGGCTGCGGATGGCCGCTGAGCTGGCGCGCCAGATCACCGCGAATCACGTTCGAAGTGCCGACGAATTCGGCGACGAACGTGGTGGTCGGTTTCATGTACAGAGTGCGCGGCGTGTCGACCTGTTCGATGCGACCCTTGTTGAACACGGCCACGCGGTCGGACATCGACAGCGCTTCAGTCTGGTCGTGGGTGACGAAGATGAAGGTGATGCCGAGCTGGCGTTGCAGCTTCTTCAGTTCGCTCTGCATCTGTTCGCGCAGCTTCAAGTCGAGAGCGCCCAACGGCTCGTCGAGCAACAGCACTCGCGGGCGATTGACCAACGCGCGGGCGAGGGCGACACGCTGGCGCTGACCGCCGGACAACTGCACCGGTTTGCGCGCGCCGTAGCCGCCGAGGGCGACCATGTCCAAGGCTTCTTCGGCGCGTTTATGGCGCTCGGTCTTGCTTACGCCTTTGACTTTCAAACCGTAGGCGACGTTGTCCAGCACGTTCATGTGCGGGAACAGCGCGTAATCCTGAAACACCGTGTTGACGTCGCGCTGATAGGGCGGCAGACCGGCGGCTTCGGCGCCGTGAATGCGGATCGAGCCCGCGCTCGGTTGCTCGAACCCGGCGATCAGGCGCAGGCACGTGGTCTTGCCCGAGCCGGAGGGGCCGAGCATGGAAAAGAACTCGCCGTCCTGGATATCGATGGAAACCCGGTCAACGGCCTTCACTTCGCCGAACTGCCGGGAAACGTTGGTGAACTGGACTGCAAGCGTCATGGTGCGGTGCTCCAAAAAGGCGAAGGCCGTCGCAGCGGCCCTGCCTGGACTTCTGAAAAACGAACAACGGTTATCTGTTGCCAGGTGAGATCGCGGTATTGGCGGTGATCTCATGTGGGAGAGAGCTTGCTCGCGAAGACGGTGGGTCAGTCACCTGCAATGTTGGATGTGATACCCACTTCGCGAGCAAGCTCGCTCCCACAGGAAAGATCGATTACCTACCGCCCATGATCGCAATGTAGTCCTGCGTCCACCGGCTATAAGGCACAAACTTCCCACCTTCAGCTTGCGGGGTTTTCCAGAAGGCGATTTTGTCGAACTGGTCAAACCCGTTGGTCTTGCAGCCTTCAGCGCCGAGCAACTCACTGCCCTGACACGCCGCCGGAACCGCCGGCAACGAACCGAACCACGCCGCCACATCACCCTGGACTTTCGGCTGCAGCGACCAGTCCATCCACTTGTACGCGCAGTTCGGATGCTTGGCCTCTGCGTGCAGCATGGTGGTGTCGGCCCAGCCGGTGGCGCCTTCTTTCGGCACGGTGGAGGCGATCGGCTGTTTGTCGTTGATCAGACCGTTGACCTGATACGGCCAGGCGCTGGACGCCACCACGCCTTCGTTCTTGAAGTCGCTCATCTGCACCGTGGTGTCGTGCCAGTAGCGGTGGATCAGCTTCTGCTGGGCACGCAAAAGTTCCAGAACTGCCTTGTACTGATCTTCGGTGAGCTGGTACGGATCCTTGATCCCCAGCTCAGGCTTGGTCGATTTCAGGTACAGCGCCGCGTCGGCGATGTAGATCGGGCCGTCGTAGGCTTGCACGCGACCCTTGTTCGGCTTGCCGTCGGGCAGGTTCTGTTCCTCGAACACCACGTTCCAGCTGGTCGGCGCGGTCTTGAACACGTTGGTGTTGTACATCAACACGTTCGGGCCCCACTGGTACGGGGTGCCGTAGGTTTGTTTATTGACGACGTACCACGGAGCGTCTTTCAGGCGTGGGTCGAGGGATTTCCAGTTCGGGATCAACGCGGTGTTGATCGGCTGCACACGCTTGCCGACGATCAAACGCAGCGACGCATCGCCCGACGCGGTCACCAGGTCGTAACCGCCCTTGGCCATCAGGCTGACCATTTCGTCGGAGGTGGCGGCGGTTTTCACATTGACCTTGCAGCCGGTTTCCTTCTCGAAACCGGTCACCCAGTCGTAGGCCTTGTCGCTTTCACCGCGTTCGATGTAGCCGGGCCAGGCGACGATATCGAGCTGGCCTTCGCCGGCGCCGACGGCTTTCAGCGGCTCGGCGGCCTGCAGGCTGGCGCTGGCCAGCAGGGCCATGGTGATTGCACTGAGCAGTGCGGTCTTGTGCACGAACATGGTGAACCCTCTTCTTTAAATTATGGTCGGGGCAGTTGTGAACGCGGTGAAGCATGCCGTCAGCGGCTTGTTATTAGCGTAGTCAGAGATGCTGGCCGTGGCGGGCCATGATGTGCCGCACCACGCTGTAGTCCTGTAGCGAATCGCTGGATAAGTCTTTGCCGTAACCGGAGCGTTTCAGGCCGCCGTGGGGCATTTCGCTGACCAGCATGAAATGGCTGTTGATCCAGGTGCAGCCGTATTGCAGGCGCGCGGCGACCTGCATCGCCTTGTCCAGGTTCTGGGTCCACACCGACGAGGCGAGGCCGTATTCCGAGTCGTTGGCCCAGTCCACCGCTTGCGTCAGTTCGTCGAAGCGGGTCACGGTCACCACCGGGCCGAACACTTCGCGCTGGACGATTTCATCGCTCTGTTTGCAACCGGCCAACAGCGTGGGTTGATAGAAGAACCCGGCACCCGAATGCACCGCTGCGCCTGTGACCCGCTCGATGTGCGGCTGACCGAGGGCGCGTTCGACGAAGCTGGCCACGCGGTCGCGCTGGCGCGTGCTGATCAGCGGGCCGATTTCGTTGTCGGCGTCACGCTTGCCGGCGAAACGCAGCCTGCTTACCGCCGCGCCAAGTTCGGCCACCAATTTGTCGTGAATCCCGGCCTGGGCGTAGATCCGGCAAGCCGCCGTGCAATCCTGCCCGGCGTTGTAATAACCATAAGTACGCACGCCTTCGACCACAGCTTTAATGTCGGCATCGTTGCAGACGATTACCGGAGCCTTGCCGCCGAGTTCGAGGTGCGTGCGTTTGAGGGTTTTGGCGGCGGCCTGGAGGATTTTCTGGCCGGTGACGATATCGCCGGTGAGCGACACCATGCGCACTTTCGGATGCCCGACCAGATGACTGCCAACGCCTTCTCCGCCGCCGCAGACGATGTTGATCACCCCGCGCGGCAGGATTTCGGCCAGTGCCGGAGCCAGCGCCAGGATCGACAGCGGCGTGTGCTCGGACGGCTTGAACACCAGCGTATTGCCGGCGGCGAGGGCCGGGGCGATTTTCCACGCGGCCATCATGATCGGGTAGTTCCACGGCGCAATCGACGCGACGACGCCAATCGGATCGCGACGCACCATGCTGGTGTAGCCCGGCACGTATTCGCCGCTGAGCTGGCCGGTCTGGCAGCGTACGGCGCCGGCGAAGAAGCGGAACACATCGACGGTCGCGGTCAAATCATCCTGCCGCGCCAGATGCAGCGGCTTGCCGCAGTTCAGGGCTTCGAGGCGGGCGAGGTGGTCGGCGTGTTTTTCGACGGCGTTGGCGATTTCCAGCAGGAGATTCGAGCGTTGTTGCGGGGTGGTGCGCGACCACTCGGCAAAGGCGCGGTGGGCGGCGAGGATGGCGGCTTCAACTTGCTCGGTGCTGGCTTCGGCGATCTGGGTCAGGACTTCGCCGGTGGCCGGGTTGAGGATCGGTTCGACAAAACCCTGGCCGGCGACCAGTTCGCCGTCGATCAGCAACGCGGTGTGCATGTGGGTCTGCGCGCCAGCCATTTTGAGGGTTCTCTTTTCTTGCGTTTCTTTTTGTTTGAAAGGCATGTTGCTCCCTGTTCCGGGAGCCGACCGTCTTATCGATGCAGTAAGACTAGTGCGCGGCTCCGGGGTCGACAAATTCTAAATACTGAAGGTGGCATTCGATTAAATAGATGGCTTGCGTCCACCGTGAGGCTGCTCGCGGGCCACGGTCAGAAACGGATCGACCAGCGCGGGTCGCGCAGTGCCGCGACGCCAGGCCAGACCGACGTCGAGGGTCTGGCTGAGGTCGGCAATCGGCCGGGCTTCGATGATGTCGCCTTCCAGCGACCAAGGGCGGTAGGTCATGTCGGGCTGGATCGAAACGCCGAGACCCGCCGCCACCAGACTTCGCACTGCCTCGGTGGACGCGGTTCTGAGGGTGATCTTCGGTTGCAGCCCGGCGCCGCGCCACAGGCGTTGGGCATTGCGATCCATCTCGTCGACGTTCAGCTGAATCAACGGCTCCCGGGCAACATCGGCGAGGTTGATGCTGTCGTGTTCCAGCAGCGGATGCTGGGCCGGCAGCCACAAACGGTGCGGCGAGTGGGTCAGTACTTCGGTCTGCAAGGCGTGGCGGTCTTCGAGGTTGGAGAGAATCAGCACACCGACATCGATCTCGCCGCTGACCAGCAGATGCTCGATGTACGGCCGTTCGTCCTCCATCACCCGTATCTCGACGTTGGGATAGGCGCGCTGGAAACGAGTGAGCAAATCCGCCAGGTAATAACCGGCCACCAGGCTGGTCACGCCGACAATCAACTGCCCTGCGACCTGATCGGTGCTTTGTTGCAGGCTGCGTTTGGCGTTGTCCACGGTGGCCAGAATCAAGTGCGCCTGGCGCAGGAACTGGTGGCCCTGATGGGTAAGGGTCATGCCCTTGGCGTGGCGGTTGAACAGACTGACCCCGATTTCTTCCTCCAGTTGCTGGATGGCCAGGGTCAGGGTCGATTGGGAAATGAATGCGGTTTGCGCGGCGGCGGAGATCGAGCCGGTCTCGGCCACGGCGATGAAATGGCGGATCTGACGCAAGGTCATCATGGACGTTTTACCCGGTGGGCGGTTTTTATAGATTGCCCCGAGTGTATATCTATTTTCGCGAATGGCTGCTCCGGGCCAGGCAACATCTGGAAGCACACTCGCACCCGAGTGACGGGCACTTTCGAACTAGGCTGAGGGCCTTATTGATCCGGATAAAACCAGTTTGGAGACGGAACATGAACACCCGTGGATTGCTCGATCAACTCCTCAAGTCCGGCCAGGATCTGCTGCAGAACAAGGCGGGCGGGGCGCAGAACAAACCGGCTGCCGGTGGCTTGGGCGGCTTGCTGGGCGGATCTTCCGGTAATGGCGCACTCGGCGGTTTGCTCTCAGGCACAGGCGGCGGAGCCCTGGCGGCCGGCGCCATGGGCCTGCTGCTGGGCAGCAAAAAGGCCCGCAAGGTTGGCGGTAAAGTCGCCCTCTACGGCGGCCTCGCTGCACTGGGCGTAATCGCCTACAAAGCCTACGGCAACTGGAACGCCCAGAAAGGCACCGCTCCACAAAACGAACCGCAAACCGTCGATCGCCTGCCACCGGCGCAAGTCGAACAACACAGCCAGGCCATCCTCAAAGCCCTGGTCGCCGCCGCCAAGGCCGACGGCCACATCGACGACCGCGAACGCCAACTGATCGAAGGCGAATTCACCAGACTCGACAACGATCAGGATCTCAAGCACTGGCTCCACGCCGAACTCAACAAACCCCTCGACCCCACCGACGTCGCCCGTGCAGCGAGCACACCGGAGATGGCCGCCGAGATGTACGTGGCGAGCGTGATGCTGGTGGACGAGGAGAACTTCATGGAAAAGAGCTATCTGGATGAACTGGCGCGGCAGTTGAAGCTGGAGCCGGGGTTGAAGGTGGAGCTTGAGAAGCAGGTTCGCGTAGCTACCCAGTAAAACTGGTGTCAGCGATATCAGAACCCGCAATCCCGCACAGGATCGCGGGTTCTTTCGTTGCAGCAGCTGAAATGACCAATCCATCGCCCCTTTTTGCCATTGCGTCACTGGCACGCCACCCTCCGATTCCTTGAAAGTCCCTGTCCAGAGCCCACCCCGTTGACTACCGGAAGGCCTGAGCGCGGCAAACCGTCTTATAAATGAAACACCGCCCTCAGCTATACTCCCCCGCAATTTCGATCTGGCCCTGAGGACTGACTGTGAAGAACTGGACGTTGCGCCAACGCATTTTGGCGAGCTTTGCGGTGATTATCGCCATCATGCTGTTGATGGTGGTCGTCTCGTATTCACGGTTGTTGAAGATCGAAGCCAGTGAAAACAGCGTCCGTGACGACGCGATTCCCGGCGTCTATTACAGCTCGATGATTCGTGGCGCGTGGGTCGACAGTTATCTGCAGACCCAGGAACTGTTGGGGCTCAAGGAAGGGCAGGGCATCAGCAGTGAAGATGCGGCCGATTACAAGGCTTTCGAATCCCGACTTCAGGAGCAGATGGCCAATTACCGCAACACGGTCGTTACGGACGAGGACAAGCTCGAATTCGCAGCGTTCGAGAAGTATCACGACTCCTACATGAAGATTCAGGACGCCGTGCTTGATCTGCACAAACGCAATCTTGAAGCCGAAGCCGTCAAACTGTTCAACGAGCAACTGACACCGACCTGGTACTCGGGCCGGATGAAACTCAACGACATCATCGGCGAGAACAAGCGAGTCGCCGACCAGGCCATGGCCAACATTGATGAGGCTGTGGCAGCGGCCAAAGTCAGCATGTTCGTCTCGCTGCTGGTGGCTGTGCTGGCTGCCGGCCTCTGCGGTCTGTTGCTGATGCGCGCAATCATGGCGCCGATGAACCGCATCGTGCAGATCCTCGACATCATGCGCACCGGCGACCTGAGCAGCCGCTTGAATCTCGAGCGCAAGGACGAGTTCGGCGCAGTGGAAACCGGCTTCAACGACATGATGACCGAGCTCACTTCGCTGGTGTCCCAGGCCCAGCGCTCGTCGGTGCAGGTCACCACGTCGGTGACCGAAATTGCCGCCACCTCCAAACAACAGCAGGCCACTGCCACCGAAACCGCCGCGACCACCACTGAAATCGGCGCAACGTCGCGCGAGATCGCGGCGACCTCCCGCGACCTGGTGCGCACCATGACCGAAGTCTCCACCGCCGCCGATCAGGCCTCGGTGCTGGCCGGCTCCGGGCAGCAAGGCCTGGCACGCATGGAAGACACCATGCACTCGGTGATGGGTGCGGCGGATCTGGTGAACGCCAAACTGGCGATCCTCAACGAGAAGGCCGGCAACATCAATCAGGTGGTGGTGACCATCGTCAAGGTCGCCGACCAGACCAACCTGCTGTCCCTGAACGCTGCGATCGAAGCGGAGAAGGCCGGCGAATACGGTCGCGGTTTTGCCGTGGTCGCCACCGAAGTGCGGCGTCTGGCGGACCAGACCGCTGTCGCGACTTACGACATCGAACAGATGGTCCGCGAGATCCAGTCGGCGGTGTCCGCCGGGGTGATGGGCATGGACAAGTTCTCCGAGGAAGTGCGTCGCGGCATGGCCGAAGTGCAGCAGGTCGGCGAGCAGCTGTCGCAGATCATCCATCAGGTGCAGGCGCTGGCGCCGCGGGTGTTGATGGTCAACGAAGGCATGCAGGCCCAGGCCACCGGCGCCGAACAGATCAACCATGCGCTGGTGCAACTGGGTGATGCCAGCAGCCAGACGGTCGAGTCGTTGCGTCAGGCCAGTTTCGCCATCGACGAACTGAGCCAGGTGGCCGTGGGCCTGCGCAGCGGCGTTTCGCGATTCAAAGTCTGATGAGCGAAATCACCGCCAAACGCAGCGCTGCACCGGTGGCGAAGCAGGCGCTGTTCCTGCTGTTTCGCATCGGCAGCGAACGCTACGCCTTGCGCGCCACGGAAGTGGCCGAAGTGCTGCCGCGCCTGCCGTTGAAGCCGATTGCCCGGGCGCCGCACTGGGTGGCAGGGGTGTTCGCCTATCGCGGCACGGTGGTGCCGGTGATCGACCTCAGTGCCCTGACGTTCGGCCATCCTGCGCAAGCGCGCACCAGCACACGGCTGGTGCTGGTGCATTACCGCGCGGATGAATCGCAGCCGTCGCACTGGCTGGGCCTGATCCTCGAACAGGCCACCGACACCTTGCGTTGCAACCCGGATGATTTTCAGCCGTACGGCCTCGACAATCGTCAGGCGCCGTACCTGGGCCCGGTGCGTGAAGACGCGCAAGGGCTGGTGCAGTGGGTGCGGGTCAACGACTTGCTGGACGAGTCGGTGCGCACGCTGCTGTTCCCGTCGCCGCCGCTGGATCCGGCGCAGCTTGAGGAGCAGCCATGAGCAGTGACCAGCGCTTCTTCGATTTCCTCAAGGAACGCATCGGCCTTGACGTCGCCTCGGTCGGCCCGGCGATCATCGAGCGGGCTGTACGCCAGCGCATCACCCTGTCGCAAACGGTGAATGCCAATGAGTACTGGCAGACCTTGCTAGGCTCTCGGGATGAACAGCAGGCGTTGATCGAAGCGGTAATCGTCCCCGAAACCTGGTTTTTCCGTTACCCGGAATCCTTCGCCACACTGGGCAAACTGGCGCGCAAACGCCTGGGTGAGCTGAACAACATGCGCGCGCTGCGCATCCTCAGCCTGCCGTGTTCCACCGGTGAAGAACCCTATTCGATTGCCATGGCTTTGCTCGATGCCGGCCTCAAGCCCCATCAGTTCAAGGTCGATGGCATGGACGTCAGCCCCTTGTCGGTGGACAAGGCGCGGCGGGCGCTGTACGGCAAGAACTCGTTTCGCGGTCAGGAACTGGACTTTCGTGAGCGGCATTTTTTTGCCGAGAACGAGGGCTATCGGGTGAATGAAATCGTCCGCGAGCAGGTACGCCTGCATGTCGGCAACGTGCTCGATCCGTCATTGCTGGTCAACGAGCCGCCGTTCGATTTCGTGTTCTGCCGCAACCTGCTGATCTATTTCGATCAGCCGACCCAGCAGCAGGTATTCGCGGTGCTCAAACGCCTGACCCATGTTGATGGCGTGCTGTTTATCGGCCCGGCCGAGGGCAGTCTGCTCGGGCGGCTGGGCATGCGATCGATCGGGATCCCGCAGTCGTTTGCCTTCAGCCGTCACAGCGATCCACAACCCGAACCGTTGCCGATGCCGACCGCGATTCCCGTGCCGTTGCCTGTGCGCCAACCGGTACGCAGCACGCCACCGCCGCCGGTGCGCAACCGCCCGTTTGCGGGCGTGACGCCTTTGCCCGCGACGGCTAAAAGCAACAATCCCGATGCCGCAACGCTGCTGGCCAACATCGCCGCCCTGGCCAACGAAGGCAAAAGCGCCGACGCCCGTGCCGCATGCGAACAGTATTTGCGCAGCCACGAGCCGGTGGCCCAGGTGTTTTACTGGCTCGGCCTGCTGAGCGATGTCGCCGGCAGCGCCCTCGAAGCCCAGGGTTTTTACCGCAAGGCGCTGTACCTCGAACCGCAACACCCTGAAGCCCTGATGCACCTGGCTGCGCTGTTGCAGGCCCAGGGCGACGCGGCCGGCGCCAGACGATTGCAGGAGCGTGCCGCCCGCAGCGACCGCACCGCCGACAGTGAGCGTAAACGATGATCCCGTCCGACACCTTGAATGTCACCCACGAAGACGCCCGGGCCATCGACGATTGCTGGAACCGCATCGGCATTCACGGCGACAAGTCCTGTCCGCTGCTGGACGAGCACATCCATTGCCGCAATTGCTCGGTGTATTCCGCCGCCGCCACGCGCCTGCTCGACCGCTATGCGTTGCAGCAGGACGAGCGCGATCCGGTGGCGACCCAGGTTGAAACCGAGCTGAAGACCCGTTCGCTGCTGATGTTCCGCCTTGGCGAAGAATGGCTCGGCCTGGCCACCCGCAGTCTGGTGGAGGTCGCGCCGTTGCAGGCGATTCACTCGCTGCCGCACCAGCGCTCCCGGGCCTTGCTCGGCGTGGCGAACGTGCGCGGTGCGCTGGTGGCGTGCCTGTCGCTGGTCGAACTGCTCGACCTCGACAGCAATGCGGCCCCGGCGACCGGCGCGCGGATCATGCCGCGCATGCTGATCATCGCGGCCCAGGGCGGGCCGGTGGTGGTGCCGGTGGACGAAGTCGACGGGATTCACGCCATCGACGAGCGAATCCTCGACGCCGCGTCGCGGTCCGGCGCACAGGCCAGCGCCAAATACACCCGAGGCGTGCTGCCTTTCAAGGGTCGCAGTCTGCGTTGGCTGGATGAAGAACAGCTGTTGTCCGCCGTCTCCCGGAGCCTCACATGACCCCCGAGCAAATGCGCGACGCCTCCCTGCTCGAGCTGTTCAGCCTCGAAGCCGAAGCCCAGACCCAGGTGCTCAGCGCCGGGCTACTGGCGCTTGAGCGCAACCCGACTCAGGCCGATCAGCTCGAATCGTGCATGCGCGCGGCGCACTCGTTGAAAGGCGCGGCGCGGATCGTCGGCATCGACAGCGGCGTCAGCGTCGCCCACGTGATGGAAGATTGTCTGGTCAGCGCCCAGGAAGGACGGTTGTTCCTGCGCCCGGAACATATCGACGCGCTGTTGCAGGGCACCGACTTGCTGATGCGCATTGCTACACCGGCCAACGGCCCGCAACCGGCGGACATCGAGGCTTACGTGGCATTGATGGGCGGGTTGCTCGATCCGACGGCGCCGGCAGTGGTCCCTGCGGTTCCAAGTGCGCCACCGATGGCCGAGTTGCAGATTCAGCCACCGCCGGTGGCTGAGTCCGCGCCCGTTGAAACCCCCGCCGAGGTGGCCGAGCCGGAGCCTGCGCCCGCGCCGCGCAAGAGCAAACGCACCACTGAGGGCGGCGAGCGGGTGCTGCGGGTCACCGCCGAACGCTTGAACAGCCTGCTCGATCTGTCGAGCAAATCCCTCGTGGAAACCCAGCGCCTCAAACCGCACCTGGCCACCATGCAGCGCCTCAAGCGCATGCAGAACAACGGCCTGCGGGCGCTGGAAAGTCTCAACGTTCATCTCAAGGAACATGCCCTGAGCCTTGAAGCTCAAGAGGCACTGGAAGACGCGCGCCGTTTGCTCGCCGAATCCCAGCAGTTGCTGGCAGAGAAAAACGCCGAGCTCGACGAGTTTGCCTGGCAAGCCAGTCAGCGCGCACAAGTGCTGTACGACACCGCCCTGGCCTGCCGCATGCGGCCATTCGCCGATGTGTTGTCGGGGCAGGTGCGGATGGTCCGCGACCTCGGTCGCAGCCTCGGTAAACAGGTGCGGTTGGAAATCGAGGGTGAGAAGACTCAGGTCGATCGCGATGTACTGGAAAAACTCGAAGCACCGCTGACGCACCTGCTGCGCAATGCAGTCGATCACGGCATTGAAACTCCGCAGGAGCGCCTGCTCAAAGGCAAGTCCGAGGAAGGGCTGATTCGTCTGCGCGCCTCGCATCAGGCCGGTCTGCTGGTGCTGGAATTGAGCGACGACGGCAACGGCGTGGATCTGGAAAAAGTCCGCCGCAGCATCGTCGAACGCCAGTTGTCTCCAGCGGAAACCGCCGCTCAGTTGAGTGAAGAAGAACTGCTGACCTTCCTGTTTCTGCCGGGCTTCAGCCTGCGAGACAAGGTCACCGAAGTGTCCGGTCGCGGCGTCGGCCTCGATGCCGTTCAGCACATGGTCCGCCAGTTGCGCGGCGCGGTGGTGCTGGAGCAGACGGCGGGCGAGGGCAGTCGCTTCCATCTGGAAGTGCCGCTGACCCTGTCGGTGGTGCGCAGCCTGGTGGTGGAAGTCGGCGACGAGGCCTACGCCTTCCCGCTGGCGCACATCGAACGCATGTGCGATCTGGCGCCGGACGACATTGTGCAGGTCGAAGGCCGCCAGCATTTCTGGCACGAAGGTCGACATGTCGGGCTGGTTGCGGCCAGTCAGTTATTGCAGCGTCCGGCCAGCCAGAACAGCGGCGACACCTTGAAAGTCGTGGTGATCCGCGAGCGCGATGCGATCTACGGCGTGGCGGTCGAACGCTTCATCGGCGAGCGCACGCTGGTGGTGCTGCCGCTGGACGAGCGGCTGGGCAAGGTGCAGGACATTTCCGCCGGGGCCTTGCTCGACGATGGCTCGGTGGTGCTGATTGTCGACGTCGAAGACATGCTGCGTTCGGTGGACAAACTGCTCAACACCGGGCGTCTGGAGCGCATCGCACGCCACGGCAATCAGGCCGCAGAAGCCGCGCGCAAGCGGATTCTGGTGGTCGATGACTCGCTGACCGTGCGCGAACTGCAACGCAAGCTGCTGCTCAATCGCGGCTACGACGTGGCCGTTGCGGTGGACGGCATGGACGGCTGGAACGCCTTGCGCTCAGAGGATTTCGATCTGCTGATCACCGACATCGACATGCCGCGCATGGACGGCATCGAACTGGTGTCGCTGCTGCGCCGGGACAACCGTCTGCAATCGCTGCCGGTGATGGTTGTTTCCTACAAGGATCGCGAGGAAGACCGCCGCCGTGGACTGGACGCCGGCGCCGACTATTATCTGGCCAAGGCCAGTTTTCATGACGACGCCTTGCTCGACGCGGTGGTTGAGCTCATCGGAGGAGCGCGGGCATGAAGATCGCAATTGTCAACGACATGCCTTTGGCGGTGGAGGCCCTGCGCCGCGCACTGGCCTTCGAGCCGGCGCATCAGGTGGTGTGGGTCGCCGGCAACGGCGCCGAAGCGGTGCGCCTGTGCGCGCAAAACACTCCCGACCTGATCCTGATGGACCTGATCATGCCGGTGATGGATGGCGTCGAGGCCACCCGCCGGATCATGGCCGAGAGCCCTTGCGCGATCGTTATCGTCACCGTGGACCGCCAGCAGAACGTGCACCGGGTGTTTGAAGCCATGGGCCACGGCGCGCTGGACGTGGTCGACACCCCGGCCATCGGCGGCGGCAATCCTCAGGAAGCGGCGGCGCCGCTGCTGCGCAAGATCCTCAACATCGGCTGGCTGATCGGCGAGAAAACCGCCCGCGCGCGTCCCGCACCTGCGACCCCACGCAGTACCGCCTCGCGCCAGCGACTGGTGGCGATCGGCTCCTCGGCCGGTGGCCCGGCGGCGCTGGAAGTCCTGCTCAAAGGCCTGCCGCGCCACTTTTCGGCGGCCATCGTGCTGGTGCAGCATGTCGATCAGGTGTTCGCCGCCGGCATGGCCGAATGGCTGGCCAGCGCCAGCGGCCTGGACGTGCGTCTGGCCCGCGAAGGCGAACCGCCGCAGGCCGGCGCAGTGCTGCTGGCCGGCACCAACCACCATATTCGTTTGCTCAAGAACGGCACGCTGGCCTACACCGCCGAGCCGGTCAACGAGATCTATCGCCCCTCGATCGACGTGTTTTTCGAAAGCGTCGCCAACTACTGGAACGGTGACGCAGTAGGGGTTTTATTGACAGGGATGGGACGCGACGGGGCTCAAGGGCTTAAGCTCATGCGCCAACAGGGTTATCTGACCATCGCGCAGGATCAGCAAAGCAGTGCGGTGTACGGCATGCCCAAGGCTGCCGCAGCCATCGACGCGGCCGTAGAAATCCGTCCACTGGAAAAGATAGCGCCACGATTGCTGGAGATTTTCCCCAAATGAACATGTTCGTCCGCAATCCTGGCCCCCGCAGCACTCAGGTGACCGCCCATGAATGACTTACAGATCGATGACATCAAAACCGACGAGAACGCCGCCATGGTGTTGTTGGTGGACGATCAGGCGATGATCGGCGAAGCCGTGCGCCGTGGGCTGTCGAACGAAGAGAACATCGACTTCCACTTCTGCTCCGACCCGCATCTTGCTGTGGCCCACGCAGTGCGAATCAAGCCGACCGTGATCCTCCAGGATCTGGTGATGCCCGGCCTCGACGGCCTGAGTCTGGTGCGCGAATACCGCAATCACCCGGCGACCAAGGACATTCCGATCATCGTCCTGTCGACCAAGGAAGACCCGCTGATCAAAAGCGCGGCGTTCTCCGCCGGGGCCAACGATTACCTGGTGAAACTGCCGGACAACATCGAGCTGGTGGCGCGTATCCGCTATCACTCGCGCTCCTACATGACATTGCTGCAACGGGACGCGGCCTACCGCGCATTGCGGGTCAGTCAGCAGCAATTGCTCGACACCAACCTGGTGTTGCAACGCCTGATGAACTCCGACGGCCTGACCGGGCTGTCCAACCGTCGGCACTTCGACGAATACCTGGAACTGGAATGGCGCCGCTCGCTGCGTGACCAGAGCCAGTTGTCGCTGCTGATGATCGACGTCGATTACTTCAAGTCTTACAACGACACCTTCGGCCATGTCGAGGGCGACGAAGCGCTGCGCAAGGTCGCCACGGCGATTCGCGAGGCCAGTGCCCGGCCGTCCGATCTGCCGGCGCGTTATGGCGGCGAAGAATTTGCGTTGGTGCTGCCCAACACCTCGCCGGGCGGGGCGCGACTGGTGGCGGAGAAGCTGCGCCAGACGGTTGCGGCGCTGAAAATTCCGCACAATGCCCCGGCCGAAGGCTCGAGCCTGACCATCAGCATCGGTCTGGCGACCATGGTGCCGGAGTCGGGCAGCGACTGCCGGTTGCTGATCTCGGCGGCGGATCGCGGCCTGTACCTGGCCAAGAACAACGGGCGCAATCAGGTGGGGATCGAATGAACCATTGAGTTCATTCGCCTCAAGAGCCGCCAGACGGGCTGCCGTGACAGCGTGATTACGTTATACTCGCCGGCTTTCAAAAGTTCGCCAACGAGTGCTGCCCGTCATGGAAATCAACCCGATCCTGAACACCATCAAGGACCTGTCCGAGCGCTCCGAATCTATTCGGGGGTATCTTTGACTACGATCAAAAGCATGAGCGTCTGATCGAAGTCAATCGCGAGCTTGAAGATCCTGCAGTCTGGAACAAACCTGAATACGCCCAGGAACTGGGCCGCGAGCGCTCGACGCTGGCGCAGATCGTCGACACCCTGGACGAGCTGGCCACCGGCCTGGCCGATTCCCGCGAGCTGCTCGACATGGCCGTTGAAGAGAACGACGAAGGCGCCGTGAATGACGTCGTCGAAGTCCTCCAGGGTCTCGAAGAGTCCCTGGCCAAACTGGAATTCCGTCGCATGTTCAGCGGCGAGATGGACCCGAACAACGCCTACCTGGACATCCAGGCCGGTTCCGGCGGCACCGAGGCCCAGGACTGGGCCAACATCCTGCTGCGCATGTACCTGCGCTGGGCCGACAAACGCGGTTTCGACGCGACCATCATGGAGCTGTCGGCCGGTGAAGTCGCCGGGATCAAAGGCGCCACCGTGCACATCAAGGGCGAATACGCCTTCGGCTGGCTGCGTACCGAAATCGGCGTGCACCGTCTGGTGCGCAAGAGCCCGTTCGACTCCGGCAACCGTCGCCACACCTCGTTTTCCGCGGTTTTCGTCTCGCCAGAGATCGACGACAAGGTGGAAATCGAAATCAACCCGGCAGACCTGCGGATCGACACCTATCGTTCCTCCGGTGCCGGTGGTCAGCACGTAAACACCACCGACTCGGCCGTACGTATCACCCACGTACCGACCAACACCGTGGTGAGCTGCCAGAACGAACGTTCCCAGCACGCCAACAAGGACACCGCCATGAAAATGCTGCGGGCCAAGTTGTACGAGCAGGAAATGCAGAAGCGCACCGCCGCGTCCCAGGCGCTGGAAGACACCAAGTCGGACATCGGCTGGGGTCACCAGATCCGTTCGTACGTGCTCGATGCCTCGCGGATCAAGGATCTGCGTACCAACATCGAACGCAGCGACTGCGACAAGGTGCTCGACGGCGACATCGACGAATACCTGGAAGCCAGCCTGAAATCGGGCCTGTAAGCTTTCACCCGACCTCAAGTCCCCCGTCACCGGCGGGGGCAACGAACCTGTGATGGAATATTTAAAGACATGAGCGACCAACAACTCGACCAGGCCCTGCAACAGGAAGAAAACTCCCTGATCGCCCTGCGCAAGGAAAAGCTTGCTGCCGAGCGCGCCAAGGGCAATGCCTTCCCGAACGACTTCCGCCGCGACAACTACTGCGATGCGTTGCAAAAGCAGTACGCGGACAAGACCAAGGAAGAGCTGGCAGAGGCTGCGATCCCGGTCAAGGTTGCAGGTCGCATCATGCTCAACCGTGGCTCGTTCATGGTGATCCAGGACATGACCGGTCGCATCCAGGTCTACGTCAACCGCAAAACCTTGCCTGAAGAAACCCTGGCCGCGGTGAAAACCTGGGACATGGGCGACATCATCGCCGCCGAAGGCACCCTGGCCCGTTCCGGCAAGGGCGACCTGTACGTCGAGATGACCAGCGTGCGCCTGCTGACCAAATCCCTGCGCCCGCTGCCGGACAAGCACCACGGCCTGACCGACACCGAACAGCGCTACCGTCAGCGCTACGTTGACCTGATCGTCAACGAAGACGTGCGTCAGACCTTCCGCGTCCGTTCGCAAGTGATCGCGCACATCCGCAGCTTCCTGATGAAGCGCGACTTCCTCGAAGTCGAAACGCCGATGCTGCAGACCATTCCTGGCGGCGCCGCGGCCAAGCCGTTCGAAACCCATCACAACGCGCTGGACATGGAAATGTTCCTGCGTATCGCGCCAGAGCTGTACCTCAAGCGTCTGGTGGTTGGCGGTTTCGAGAAAGTGTTCGAGATCAACCGCAACTTCCGTAACGAAGGTGTATCGACGCGTCACAACCCTGAATTCACCATGTTGGAGTTCTACCAGGCTTACGCCGACTACGAAGACAACATGGACCTGACCGAAGAACTGTTCCGCGAGCTGGCGCAGCTGGTTCTGGGCAGCACCGACGTGCCGTACGGCGACAAGGTGTTCCACTTCGGCGAGCCGTTCGTGCGCCTGTCGGTGTTCGACTCGATCCTCAAGTACAACCCCGAGCTGACCGCCGATGACCTGAACGACATCGACAAGGCTCGCGCCATCGCCAAGAAGGCCGGCGCCAAGGTGCTGGGCTTCGAAGGTCTGGGCAAGCTGCAGGTGATGATTTTCGAAGAGCTGGTCGAGCACAAGCTCGAGCAGCCGCACTTCATCACCCAGTACCCGTTCGAAGTGTCGCCGCTGGCCCGTCGCAACGACGAGAACCCGAACGTCACCGACCGCTTCGAGCTGTTCATCGGTGGCCGTGAAATCGCCAACGCCTACTCCGAGCTCAACGATGCGGAAGACCAGGCCGAGCGTTTCATGGCGCAGGTGGCCGACAAGGATGCCGGCGACGACGAAGCCATGCACTACGACGCCGACTTCGTTCGCGCGCTGGAGTACGGCATGCCGCCAACGGCCGGTGAAGGTATCGGCATCGACCGTCTGGTGATGCTGCTGACCAACTCCCCGTCGATCCGCGACGTGATCCTGTTCCCGCACATGCGGCCGCAAGCGTAATTGTTTCAATAAAAAAGCCGCCTGAAATGGGCGGCTTTTTATTGCCTGTCTGGTACAAACGTATCAAATGGTTAATTTTGAAGAAAACAACAGAGGTATGCCTGTCGTGATCGGTGCAATGGCTCAAGAGGGTGCAGCGGGAATCGCCACTGCGGTCGCTGAAAGTGTTCAGTACCAGGGCCGCAAGGCCAGCCGGCAGGGCAGTGAACAGCGTCGACAGGACATTCTCGATGCGGCGATGCGCATTGTCGTACGCGACGGCGTGCGCGCTGTGCGTCACCGGGCGGTGGCGGCCGAGGCCGGAGTGCCGCTGTCGGCCACCACGTATTACTTCAAGGACATCGATGACCTGCTCACCGATACCTTCGCCCAATACGTCGAACGCAGCGCGGCCTACATGGCCAAGCTGTGGATCAACAACGAAGGCCTGCTGCGCGAAATGGTGGTCAGCGGTGACGGCAGCCCGGAGTCGCGCTCGCAACTGGCTGACGATATCGCCCGGTTGATGGCCGACTACGTGCATCGGCAACTGGTCAACCGTCGCGAGCATTTGATGGCGGAACAGGCGTTCCGCCAGGAAGCATTGCTGAACCCGCGTCTGGCGGAACTGGTGCGTTCCCATCAGCAGATTCTGCTGCAGGGCACCTGCCAGTTGTTCCAGGTATTGGGCTCGCGCGAGCCGCAGCAGGATGCCAAGGTGTTGACGGCGATTATCGGACGGATGGAATATCAGGGCCTGCTCAACGACGCCGAGCCTTTGGCCGAAGAGGACATGCTCGGCATTCTGACGCGCTATATGCACCTGGTACTCGCGTCGGTGTAACGCAATCCCCTGTGGGAGCAAGCTTGCTCCCACAGGTTCGCTGGTGAGTTCGGGTCTAGGGAGTGTCGAATGAAAGCCTGGCGTGGCGTGCTGATCGCCTTGTCGTTCCTGTTGCTCAGTGGATGTCTGGTGACCTTCAAGGATCCGCTGCCCGCCAGTGAACCGGCGCCCAAGGGCCTGCTCGGCCAATGGTCGAGCACCAATGCCTGGGGCGAGCCGATGAATCTGGAGCTGACGCGCCTGGGCAACGATCGCTATCAGGCGGTTGCGTACTTCAAGGCCAGACCCCGCGAGCGTGAAGCCTATCCGTTCACGGTGTCGCGCCATGGCAACCGCTGGTACCTGTCGGCGAAGGTGCCGGCGCAATACGGCGGGCACTTCACCATTGCCGGTTTCGAGATCACCGACAAGCGCGAGCTGGTGATCTACAACCTCGACCTTGAGCAGATCAACCAGGCCATCGCCCAGAAAACCCTCGACGGCCAAGGCTTCCAGACCGATGACGGCGAGGGCGTGCAGGTCGACAGTCCGCTTGAAAAGGTCTTTGCTTACCTCGACGACCCGGCCAATTCCGACGTTTTCGTCGAAGCGGCGCGCTATCAGCATCAGGCCAAAGCCAAATAATCCAGTACGTCACGTTTTCTACAGGAGTTTCGGGTGGACGATTACCAGCAGACGATACGCACGTTGTCCGATCGCATTGTGCTGGCGCAGACGCCGATCCGCGTGCTCGACGCGGTCAAGTGGGACGAGAACATTCGCAAGGGTTTCCTCAAGGCCAAGGGCAAGGAATTGCCGGCGGTGGATCGCGACTACTACCTCAACCGGCCGCTGTCCTTCGACTCAAGCAGGGTCAAGCTGGAATTCCAGAACATCGAACGCGACATCACCCGTCAGCTCGGTCAGTTCAATCCGGTCGGCCAGATCATGCGCCGCATGTGCAAGGAATACCGGATGGTGGTGCGCATGCTCGAAGCGCGCGGTACCGAGGACTTCGGCCTGATTTCCCAGGAACTGTACGGCGCCGCGTCGGATGCGTTCCACGCCGGTGACCCCACGCTGGCCGACCTCGGCCTGATGATGTCCGACTACCTGAACAACATCGACGGTCGTGGCGACCTGAAGGACGAACCGAAGGTCCTCACCGCCAAGGACGCCGTGCACCTGCTGCAAACCCGGCTGAACAAGGTGTTCGGTGAGGCCGAGGAAACCATACGCGTGTTCGAGTCCGACGGGATCGTCGCCGATGCGGCGGCGGGCGCCGACTACATCAAGATCCGCACCGACGCGATGTTCAACGACCGCGACGTGCGCGCGCTGGAAGTCCACGAAGGCCTGGTGCACGTCGGCACCACGCTCAACGGTTTGAACCAGCCGATCTGCACCTTCCTGTCCAAAGGCCCGCCCTCGTCGACAGTGACTCAGGAAGGCCTGGCGATCCTGATGGAAATCATCACCTTCGCCTCCTACCCGAGCCGCCTGCGCAAACTGACCAACCGCACCCGCGCCATCCACATGGTCGAGGAGGGCGCGGACTTCCTGCAGATTTTCGAGTTTTTCCGCGAGCAGGGCTTCGAAATGGCGGAAAGCTATGGCAACGCCAGTCGGGTTTTCCGTGGATCGACGCCGACCGGTCTGCCATTCACCAAAGACTTGTCCTACCTCAAGGGCTTCATCATGGTTTACAACTACATTCAGTTGGCCGTGCGCAAGGGCAAGCTCGAGCAGATCCCGCTGTTGTTCTGCGGCAAGACCACGCTGGAGGACATGCGAACCCTGCGTCAGCTGGTGGACGAAGGCCTGGTGGTGCCGCCCAAGTACCTGCCGGACCAGTTCCGCGACATGAACGCGTTGTCGGCGTGGATGTGCTTCTCCAACTTCCTCAATCACTTGAGCCTGGACCGGATCGAGGCGGACTACTCGAATATCCTCTGAACTCGATGATGTTCTTTGTGGGAGCGAGCTTGCTCGCGAAGACGGTGTGTCAGGTAACGCGTGAGTTGAATGTTAGATAGCATTCGCGAGCAAGCTCGCTCCCACATTGGAATGCATTCCCACCCTGTTTTTGCGAGGTTTCACCGGATGAGAATCCTCGGCATCCTTTGCCTGCTTTTGACCCTCGGCGGTTGCAGCTCCTTGCTGTTCTATCCAGAGCCGGGCCAGATCTTCACGCCGGAAAAGGCCAAACTCGAATACCGCACCGTCACTCTGACCACCGCCGACGGCCTCAAGCTGAATGCCTGGTGGCTGCCGGCCAAAGCCGGTGTCGAGATCAAGGGCACGGTCCTGCACCTGCACGGCAACGGCGGCAACCTGCCGATGCACTTGGGCGGGAGTTGGTGGCTGCCGAAAAACGGCTATCAAGTGTTGCTGGTGGACTATCGCGGTTACGGCCTGTCCGAAGGCGAGCCGAGCCTGCCGGCGATCTATCAGGACATCGATGCCGCCTTCGCCTGGCTGGACAAGGCGCCGGAAGTCAAAGGCAAACCGCTGGTGCTGCTGGGCCAAAGCCTCGGCGGGGCGATGGCCGTGCATTGGCTGGTGCAACATCCGGAAAGACAAAAACAGCTCAAGGCCTTGGTGCTCGACGGTGTGCCCGCCAGTTACCGCAGCGTCGGCCAGTACGCCCTCAGCACGTCGTGGCTGACCTGGCCATTTCAGGTGCCGCTGTCGTGGCTGGTGCCGGATGGCGACAGCGCGATCAACGCCATGCCGCAGCTCAACGGCGTGCCGAAACTGATCTTCCACAGCCTCGACGACCCGCTGGTGCCCCTTTCCAACGGCATCCGTCTGTATCAAGCTGCGCCGCCACCGCGCGTGCTGCAGCTGACCCGGGGCGGGCATGTGCAGACCTTCGGCGACCCGGTGTGGCGCCAGGTGATGTTGCGCTACCTCGACGACCCCGAGCATTTCAACGGCTTGCGCCGCCTCGGCGAGATCCCGAATTATCCGACACCTCCGAATTCTGAAGACGAACCACCAGAGAGTCCGCAATGACTGAAGAACGCAACGCCATCCCGCTGATCATCACCGGTATCTGCAGCATCCTCGGCACCGTCGGTGCCCTGTGGTGGTATGGCTACCTGCACTTCGCCAAACCCGAGGATGCGTTGCTGCTCAACGAATTCACCATGCTCAAGACCATTCCCGGCGAAGACTACAAAGTTTCCCTGGAGCCAGCGGCGCAAGTGGCGCAGTGCATTGATGGGGTGTTGGTGTTGTTTGATACCGAGCAAAAGGGGCTGACTGGCGTGCTGGTCAACGACCGCAAGAAAGCCGTGCGGTGCATGGGGCAGGAGACGCCGCAGAAGCTGGCGCAGTAAAACAGGGTCTGTACGGGCGCCTTCCCTTTTTCAGATGAAAAATCAGGAGGCGCCCGTGTTTTTACAATGCTGCTTACGAAGAACGGTTGGCGAATTGGAAGCTCAAGGGGCTACGTCAAAAGATCCTATTCTTGGCGGTGCAGAGGTGCTGCTTACCTGATGATATATAACTGCAATATATTTCCCTGCTGATAAATGAGGGAAGTTAGTTTTCCAGTTACCCAGCGCATCAGCGATGACTGTTAGTTCATGAGAGATATTTTCTCCGCTTTTTTGGTAGGAAATCTTGGTTGTTGCGCCAGGAATACCCTTCCCTGAGAAATTAATCGGATTTGGAGCAGCTGGCCCCTCTAAGGCCGGGGATGTAATTTTGGGTAACGGAAGTGGTGATGTGCATTTAGGCGCCGTCTCATGATTTACAGCGACGGCAATTGTCGCACCCTGCGAATTTGCACTACATGTTGTAACGGTGATACCTACTCCTGGATCTCTTAGAGTCTTGCCGGGGAGTAATGTCGGATCATCCGTCGTGGCTGTTTCCGGTGTGCCATCGAGCTGGGTGTTTAATACTGTGCCCCCCATCGTGGTGTATCTCACCCAAACGCCGTTTACCCGGTTATCGGTTGCAGGAAAATTGTCGAACGGAGTGGGTTTTCGGTATTCCAACGCCAACTGTGCCGGAGTGGTTTCAGGTCGATTGATGAGATAAAGCTGAGGTCCGGCATCGCCCAGTTTTGCCAAGCGATAAAGGCCGCTGCGTTCGATGACTGCCACCTGTGAGCTGTCCAGCCATCCCGAGTACCACCGGTTGTTGGCGGGATAGAGGGTTCCACCTCCAGAGACAGAGTCACCACTGTCGCCATAGCCAATCACCGCACACTCAATGGGGGCCATTTCCAGTGGGGCTAATACGGTATCGCCGTGTTTTGGGCACTTGATGTAGGTGCTTCCATGGCTGTATCCAAGATTGTGCCCGAATTCATGCTTGTAAACGTGAGGGCCTCCCGATTGTCCATATACACCAATGAATTTCCCGGGTGTCCAGGCTGAAGCTGACCCGCCACAGTCAATTACGCTGATGCGGTAATCGTAGCTATTAGCGTCCAGTCCATGCGCCTGCGCGGCTTTTATCCCCTCTGAATCTGCCAGGTTAATCGGCATTGGTGCCGAGTCTCCGGGTTTGAATGTGCATAGTTCAGGGCGAGGGCCGGATGTATGCTCAATGATCTGTCCGGTGAGTGTGAGCTTTCCGTTCGAGGCTGCGTGAATGTAAGCCGGCAGTGCGTTGGGATCCGTAGAAACTGTATGTTGCCTGATCAATGGAAAATCCAGAGCGTCGCCATCCTGCCAATGGGTTACGGTGACCAGTAGTGTTTTGGTTCCCACTACCGGACGCTGATTGACTTCCGGTTCAGGCAATGGAACCTCATTTGGGATGGAATCTCGTTCGTCATACCCAAAATCATTTGCAGTTGAGGCGTTCGATGGTGGTGCTACGCAGCCTGCAACGAGCATGGCTGCACACAGTGTTGTCAGAAAGGCCCGAGTTCGCATGGTAACGCTCCTTGATTTCCAGCATTTGGTTTGGAGCTAAAGTGTTACGCGCACTCATTTGTTTCGCCTACTGTTATAAATGACAGGTCAAGACGAGTGGTAGTCAATCTCCGCTGCAAAAAAAAGCCCCGTCGGAGCAGATCCGGCGGGGCTTTCATGTTGCTTCGCGAATTATTTGGCGCTAACCGCCGAACGCGGCATCACTGGCTGGTTGTCGTTGGAAATGGTCACTTCCACCCGACGGTTCATTGCACGGCCCGAAACGCTGCCGTTATCCGCCACCGGGTATTCCTTGCCATAGCCCTGAGTCACGATGCGCGACGGATCGACGCCCATCTTGATCAGTGCGACCTGCACGGAAGTGGCACGACGCTCGGACAACGACTGGTTGTAGTTCGCCGAACCGGTGCTGTCGGTATAACCCTCGACGATCACTTTGCGATCAGGATTTTCCTGGAGGAACTGCGCCAGTTTATTGATGTTCACCAGACCGCTGGATTTCAGATCGGCCTTGTTGGTGGCGAACAGCACGTCACCGAAGGTCACCAGCGTACCGCGATCGGTCTGCTTGGCGTTGAGGCTGTCCTGCAGCTGTTTGATCTGCTGATCGCGAGCATCCAGACGGGCCTGGGCACGTTGGGCGGCGGCGTTCTTCAGATTGTTCTCAGCAGTACGCAGGGCGATGGTCTGCTTGGCCACTTCCACGCGCTGGTTGGTCAGGTAGGCCAGTTGGTCGACCTTGCGCTGATCTTCCTTGTCCAGATAAGCCTTGTCGGCCTTGTCCAGATAATCACTGGCGTCCTTGGTTTCCAGCGCCGCGACCTTGCTGGCCTGCGGGTTGGCCTGCAGGCCGGCGTAGTTGGTGCGCGCCTGTTCCAGATTCGGGTTCGGCGGTGTCGAGCAGGCAGCCAGGGCAACGCTTGCGGCCAGAAGAGCGGGGATCATCAGTTGTTTACGCATAATCGTTCGTCCTTTCTATCGATAAGAGTTTCAGCCTTGCGGTCGGAATGCGCGCTTACTGCACAGTGCGCTGACTTTCCTGACGCAGTTCCTGAACACCTTTCTGGGAATCCTTCACCGCTTGTTCGGCTTTCATCGCCTGAGCCTTGCGTTCAGCGACGCGGGCGTCCCACTCGGCCTGTTCGGCCAGGATGCGGGCTTCGTCATACTTTTTATCGTGCATGGCGATTTCGGCTTGTTTGAGCTTGTCCTGTGCCTGCTTCATTTCCACGGCGGCGAATTCGGTACCGCCGGCGCTGACCGCGCTGTTGACCGCCGATTGAGTCACGGCGTATTGCTCGGTCGGAGGATTGCCGGCGCAACCTGCCAGTACGAAGCTGGTGCCGATCGCCAGGGCGGCCAGTTTCAGACCGCGCAGGTGGGAAAACGAGGTTTGGGTCTTCATGGTCTTCAACTCCATTGGTTAACTCCTTGGAAGCTTCGAAATCCATCCTGGTAGCGGAGCCGCAACCGTCATGTGCAAGTGCGTTTTGAAACGCTCGTTCCAGGCGTGGTTATCTGTTCCGACCGAAGGCATTTTTCAAAAGTTCAGAAAAGATGGCTCATCGCCAAAAAAAATGCTGACCAGGTGGACAGGGTCCTAAACCGGGAACTTTGGCGGGGGAGAGTGGTACGCGCGGGAGTAATAAGGCGTGTGATTTATGAGTTTGAATACAGTCAATGTGGGAGCGAGCTTGCTCGCGATAGCGTCGGATCAGTCACCACTACAGTGCCTGACAAACCGCTTTCGCGCGCAAGCTCGCTCCCACGTTTCGATTTATGTTGTGTCAGTGTTTCTGCTTGCCGGCTGCGGTCGACAAGTCATGCAAATGCCGCCGCGACAGCGCAAGAAAACGCGGCGTCGGGCCGACATCTTCATACAGCGGATCGCCTTCCTCGTCGGTGGCAACCACGGTCGAACCTTTCACATATGGCAGGCTCGCTTCGAACTCTTCGAGGGCGGCGCCGATCAGCTCGCCGAGCAGTTCTTCGGCGTGGCGTTTGGGGTACATTTCGGCGATTGCCGCCAGCCGTGCGGCGGCTTCCACATCCAGATGAATCGTGTAGCCGGTATCGGTCAGGCGACCCTTGGCTGTTTCTTCCCAATGCTGGGCGAGTTCACGGATTTTCATATAGACCTCATGTCGCACCTGCTCATGGCAGGTCTTGGTGAGTGTCCGCCGTCAGCCGGCGGCAAGCCGTTGTGGGGCTTACTGTTGAGACTAGCTTCAAGCCTCAAGGTTTAAAGTCCCTTCGTCGTCTGCTTGTAAGAAGCGTTCCAGAGCGGCACTCTCTGTTCATCCACTCACTTGCGATCCGTCACCGATTACTGCTGGAGAGATGCTGATGACCGATATTGATGCACGCTTGCGCGAAGACGTTCACCTGCTCGGTGAGCTGTTGGGCAACACTATTCGTGACCAGTACGGCGAGGCGTTTCTCGACAAGATCGAGCAGATCCGCAAGGGCGCCAAGGCCGACCGGCGCGGCTCGATGGACGCCGAACTCAGCGCCAGCCTTAATCAATTGAGCGAAGACGAACTGCTGCCCGTGGCGCGGGCCTTCAACCAGTTTCTCAACCTGGCGAACATTGCCGAGCAGTACCAGCTCATCCATCGCCGCGAAGAAACCCAGGCCGCACCGTTCGAATCCCGCGTACTGCCGGAACTGCTCGCCCGCCTGCGCAACGAAGGGCACAGCGCCGAATCCCTGGCCCGGCAACTGGCGCGGCTGGAGATCGAACTGGTGCTCACCGCGCACCCGACCGAAGTGGCCCGCCGCACGCTGATCCAGAAGTACGACGCGATTGCCGCGCAACTGGCGGCTCAGGATCACCGCGACCTGACCACGGCCGAACGCGAGCACATCCACAACACCCTGCAACGCCTGATCGCTGAAGCCTGGCACACCGAGGAAATCCGCCGCACCCGGCCGACCCCGGTGGACGAAGCCAAGTGGGGTTTTGCGGTGATCGAGCACTCGCTGTGGCAGGCGATTCCCAACCATATGCGCAAGGCCGATCAGGCGCTGTTTGCGGCCACCGGTTTGCGTTTGCCACTGGAAGCCGCGCCGATCCGCTTCGCTTCGTGGATGGGCGGCGACCGTGACGGTAACCCGAACGTGACGGCTGCCGTCACCCGCGAAGTGCTGTTGCTGGCGCGCTGGATGGCGGCCGATCTGTACCTGCGGGATGTCGATCACCTGGCGGCCGAACTGTCGATGCAGCAGGCCAGCGATGCGCTCAAGGCCCGGGCCGGCGACAGTGCCGAGCCGTATCGTGCGGTGCTCAAGCAATTGCGTGAACGGCTGCGCGCCACGCGCAATTGGGCCCACGCATCCCTTACGGCGACCACCCCGGCGCCGGCCGATGTGCTGCACAACAATCGCGACCTGCTCGATCCGCTGGAACTGTGTTTCAACTCGCTGCACGAGTGCGGCATGGGCGTGATCGCCGATGGGCCGTTGCTCGATTGCCTGCGTCGGGCCGTGACCTTCGGCCTGTTCCTGGTGCGCCTCGATGTGCGTCAGGATTCGTCGCGCCACAGCGCAGCGATGACCGAAATCACCGATTACCTCGGCCTCGGCAAATACGAAGAGTGGGACGAGGAACAGCGCATCAGCTTCCTGACCCGCGAACTGCAAAACCGTCGGCCATTGCTGCCGGCGCATTTCAAACCCTCGGCCGACACCGCCGAAGTGCTCGCCACCTGCAAGGAAATTGCCGCTGCGCCGGCGGCTTCGCTGGGCTCCTACGTGATCTCCATGGCCGGCGCCGCCTCTGATGTGCTGGCGGTGCAATTGTTGCTGAAAGAGTCCGGCGTATTGCGGCCGATGCGTGTGGTGCCGTTGTTCGAAACCCTCGCCGACCTGGACAACGCCGGCCCGGTGATCGAGCGCCTGTTGCTGCTGCCGGGTTATCGCGCACGGCTGCAAGGTCCGCAGGAGGTGATGATCGGCTATTCCGACTCGGCCAAGGACGCCGGCACCACCGCGGCGGCGTGGGCGCAGTACCGGGCGCAGGAGCGGCTGGTGGAAATCTGCCGCGAGCAGCAAGTCGAACTGCTGCTGTTCCACGGCCGCGGTGGCACCGTGGGGCGTGGCGGTGGTCCGGCACACGCGGCGATTCTGTCGCAGCCGCCGGGGTCGGTGGCCGGACGTTTCCGCACCACCGAGCAGGGGGAAATGATTCGATTCAAATTCGGCCTGCCGGACATCGCCGAACAAAACCTCAATCTGTATCTGGCGGCAGTGCTCGAAGCGACCCTGTTGCCACCGCCGCCACCGACCCCTGAATGGCGGCATCTGATGGACGAACTGGCCGCTGACGGCGTCGCCGCCTACCGTGCGGTGGTTCGGGAAAATCCGCAATTCGTCGAGTATTTCCGCCAGTCGACCCCGGAGCAGGAGCTTGGTCGCCTGCCATTGGGCAGCCGTCCGGCCAAGCGCCGCGCCGGTGGCATCGAAAGTCTGCGGGCGATTCCGTGGATCTTCGGCTGGACCCAGACCCGTCTGATGCTGCCGGCCTGGCTCGGCTGGGAAACCGCCTTGAGCAAGGCGCTGGAGCGCGGCGAAGGCGAGTTGCTGGGGCAGATGCGCGAACAGTGGCCGTTTTTCCGCACGCGTATCGACATGCTGGAGATGGTGCTGGCCAAGGCCGACGCCGACATTGCGCTGTCCTACGACCAGCGTCTGGTGCAGTCGGACCTGTTGCCTTTGGGTGCGCACTTACGCGACCTATTGTCGCAGGCGTGTTCCGTGGTCCTCGGCCTGACCGGTCAGTCGCAGCTGCTGGCACATAGCCCGGATACCCTGGAATTCATCCGTCTGCGCAACACCTACCTCGACCCGCTGCATCTATTGCAGGCCGAGTTGCTGGCGCGCTCGCGGCAACAGGATGTCGAGCAGGGCAGCCCGGTGGAACAGGCGCTGCTGGTGTCTGTGGCGGGGATTGCCGCCGGTTTGCGAAATACCGGCTAAGGTTTTCTGCGTGGGGCGGGGCACCCGGGGCGAACCCTCGGGTGCCGTTTGACGACCGTGGGAAAAATGCGGTCAGGCGACAGTTAATGATGGGGTTGCGACTTGGGGAACCGCGTCGCAAGGTCGCGGCGGGCGCCGGTTTCTCCGACTTTTGGCGTCTTGTGTGGGCGCAGCCTGCTGTGTATCTTGATCAGCCTTTGGCCGTTTGGGCGGCCACGACCCGTTTTATGAGATTGGCCCCACGAGGCGAATCCATTGTTTTTTATATAAAAAATTGAGGAGCACATCGATGCGCGTCATTCTGCTGGGAGCTCCCGGGGCCGGTAAAGGTACTCAGGCTAAGTTCATCACCGAGAAATTCGGCATTCCGCAAATCTCCACCGGCGACATGCTGCGTGCTGCGGTCAAGGCCGGCACCGAGCTGGGCATCAAGGCCAAGAGCATCATGGATGCCGGTGGCCTGGTGTCGGATGACCTGATCATCGCGCTGGTCAAGGACCGTATCGCTCAAGCCGATTGCGCCAAGGGTTTCCTGTTCGATGGCTTCCCGCGCACCATTCCTCAGGCTGAAGCGCTGGTGACTGCCGGTGTCGAGCTGGACGCCGTGGTCGAAATCGCCGTTGAAGACGAAGAAATCGTTCAGCGTATCGCCGGTCGTCGCGTTCACGAGGCCAGCGGCCGCGTTTACCACATCGTCTACAACCCGCCGAAAATTGCCGGTAAAGACGACATCACCGGCGAAGAGCTGGTACAGCGCAAGGACGACACCGAAGAAACCGTGCGTCATCGCCTGTCGGTCTACCACTCGCAGACCAAGCCGCTGGTGGACTTCTACCAGAAGCTGTCCGCCAGTAACGGTGGCAAGCCGAAGTACAGCCACATCCCTGGCGTCGGTTCGGTTGAAGCGATCACCGCCAAGGTGCTTGAAGCGCTGAGCTGAAAAACCTGATCCGCTGCATCATCCACGGCCCGCTTGCGGGCCGTAGTTGTTTATACTGGCGCACTTTTTCCCCACCTGATTTACGGACACATCGATGAGCACCTTGCTGGCCCTGGACACCGCGACTGAAGCTTGCTCCGTTGCCTTGCTGCATGACGGCAAGGTCACGAGCCATTACGAGGTGATCCCGCGCCTGCATGCGCAGAAACTGCTGCCGATGATCCAGCAACTGCTGGCCGACGCCGGCACCACCCTGCAAGCGGTGGACGCTATCGCTTTCGGTCGTGGCCCGGGCGCTTTCACCGGCGTGCGAATTGCCATCGGCGTGGTGCAAGGCCTGGCCTTTGCGCTGGATCGCCCGGTGTTGCCGGTGTCGAACCTGGCCGTGCTGGCGCAACGGGCGTATCGCGAACACGGCGTGAGCCAGGTTGCGGCGGCCATCGATGCGCGCATGGATGAGGTGTATTGGGGCTGCTACCGCGAGACGGCCGGAGAGATGCGCTTGGTCGGCGCCGAGGCGGTGCTGCCGCCGGAAGTCGCCGCGCTGCCGGAGGATGCCTCGGGTGACTGGTTCGGTGCCGGCACCGGCTGGGGTTATGGCGAACGCATCGCGGTAAACCTGAGCGGTTCCGATGCCGGCATGCTGCCCCACGCTGAAGACCTGCTGACTCTGGCACGATTTGCCTGGGAGCGCGGTGAAGCGATTCCGGCTGACGACGCCCAGCCGGTTTATCTGCGCGACAAGGTAGCCACCCCGAAAGCCCGCTGATTCATGCTAGATCCTGTGGGAGCGAGCTTGCTCGCGAATGCGGTGGGTCAGTCGCCATCAATGGTGACCATAACCATGTTTTCGCGAGCAAGCTCGCTCCCACAGGTTTAGTGATTACCTCAACAAAGCCAATCGTCCGTTTCTAACCCCGCGCTTTAAACCTTTTGTCTTTTATGTGTTCTAGTTATCACTCGGCGATTTGCTAAGTCGGTCAGGTGCCGCTAAATTGCCATCATCGATACCGAGCATGACTTTATGCGTATAGACGGCGTTTCCACTCATTCCTACCCTATCAAGCGCAAGCCTCGCAAAGGCAATCCGGCGCTGGATGAGTCCGTCGACGATATCGACGGCGAGCTGGAATTCCCGACCGAAGAGCAACTGGCCGCCCGTGCCGCCAAAGCCACCGCGCAACGCCTGAGCAATCTGCCCGCCCGCCAACAAGACATGATTTATCACCGCGCGATGAAGAAAAGCGTGGCCATGGCCCTGGCCAGCTACCTGAGCACCGCCGGTTTTGTCGATTGGGATGCAGACGTGCTGGGCCTCGATCTGTACATCTGATGGATCTGCCTTACTACCTCGGTTGCCCGTCCTGGAGCGAAAACGCCTGGCGCGAGTATCTGTATCCGGCAGACGCCAAGACCTCCGATTTCCTCGGACTCTATTCACAAGTCTTCAACGCGGTGGAAGGCAACACGACCTTCTACGCCAGCCCCTCGCCGGCCACCGTGCAGCGTTGGGCCGAGGTGATGCCGGAGCATTTTCGCTTCACCGCCAAGTTTCCCGGTGACATCAGCCACAGCGGCGACTTGCGCGATCAACTGACCGCCGCTGAAACCTTCCTCCAGTTACTCAAGCCGCTCGGTGAGCGCGTCTCGCCAATGTGGCTGCAACTGTCGAAAAGCTTCACTCCGCATCGCTTGCCGGAGCTTGCTGCGTTTATCGATGCACTGGATTGCCCGCTGGCAGTGGAAGTGCGCCACGAACAGTTTTTCGCCAAGGGCGAGAGTGAGCGACTGCTGAACCGGCTATTGCTGGATCGTGGCGTGGAGCGTATCTGTCTCGACCCGCGCGCGTTGTTCAGTTGCCTGTCGACCGAGTCGTCTGTGATCCACGCCCAATCGAAAAAGCCCCGCGTGCCCACACGGCCGGCAGCATTCACTCAATTCCCGCAGGTGCGCTTCATCGGCCACCCGGAGCTTGAGGCCAACGATCCGTTTCTGGTGCCGTGGGTGGCGAAAATCGCCGAGTGGATCGAAGAGGGCCGCACGCCCTACATCTTCCTGCACACCGCCGATAACCTCCTGGCGGCGAAGCTGGCGCAACGTTTTCACGCACAACTGATGCAACGTTTGCCTGGCCTGCGCCCCTTGCCTGAGCTATACAGAGAACCCGCCGCCGAGCAACTCGGCCTGCTCTGAGGCGGATTCCTTTTCTGCTCAGGAGCCTGCCGATGGACGTCCAAGCCCGTCAACAACAAGCCCGTAAAGCCGAATCCTTCAAAGCCCTGCACGAACGCCCGGGGATTTTCGTGATCCCTAATCCGTGGGATGCCGGTTCCGCGAAGATGCTCGCCAGTCTCGGCTATCAGGCGCTGGCGACCACGAGCGCCGGTTATGCGTTTTCTCAGGCCAAACCCGATGGCGGTCTTAGCCTCGACGATACGCTGACCAATGTTCGGGCGATTGTCGCGGCCACCGATCTGCCGGTGGCGGTGGATCTGGAAAACGGTTTCGCCGACGCTCCAGCGCAATCGGCGCAAAGTCTGATCCGAGCTGCCGAGGCGGGCGCCGTGGGCGGCTCGATCGAGGATGCCACCGGCCGGGAAGACTCGCCGATCTACTGCTTCGAACACGCGGTGGCGCGGATCGAAGCGGCCGTCGCGGCCGTGCGCACCTTGCCGTTTCCCTTCATGCTGACCGCCCGTGCGGAAAACTATCTGCATGGCAATCCCGATATCAACGACACCATCCGCCGCTTGCAGGCCTTCGCCGAAGCCGGCGCCGACGTGCTGTACGCGCCGGGCCTGCGTACCGCCGAAGAAGTTCTGGCGGTGGTGCGCGCGGTGGCGCCGAAACCGGTCAATGTGCTGATGTCCGGCGGCTTGAAACTGACGGTGCAGCAGCTCGAAGAAATGGGCGTGAAGCGGATCAGCACCGGATCGGCGCTGGCCCTGGCGGCGTTGGGTGAGTTTTACCGCGCGGCGGAAGAAATCCAGCAGTCCGGCACGTTCACCTTCACCTCCCGTTCGATGCCGTACGCCAAAGCCAATCAATTGTTCAAGGGGTGAGCATGGGGCGCTGGACGCTGTTGACCGTGCTGCTGATCATCGGTGGCAGCCTGATCGGCGTCTGGCGCGGTTGGCTTGATGTGCCGCCGCAGTGGAACCCGTGGGCGCCACTGGACGTGCAGGCGACGCCCAACTGGCTCACGGGCTACAAGTTGATGCGCCTGCGCAGCGATCCGGCCTTGTGCGAGCAGGCGCTGGTCAGCTCCGGCCTGCGGGTTTCACCACAGGCCGACAGTCCCGACGCCAAATGTCCGCTGATCGGTGCTTTGCGCGTGCAGGGCGGCGGGGTGGCGCTCAGCAGCAGCTTTCTCGCCAGTTGTCCCTTGGCGGTGGCGTTTGCGCTGTTCGAGCGCCATACGCTGCAACCGGCGGCGCAGCAGGCCTACGGTCAATCTGTGGCTCGAGTCGATCACCTCGGCAGCTTCGCTTGTCGCAATATCTACAACCGCGAGAGCGGTGCACTCAGCCGCCATGCCAGCGCCGATGCGCTGGACATCGCCGGCTTGCGCCTCGCGGATGGTCGCGTGATCAGCGTGCTCAAGGACTGGCCGAAGCAAAACCAGGACGCGCAGTTTCTACGTCAGGTGCGCGACGGTGCCTGCGAGGCGTTCAGTGTGGTGTTGAGTCCGGACTACAACGCAGCCCATCGCAATCACTTTCATGTCGATGTCGGGCGCTGGAGCGTGTGTCGCTGAGGGATCAGGCGGCGATGCGCAGGTTCTGCTGAACGATCGGGCGTACCCAGCCGTTATCGAAGTCCAGGGCTTTCTGCTGCTCGACGATTTCTTCCGGCGGGAACGGCGGGTAAGGCTGCAGCAGATCCAGCTCGAACTCGGCAATCGGCAGGTAGAGCGGCTTTTTCTGCGGGGCAGGGCCCGGTTCCGGAATCGGCTGGCCGTTGTTGATCACGATCGGACGAACCCAACTGCTGTCGAAATCCTGCTGCTTTTGCTGAGTCTTGATTGCTTCTGGCGGGAACGGAGGGTACGGCTCGGCAAGATCCAGTTCGAGCTCGGCGATCGGCAGGAACAGCGGCTCCGGAGGACGCACCTGGGTTTCGACCACATCGCATTCGCGCTGGCTGATGATGTGCGCGTGCAGTTCGCTGCCGACGGTTGGTTCTTCAGGACTTTCCAGATCAACCGGCGGGAAAGTGCCGCAGGCCGGCACCACATCACTCGATTGTTCGGCCAGTGCCTGGGCAAAGAAATCCTGCCACAGGTGGCTGACGCCGCCCAATGCTTGAGTGTTATGACGGCTGAAATCACCTGTGGGCGAAATGTAGCCAATCGATGTGGGAAGAATGCCTGACATTTTTTTCGGTTGACGCTCAGCTCTGGCAAAATGCGCGTTGATTGGGTTATCGGCGGTTTTTGCCGATCCTTAACTTTTTTGAGCGTGTTTTCCATGATTGAGCAACCCGCGGCCTGCCGCATCCATGTCGAGGCCCTCGGCCCGACGTTCGAAGCGCAGGCCGAGCAGTGGGCGCAACGCCTGGGCCTGCCGTCGCAGGTGGCAGACGGCGAGTTTGCCCTGCAGGTCGGTGAGCAGGGTTTGCAGCTGCAACAACTGGGACCGGATGCGCCGGGGCCGGTGCGGGTCGACTTCGTCGAGGGTGGCGCGGCCCATCGCCGGTTGTACGGCGGTGGCAGCGGACAGATGATCGCCAAGGCGGTCGGCATCGCTCAGGGCGTACGTCCACGGGTGCTGGACGCCACGGCGGGGCTGGGCAAGGATGCGTTCGTACTGGCCAGTCTTGGCTGCGAGATGAGCCTGATCGAGCGTCAGCCATTGATCGGCGCCTTGCTGGAGGATGGTCTGGCCCGCGCGGCAGAAGACTTCGACGTGGCGCCGATCGTAGCGCGGATGAAGCTGCTCAAGGGCAATTCCATCGAGGTGATGCGCAATTGGGAGGGCGAGCCGCCGCAGGTGATCTACCTCGACCCGATGTTCCCGCATCGTGAGAAAACTGCGCTGGTGAAGAAGGAAATGCGCCTGTTCCGTCCGCTGGTAGGTGATGATCCGGATGCTCCGGCCTTGCTGGAGGCGGCGTTGGCACTGGCCACGCATCGGGTTGTGGTCAAGCGCCCGCGCAAGGCACCGTATATCGAAGGGCCGAAACCGAGTCATGCGCTTGATGGCAAATCCAGCCGTTACGACATCTACCCGAAGAAAGCGCTCAAGCCCTGAGACCGAGTCGTCCCTAATCGCTGGCTTGCCAGCGAAAGCGTCAGTGCAGACGCCGCGGAAATCAGGGTCGATAGGCCCGCATGAACAGCCCGACCACCTCCTGCACATGACTTTCCGCCGCCTCACCGGTCAGCGGTTCTCCGCAGCCGTATAACAGCCGGAAATTCCCCGCGCCCTTGATCAGGCAAAAGAAGTGCTCGGCGGCGTTGTGCGGGTTGTCGATGCTCAGCACACCGGTTTCGTGAATCCGTCGCAGCAAACGTTCCATGCCTTGCACCATGCGCTGGGGACCGGCCTCGAAGAAGATCAGCGACAGCTTCGGATCCTGACTTCCCAGCGCCATGATCAGGCGATGCAGGTTCACCGATTCATCGCTGTTGATGAGGTGGTGAAAGCCTCTCGCAATGTTCAGCAACACATTTTCCACCGCGATGCCTTCCGGCAATTCGAAGAACAGTGGCGGCAATTGCTCCTCGCATTTGGCCACCACGGCGGCAGAGAACAGCGTCTCCTTGTCGTTGAAATGGCTGTAGACCGTCAGCTTCGATACGCCCGCCTCGGCGGCAACCGCGTCCATGCTGGTGTTGGCATAGCCATGACTCAGAAACAGGATTTTCGCCGCCTCCAGAATCGCCTGGCGCTTGGCCGGATCCTTCGGTCGGCCAGGGCCATTTGGAGTGGAAAGATTGTTCGACATTCTTCGCTTTTAATACTGGACTGGTGAGTTTGCTATTAATAACATACCGGCCAGTATAATTATTCCAAGCCTCCTTAGCGAAAGGTCCTTCACCATGTTCCGCCATGCGTTGTCCTTTGCGGTGCCAGTCAGTCTGGCGTTTTTTTTGTCGGCGTGTGGCAAGGAAGAGGTGACGCAAGTCAGCGTGCGACCGGCCATGGTGGTGCAGCCAGAGCCTTCGGCGCAGGCGATGGAAAGTTATCCGGGCGAGGTTCGCGCCCGCTACGAACCCGATCTTGCGTTCCGCATCGGCGGCAAAGTCAGCCGACGACTGGTCGACGAGGGTCAGCGCGTGAAGGCCGATCAACCGCTCGCCGAACTTGATCCGCAGGATGTACGCCTGCAACTGGAAGCCACCCGGGCCCAGGTCGCGGCTGCCGAAGCCAATCTGAACCTGGTGCGCGCCGAGCGTGACCGCTACAAGACCCTGATGGAACGGCAGATGGTCAGTCGCTCGGCCTACGACAATGCCGAGAACCTCTACCGTTCCGGTGAAGCCCGCCTCAAACAGATCAAGGCCGAATTCAACGTCTCGACCAATCAGGCCAGTTACGCCGTGCTGCGCGCGCCTCAGGATGGCGTGGTGGCCAAACGCTCGGTGGAAGTCGGGCAAGTGGTCGCCGCCGGACAGACCGTTTTCACCCTCGCCACTGACGGCGAGCGTGAAGTGCTGATCAGCCTGCCGGAGCAGAGCTTCGGTCGCTTCAAGGTCGGCCAGCCAGTCTCGGTGGAACTGTGGACGCAACAGAACCAGCGCTTCGCCGGGCAGATCCGCGAACTGTCGCCGGCCGCCGATCCGAAATCCCGCACCTTCGCTGCACGCATTTCATTCACCTCCGGCAAAGTCCCGGCAGAACTGGGCCAGAGCGCCCGGGTTTTCGTGCAGACCGCCGATGTCATCCCGCTGTCGGTGCCGCTCTCGGCGCTGACCGCCGAAAACGGCGCGACCTACGTCTGGGTCGTCAGCGCCAACAACACTTTGAAAAAGACTCCGGTGCGCACCGGCCCGTTCGGTGAGAAAACCGTGCCCGTGCTCGAAGGCCTGAACGCCAGCGACTGGGTGGTCGCCGCTGGCGTCCACGTGCTGCTGGAAGGTCAGCAGGTGCGTCCGGTGGATCGCTCCAACCGCGTGGTCAATCTGGCGGACAAGGAGTAATCCCCGATGGGTTTCAATCTTTCCGCCTGGGCGTTGCGCAATCGTCAGATCGTACTGTTCCTGATGCTTTTGCTGGCGATCGTCGGCGCCTTGTCCTACACCAAGCTCGGCCAGAGTGAAGATCCGCCGTTCACCTTCAAGGCCATGGTGATCCAGACCCGTTGGCCGGGCGCCACGGCCCAGGAAGTCTCGCGTCAGGTCACCGAGCGCATCGAAAAGAAACTGATGGAAACCGGTGAGTACGAGCGAATTGTTTCGTTCTCGCGCCCCGGTGAATCCCAGGTCACGTTCATCGCCCGTGACTCGATGCATTCGGTGGAGATTCCCGATCTCTGGTATCAGGTGCGCAAGAAGGTCAGCGATATTCGCCAGACCTTGCCGCCGGGCATTCAGGGACCGTTTTTCAACGATGAGTTCGGCACCACCTTCGGCAATATCTATGCGCTGACCGGTGACGGTTTCGACTACGCGGTGTTAAAGGATTACGCCGATCGCATCCAGATCCAGCTGCAACGGGTCAAGGATGTGGGCAAGGTCGATCTGCTCGGTTTGCAGGACGAGAAGATCTGGGTCGAGCTGTCCAACGTCAAACTCGCCACCCTCGGCTTGCCGCTGGCAGCCGTGCAGCAGGCGCTGGAAGAACAGAATGCGGTGTCCACCGCCGGCTTCTTCGAAACCGGCAGCGAGCGATTGCAGCTGCGGGTTTCAGGGAATTTTCAGACAGTCGAGGAGATCAGGAACTTCCCGACCAGGGTCGGTGATCGTACGTTCCGCATTTCCGATGTCGCCGATGTGCGGCGCGGTTTCAATGATCCTCCGGCGCCGCGCATGCGCTTCATGGGCGAAGACGCCATCGGTCTTGCGGTGGCGATGAAGGACGGCGGCGACATTCTGGTGCTGGGCAAGGCCCTGGAAATCGAGTTCGCCCGCATCCAGAAAAACCTTCCGGCCGGCATGCAGTTGCGCAAGGTCTCCGATCAGCCCGCAGCCGTGAAAACCGGTGTCGGCGAGTTCGTCCAGGTGCTGGTCGAGGCGTTGGCCATCGTATTGCTGGTGAGCTTCTTCTCCCTCGGCGTGCGCACCGGCATGGTGGTGGCGCTGACGATTCCGCTGGTACTGGCGATGACGTTCGCCTGCATGTATTACCTCGGCATCGGCCTGCACAAGATTTCCCTCGGTGCGCTGGTGCTGGCGTTGGGTTTGCTGGTGGACGACGCGATCATCGCCGTGGAAATGATGGCGATCAAAATGGAGCAGGGTTTCGACCGGATCAAGGCTGCCAGTTATGCCTGGACCAGCACCGCGTTCCCGATGCTCACCGGTACGCTGATCACCGCCGCAGGATTTCTGCCGATTGCCACGGCGCAGTCCGGCACCGGCGAATACACTCGCTCGATCTTCCAGGTGGTGACCATCGCTTTGCTCGCATCGTGGGTGGCGGCTGTGGTGTTCGTGCCATATCTGGGAGAAAAGCTCCTGCCGGACCTGGCGAAAATTCATGCGGCCAAACACGGGACGGCTGACGGCCATGCTGACCCCTATGGCACTCCGTTCTATCAACGGGTGCGGCGTCTGGTGGAGTGGTGCGTGCGTCGGCGCAAAACCGTGATCGTGCTCACCGTGTTGCTGTTCGTGGCGTCGGTGGCGTTGTTCCGGTTCGTGCCGCAGCAGTTCTTCCCGGCTTCCGGGCGACTGGAGTTGATGGTCGATTTGAAACTTGCCGAAGGCGCCTCGCTGGCCAATACCACGGGCGAGGTCAAACGCCTGGAAGCGATGCTCAAGGATCACGCCGGCATCGACAACTTTGTCGCTTACGTCGGCACCGGTTCGCCGCGTTTCTACCTGCCGCTGGATCAACAACTGCCGGCGGCGAGTTTTGCTCAGTTCGTCGTGTTGGCGAAAACCATCGAGGAGCGCGAAGCGCTGCGCACGTGGCTGATCGACACCTTGAACGAGCAGTTCCCGGCCCTGCGCTCGCGGGTCACGCGCCTGGAAAACGGTCCTCCGGTTGGCTATCCGGTGCAGTTCCGCGTCACTGGCGAGCACATCGAAGAAGTTCGTGCGCTGGCCCGGAAAGTCGCGGCCAAGGTGCGTGAGAATCCGCATGTGGTGAACGTGCATCTGGACTGGGAAGAACCGAGCAAGGTCGTGTATCTGAACATCGATCAGGATCGCGCCCGGGCGCTGGGCGTGAGTACGGCAAATCTGGCGAAATTCCTCCAGAGTTCGCTGACCGGTTCCAGCGTCAGCCAGTATCGCGAGGACAACGAACTGATCGAAATCCTCCTGCGCGGCACCGTGCACGAGCGCACCGAGCTGTCGTTGCTGCCGAGTCTGGCGGTGCCGACCGACAACGGTCGCAGCGTCGCGCTGTCGCAGATCGCCACGCTGGAATATGGCTTCGAGGAAGGCATCATCTGGCACCGCAATCGCTTGCCGAACGTGACCGTGCGCGCGGACATCTATGGCAAGGAGCAGCCGGCGACGCTGGTGAAGCAGATCATGCCGACGCTTGATCCGATCCGTGCCCAATTGCCGGACGGCTATCTGCTGGATGTCGGCGGTACGGTGGAAGATTCGGAACGGGGGCAGAAGTCGGTGAACGCCGGTGTGCCGATGTTCATTGTCGTGGTGTTGACGTTGCTGATGGTGCAACTGCGCAGTTTCTCACGCACGGCGATGGTGTTTCTGACCGCGCCTTTGGGGTTGATCGGGGTGACGCTGTTTCTGCTGGTATTCCGTCAGCCGTTCGGGTTTGTGGCGATGCTCGGGACGATCGCGTTGTCGGGGATGATCATGCGTAACTCGGTGATTCTGGTGGATCAGATCGAGCAGGATATTGCGGCGGGGCTCAAGCCCTGGCAGGCGATCATTGAGGCGACCGTGCGGCGGTTCCGGCCGATTGTGTTGACGGCGCTGGCGGCGGTGCTGGCGATGATTCCGCTTTCACGCAGTGTGTTCTTCGGGCCGATGGCGGTGGCGATCATGGGCGGGTTGATTGTTGCTACTGCTCTGACGCTTTTGTTTTTGCCGGCGTTGTATGCGGCTTGGTTCAGGGTGCGTAAGGAGTCCTGAAACCTTTTGAGCGTGGCGGCCTGTCTGCCGACCATGATCTATCGGTTGGACTCAATCCTGTCGGATCTGGCCTGCTGGCGATGTCAGCCTGACAGCTGAGCAAAACAATGGTGTAGGACTCTGCGACGCCTCCTACAAGTTTTCCAGAAGCCTCCGATATTGAGTCGCTGTGTGGGCGGTGCTGTACTCGATGCTGTTTTTCAGCCTTGGTTGAGCAGCGTTGATGAAGAAACCGCCAGTATTGAAGGGTCGGGCCGATCCGGTCTTTGAGTTATTGATGCGACCGCCTCACAAGCAGCGTCTGGCGGATTATCTTGCGCTGCTCAAGCCGCTGGATGATCAGGGACGGTATCTGCCTTTTGAGGATTTGCGGTATCGCTGGGCCAGCGGGCTGGATTCGCGTTTGTGTTGGGCGCTGGTCAAGAAGGCGCGGGCCGCTCAGTACATTCATCTTCTGCCTCTGGGGGAGCCGGCGCAGTGGGGGAAGTTTGTGCCGACGCCAACCGCGCAGAAGGCCCTTTCAGTGGTTGATCGGCAAACCACGACGGCATCGCTGGAATACATGACCAGCCAGATAGGCGAGCGGGCGCATTTCAGTTATCTGCTCAACGATTTGATCGAGGATGAGGCGATCAGTAGCAGTCAGCTGGAGGGCGCCGCGACCACCACTCGTGTCGCCAAGGACATGCTCAAGCAACGGCGTCAGCCGCGTACGCCGGATGAGCGGATGGTCATGGGTAATTACCGGATGATGAATTTCGCCTGGGAAAAACGTTACGAACCTTTGAGCGTGGAGTTGATTGCGTCGATGCATCGGGTCGGTGTCGAGGGTATTGATGACGAGCAGTACGACCCCGGGCTTTTCAGGACGAACGATGAAGTGGTGGTGCAGGACGGCGAAGGGAATACCGTGCACTCGCCACCGCCTGCGGTCGGATTGGTGAGGCGACTGGATTTGCTCTCGCAGTGGATCAATCAACCACAGGGCTCACCTCGACAAAAAAACTACCTGCATCCGCTGATCAAGGCGATCACGCTGCACTTTGCCCTGGGCTATGAACATCCCTTTCGCGATGGCAACGGGCGGGTCGCCAGGGCGCTGTTTTACTGGTTCATGTTCAAGCACGAGTTTTCGGCGTTTCGCTATATCGCGATCAGTCTTTTACTGCGCAACGCGCCGGTAAAGTACGGGCGGTCGTATTTGCACAGCGAGGCTGATGAGCTCGACCTGACGTACTTCATCGAGTTTCAGTGTTCGGTGATTTTGCGGGCGGTGGAGGGTTTTACCGATGTGTACCGCAAGAGTGTGGCGTACAGCGAAGGCTTCGAACGCTGGCTGACCTGTTCGGGCTTTTTTGATCGGCTGACAGAGCGACAGCGGTCGATTTATCAGGTGGCCAGGAGCGGGGTGGCGAAGGAATTTACGGCGGGGAACGTCAAGGAGCATCTTGGTTGTGCCTACAACACAGCGGTGTTGACGTTGAGCGGGTTGGTTGAACTGCAGGTTTTCGAGAAGAAAAAAATGGGACGCGAGTGGGTGTACTTTTTACGTGTGTCTGCTGGCGACGGATTGAACAACGGGAGTGAAAAAGCTCACTCCCGTGTGGTGCCGGTTTAGAGGGTACCGAACACTTTTTTCGCCAGACTCGTCGCCGCAGCAGCCGAGTTCTTGCGGATGGTTTCTTCCTGTTTTCCGATCATCTCGAACAGGCCGTTCAGCGCTTGTTCGGTCACGTAGCTTTCGATGTTGGCGCTCTTCGCATCGACCACCCCGAAGGTCGCGGCCTGGCCGGCGAAGGCGTTGTATTTCTGGGCTACGCCGACTTTGTCGGTCGCCTGTTTGACGATGGGCAGGAACTTGGTGCGGATCTGTTCGCGGCTGGATTTGTCCAGGTATCGGGTGGCGGAGTCGTTGCCGCCGCTGAGGATGCCTTTGGCGTCTTCCACGCTCATTTTCTTCACGGCGTCGACGAGGATCGGCTGGGCCTGGGTGACGGCGGTTTCCGCAGCCTTGTTCATGGCGGTTTCCAGTTCCTCGACCTGGGCGCCCATGCCGAAGGCTTTCATCTTGCCGGCGACTTTGCCGAGTTTGCCCGGCAGTTCGATCTTCACGTCCGGATTGTTGCTGAAGCCGCCCGGAGTGCCGAGTTGTTTGACGGCCAGTTGCGCGCCCTGGGTCAGGGCATCCTTGAGACCGCCGGTGGCGTCGCCTTGCGACAGGTCGCTGAGGGACAGGGCCATGGCGCTGGCGGAGATCATCAGGCCCGCGCACAGGCCGGCGAAGCGAAAGGTAGGGCGGAGCATGAAGGCTTCCTTATTGATAGGTGCGTTAGCGGGCAGCGTCGACGCGGATCTTCAGCGGCCGGGGATCCTTGCCATCGAGCTGCACGGCATGGTTTTCGGTGGTGATGAACATCAGCTCGCCGTTGACTTCGATGCGTGCGCTGACCGAGTAGCGGTGGCCGGGTTTGACCTGGGCCGGATCGTAGCTCAAATGGAACGGCAGCGGCACTTGTCCCTTGATCGGGCCTTTCTGTTCATCGAGCACGACGGCCGGCGCATCGGCCAGCGAAACGTCCTGCAGGCTCACGCTCAAGGTCGCACTTGGCGGCAGGGCGATGCGCTGCAGGTAGAACACTTCGCCGTCGAGGCTCGCTTTGCCGCTCGGTGTGGTGGATTGGCAAGCGCTCAACAAGGTGGCGGCGGCGAGAAGAGAAAGTTTTTTCATGGGGACCTCAAAAGACTTGAGCGCCAGAGGGGCGCCCAGAGAAATCTAGCGGATTTTGGATAATGAGTCAGTGAGCAAACGTAACGGTTCATTCAGCCACTGATTGATCATCCCCGACAGGCGCGATCGGGGCGCACGTGTCGCAGGTACAAGTTCAACATCTTCAGGAAATACGGACAGCCGTTGGTGATACCTGTTTTCTATTCCCGTCAGTGCATACCGTTTGCCGGGCACCACATGCTCCGGATCATATTTAAGATAAAACGAAGTGGCAGTTTCCTCATCGTGAGAAACGCGCGCCAGTTCGACATCGGGACTTTCGTTTTCATGCAGGCTGATGGTGATTGCCTGTTCGGGGGGAATCATTTTGGGTTCCTGCACTTCAACGTACAGGTAACCGATCGGACTCAGATGCAGCGTCTGGCGATGGGGCGCCTGATGAACAATGACGAAATGTGCCTGCTCCAGCAGCAAGGGTTGTCGATTGTGAAACAACTGGATGGTGATGCGGTATTTGACGCTGACTTCACTGTGTCGGTGCGGGAACCGGAAGTTCCACTGGCCGCCGACAATGGAGGGATGTCGCCAGTGTTTGATGTTTGTTGTTTGCCGGGTGTTGACCCGTTGAACATCGACAACGGTTTCATTGTTTCCGTCGAGAGGGGCATTGAAGTCAGGTGGAAGGCTGAACGTTATATTGATGGTCTGGGCGGATTCATCAATCAGGCTCATATCGATTTCCTTATCGATTAAAAAGAGCCCATTAATTCATAAAACAACTAACTGGAAAACGATCCGGTCTTCCGGTTAGTTGTCCTCAAGTTTCAGGACGTCGGCGAGGTTGCAGTTTCCGCCGCATCCTCACTGCGATGTAGCGCCACCTGGCGGATCGACAATCGAATCTCCGCCGGCAACACCCGTTTGGCCGCGCCCTCGGCCAGTTCGCCTAGCAGTTCGTGATAACTCAACTTGCCTGCTTCGTCGCGACGCAGCACATCAAGATCGAGCATCGTCTGGATAAAGTGACGGAACAGGCTCTTGTCGAAAAACTCCGGCGCGTTCAGGCCATGCAGGATCGACAGGCGTTGGGCCATAACTGTGCACAGGTCTTCCAGTTCTTCGGCGCTGATGCTGTTCTGGCCGCTGTTGAGCAGCAGTGAAACCGTCATGTAAAAGCGTTGCAGGGTCTGGGCAATGCTCTTCGACAGCAACGTCAGCAGCACGAAATGCCGCGAGCTCGGCGCCGGGCGCAGGTACACGTCTTTTTCGAAGCGCAGCAGGCCTTGTTCGACGAAAGCCTCCAGCCACTGATCGATCACCGCATCCAGTTCGTCCAGGCTCCAGCGGATGAACAGCTCCGCTTGCAGATACGGATACAGCGCGCGGGTGTAACGCAGGATCTGCTCGCGGCTCATGCGCGAAGTGCTCTGGAAGAAGCTCGCCAGCAGCGCCGGCAGGGCGAAGATATGCAGCACGTTGTTGCGGTAGTAGGTCATCAGGACGGCGTTCTGCTCGTCCAGATAGAGAATCTTGCCCAGCGCATCGTTTTGCTCGGACAGCAGATCCATGTCTTTGACGTGTTCGATCAATGCCCGGCCATCACCCTCCGGCAGGGTGGTGTGCGGCGAGTACGGGACCTTGCGCAACAGCGCCAGATACAGATCCAGCACCCGCGCCATGGCCCGATCATCCAGCGCCAGACGAGTGGTCGACAGCAGCGCCAGCGCCACCAGGTTGACCGGGTTGATCGCTGCTGCTTCGTTCAAGTGCTGCGCGACTTTTTCGCCAAGACGATTGGTGGTTTCGTTGAGCCATGCCGGTTTGAACTGCGGGCCGAGTTCCTGCTGGCGCCAGCCCGGCTGTTCACTGTCGAGGAATTCCGCGAGTTTGATCGGCTCGCCGAAGTTCACCGCCACCTGGCCGAAACGCTGCTTGAGCGCGCCAATGACTTTGAAGATGTCGAAGATCGATTCTTTCTTCTTGCTCGCGCCGCGCAGTTCGCCGAGGTAGGTCCGGCCTTCGAGCACCCGCTCATAACCGATGTACACCGGCACGAACACGATCGGCATCCGCGACGAACGCAGGAAGCTGCGCATCGTGATCGCGAGCATCCCGGTTTTCGGTTGCAGCATGCGTCCGGTGCGCGAGCGACCGCCCTCGACGAAATACTCGACCGGGAAACCTTTGGTGAACAGGGTGTGCAGGTATTCGTTGAACACCGAGGTATACAGCGGATTGCCCTTGAACGTGCGGCGCATGAAGAATGCCCCGCCACGGCGCAGCAGGCTGCCGATCACCGGCATGTTGAGGTTGATCCCGGCGGCGATGTGCGGCGGGGTCAGGCCGTTGCGAAACAGCAAGTACGACAGCAGCAGGTAGTCAATGTGGCTGCGGTGGCACGGCACGTAGATCACTTCGTGGCCTTGGGCGACCGCCTGCACGCCTTCGATGTGGTTGACCTTGATCCCGTCGTAGATCTTGTTCCAGAACCAGCTCAGCACCACTTCCAGAAAACGGATCGCAGTGTAGGTGTAGTCCGAGGCAATCTCGTTGCCGTAGCGCAGGGCCTGGGCCTTGGCTTTTTCCGGCGAGATGTTTTCGCGCTTGGCTTCGTCGAGGATCGCCTGCCTGACCAACGGCTGGTTGAGCAGGCCTTTGACCAGGTTACGGCGGTGGGAGATGTCCGGGCCGATCACCGCAGCTTTCAGGTTGCGGAAGTGTACCCGCAGGATCCGCTGGGCCATGCGCACGGTGCGTTCGTGGCCCTTGTTGTGTTCGATCAGTTCGCGCAGGTGGATCGGCGCCGAGAACTGCACGCGGGTCTTGCGCCCCAGAATCATGATGCTCAGCAGCCGACGCAGGCGCCCGGTGACAGCCCAGCTGTCGGCAAACAGCAGTTTCCACGGGCTGTTTTCGCTGTCCGGCGACTGGCCCCAGAACACGCTGACCGGAATGATCTGCGCGTCTTCGGCAGCGTTCTGGCTGAGGGCGCTGACCAGTCGGGTCAGGGTCGGCGGTGCGCCGCGCTTGTCCTGGCGGCCGAGCCAGTCCGGGTCCGGCGTCAGGTAGAAAAACGCCGCCGGCTCGATCAGCGAACCTACGGACACCGGCAGCACCGGGCGCGGCAGGCCGGCCTTGGTGCACTCGGTGTCGACCACCGCCAGATCAGTCAGCGATGGATTTTGCAGGACGTAGAACACCGGACGACTGCGGTCGAGGTTGAGGGTGAACGACGACTGGTTGATCGTCTCGGAGCGAACCCAGAGATACAACAGTCGGCGCAAGGTGCCAAACACAAGACGGCGGAACGGGGAACGGGTCATACGGCTTCTGCGTGAGTGAATAAACCGAGCGTTTGCTCGGGCGGTCGATAGTGTGCCGGATTCATGGAAAATCGGCAAAAAAGCGGCGAAGTAATCTTCTGTTGAGAGTTTTGCCGCCTGTCATATACTCGGCGATCTGTCGCCGGGGCCCTCTTATGGACGTCGGACGCAGGCTGACGTTCCGCAAAGGCTTTCCTGCGAAAAGCCTGTTCAATAATAAAAAAGGAGTATGAACAGATGGCAACACGTGAAACCGGCAACGTGAAGTGGTTCAACGACGCCAAGGGCTACGGCTTCATTCAGCGCGAAGACGGGGTGGACGTGTTTGTGCACTACCGCGCGATTCGCGGCGAAGGCCACCGTTCGCTGACCGAGGGTCAGCAGGTTGAATACGCGGTGGTGGAAGGGCAGAAGGGGTTGCAGGCTGAAGACGTTGTAGGTCTGTAACGCAAATCTTCAGAACACCAAAAACACTGTGGGAGCGAGCTTGCTCGCGATAGCAGGCTGACATTCAGCATCATTGTTGACTGAAAGGGCCCCATCGCGAGCAAGCTCGCTCCCACAGGTTTTGTGCATTGTCTGTTACGCAGTCTTCCAGGTGATCTCTTCTTCACCATCGGCGCTGATCCGGATCCAGCGATCCGCCGTCTCTTCACCTTCTTCTTCAACCCACGTCCCCGGCGCGCAGCGTACTTCGACGTTCAGCGCGGCGAACGCGGCGCGGGCGCAGGCAATGTCGTCGTCCCATGGGGTCGCATCGCTTTCCAGGTACAGGCTGTTCCACTTGCCCACGGCTTTCGGCAGCCAGGTCACGGGGATGTTGCCGGCCTTGCACTTGTACGTCTGGCCTTTCTGTACCCATTCGCTGCACGGGCCAAGGGCGGCGCCCAGCCAGGCGGAAATGGCCTTGTGGTCGACGTCGGCGTCTTTCAGGTAAATCTCGATGTCCGGTTGGCGCATGGATGTCCTCACTGCGGGTCTGAAAAATCCATTCGCGGATTTAGCCGGCCCCGGGCTGCTTGCCCGAGTCCAAAAGTTATTGAAGAACGAAATAATCGTAGCGCATCGACACGGTAGTCACGAACGGCTCGGCCTGCTCGATCACCGCCGCACGGCGCTCGGCACTGGCGCGCCAGCCGTGAGGTGTCATCGCCAGCAGGTTGGCGCGATCCTCGGGCTTGTCCAGCGTCAGCTTGAATTCGAGGGTTTCGCTGTGGGCCAGCGCCATGCCTTCCGGCACCAGGGCCAGGTGCTTGTCGTCGGTGTATTCGCGCACTTCGTCGTACAGGCGTTCGCGCAGCTCCATCAGATGGCCGCTGGTCGGGCCGACTTTCATCAGACCGCCGCCAACGCTGAGCAGCCGCTTGGCCTCCTCCCAGTCCAGTGGACTGAAGACACTGGCCAGAAACTGGCAGCTGCCGGAAGCCAAAGGCACCCGGGCCATGCTCGCAATCAACCATGTCAGCGAAGGATCGCGTTTGCAGGCGCGTTTGACCGCTTCCTTCGAGATGTCCAGCGCGTAACCGTCAGCATCCGGCAAGGCCTCGGCGATCTGCGCGGTGTAATAACCCTCGCCACAACCGATATCGACCCAACGGGCCGGCGCATAACTGGCCGCCAGCTCCGCCAGACGTTTGGCCACCGGCGCGTAATGCCCGGCGTTCAGAAAGTCGCGGCGGGCCTCGACCATCGCCTGGTTGTCGCCGGGATCGCGGCTGTTTTTGTGCTGCACCGGCAACAGGTTCAGGTAACCCTGACGCGCACGGTCGAAGCGGTGGCCGGCGGGGCAGACCACGCCGTTGTCCACCGCGTTCAGCGGTTCACTGCAGATCGGGCACGCGAGCATCAGGCGAGCAACTTGATCAGGGTCTGGTAGTAGATCTCGGTCAGCACGTCGAGATCGGCCGCCAGCACGCGCTCGTTGACCTGGTGGATGGTCGCGTTGACCGGGCCCAGTTCAACAACCTGCGTGCCCATGGTCGCGATGAAACGGCCGTCGGAAGTACCGCCGCTGGTGGACGCCTTGGTCTCGCGGCCGGTGATCTGCTTGATGCTCGAAGACACTGCATTGAGGAGCGCGCCCGGCTCGGTGAGGAACGGCAGACCGGACAGCGCCCAGTCGATGTGCCAGTCCAGACCGTGCTTGTCGAGGATATCGGCGACGCGCTTCTGCAGGCCTTCGACGGTCGATTCGGTGGAGAAACGGAAGTTGAACAACGCCACCAGATCGCCCGGAATCACGTTGGTGGCGCCGGTGCCGGAATTGACGTTGGAAATCTGGAAACTGGTCGGCGGGAAGAAGTCGTTGCCGTGATCCCAGTGCTCGGCGGCCAGTTCGGCCAGGGCCGGAGCGGCGAGGTGGATCGGGTTCTTCGCCAGGTGCGGATAGGCCACGTGGCCCTGCACGCCGCGCACGGTCAGTTTGGCGCCGAGGGAGCCGCGACGACCGTTCTTCACCACGTCGCCCACCAGCGTGGTGCTCGACGGTTCGCCGACGATGCACCAGTCCAGACGCTCGTTACGGGCTGCCAGACGCTCGACCACGGCCTTGGTGCCGTGATGCGCCGGGCCTTCTTCGTCGCTGGTGATCAGGAATGCGACCTTGCCCTTGTGATCCGGGTAGTCGGCGACGAAGCGCTCGGCGGCAACGGTCATCGAGGCCAGGCTGCCTTTCATGTCCGCCGCGCCACGACCGCAGAGCATGCCGTGTTCGTCGATCACCGCGTTGAACGGGTCGATCTGCCAGGCGGTCACCGGACCGGTCGGCACCACGTCGGTGTGGCCGGCGAAGCACAGCACCGGGCCGTCGTTCTTGCCGTGAGTCGCCCAGAAGTTATCCACATCTTCGATGCGCATCGGTTCCAGCTGGAAACCGGCATCGCCCAGGCGCTGCATCATCTGCTTCTGGCAATCGGCGTCGACCGGCGTCACGGACGGACGGCGGATCAGGTCGATGGCGAGTTGGAGGGTCGGCGAAAGGTCGGCGTGGGCCGTCATGGAAAACTCCGGATGCTGTAAATGTGGGAGCGAGCTTGCTCGCGATGACGATGTCCTGTTCAACATAAGTGTTGAATGTGACGGACTCATCGCGAGCAAGCTCGCTCCCACAGGTCTAGTGGCAGGCCATCGGGGCCTTGGCCCTGCAAAATGGCGGTTATCTTAAAGCAAAACGGCGACCATTGGCCGCCGTTTAGTGCATCCGCAAGGATTTAGACCACCGGTGCCGGTTCAGGCGCAGCCGCAGGTTTTGGCAGCGACGACAGGAACGCCATGATCAGCGCCGCCACGTACGGCAGCGACTGCACCAGCAGCATGGCCACCCAGAAGCGCATGTCGTTGCTCGGAATGCCCTGCACCAGGAAGATCCCCAGCGCCGCGCCCCACAACAACAGCATGATGAACAGCTCTTCCCGGGCCTCGGAAATCGCCACCCAGAAGCCGTGGTTGTCGGCGTTTTTCGGGGTGCGGAAGAACGGAATGCTGCTGGTGAAGAAGCCGTATAGCACCGCTTTGGCGATGGTGTGCGACAACGCCAGGCCGGCCAGTGCCGCGCAGAACGCATCCTTCAGGTTCACGCCCACGGCGCGACGGTAGAGGAAGATGATCTTGCCGACCTTGAACACGAACAGCGCCAACGGCGGGATCGCGAAGATCAGCAACGGCGGGTCGACCCGTTGCGGCACGATGATCATCGCCGCCGACCACAGCAACGCGCCGACGGTGAAGAATATGTTCATGCCGTCCGCCACCCACGGCAGCCAGCCCGCGAGGAAGTGGTAACGCTGGCCGCGAGTCAGTTCGGTGTCCTTGCCGCGCAGCAGGCTGCGGGTGTGGCGCTTGATGATCTGGATCGCACCGTAGGCCCAGCGGAAACGCTGTTTCTTGAAGTCGATGAAGGTGTCCGGCATCAGACCCTTGCCGTAACTGTCGTGGTAATACGCCGCCGACAGGCCTTTCTCGAATACACGCAGACCGAGTTCGGCGTCTTCACAGATGCACCAGTCGGCCCAGCCCAGTTCTTCCAGAACCGAGCGACGGGTCATGGTCATGGTGCCGTGCTGGATGATCGCGTCGCGGTCGTTGCGGGTCACCATGCCGATGTGGAAGAAGCCTTTGTATTCGGCGTAGCAAAGCTTCTTGAAGGTGCTTTCGTTCTGGTCGCGGTAGTCCTGCGGCGACTGCACCACGGCGATTTTCGGATCGGCGAAGTGCGGCACCATGTGTTTGAGCCAGTTCGGGTGCACGCAGTAGTCGGAGTCGATCACCGCGATCACTTCGGCGTCCTTGGCGGTGTGCGGGATCAGGTAGTTCAGCGCACCGCCCTTGAAACCGGCCAGGGGCGAAACGTGGAAGAACTTGAAGCGCGGGCCGAGGGTTTCGCAGTAGTCGCGCACCGGTTCCCAGACCGCCGGGTCCTTGGTGTTGTTGTCGATGATCAGGACTTCGAAGTCCGGATAGTCGAGGTTGGCCAGGGCGTTGAGGGTCTGTTTGACCATCTCCGGCGGCTCGTTGTAGCAGGGCACGTGGATCGAGACTTTCGGGCGGTAATCCGAATCGCCGACCACCGGCAGGAATTCACGGCGACGCTTGTGAATCCAAACCGCTTCGGCCAGTTCGTGGGCCTCGGTCAGCAACACGATGAACACCCCGAGCGCACCGAGCGCCAGCAGGAAACCCACCGTCAGGCTGAACCACGTGCTGTATTGCTGGCTGTAGTCGTAGCCGATCCACACCAGCACCGAACCGCAGAGGAACGCGATAAAGGTCAGGAAGGTACGGCCGCGCTGGCGCAGGGCCGAGCCGTCGATCATCAGCAGGGTCAGTGACAACAGCGCCAGCACCACCGAACCGATGGCCAGCACGCGCCATTGCGGGATCGCCACTACCGGGCCTTCGAAGTTGAATTTCTGCTGGCGCGCGGCGTTGAACACGCCCCAGTAGGCGCCGACCGAACCTTCGTCGCTGGCCTTCCACGGCTGGTCAAACGCTTCGATCACGAAGTAGTTGAAGCCCTGGCGGTTGAGTTTATTGACCAGCGTGCGCAGGTAGATCGCCTGATCCGCCGGCGACGCATCGGCGCCACCGCGCATGCGGCCGTTGCTCGGCCAGCCCACTTCGGACAGCAGCAGCGGTTTTTTCGGGAACATCTTTTTCAGGTCGCGGGCGCGGTCGAAAACGAACTGCCCGGCCTTGTCCACCGGAATGAATTCCCAGTAAGGCAGAACGTGGGCGGCGATCAGGTCGACGTGCTTGGCCAGTTCCGGGTGTTCTTCCCAGACGTGCCACTGTTCGGAGGTGGTCACCGGCACTTTCACGGCCGCGCGCACGCGGTCGAGCAGGACGCTGAGTTCCTGGGCGGTGATTTCCTTGCGGAAGATCGCTTCGTTGCCGACCACCACGCGAACCACGCTGCGCGAGGTGTTGGCCAGTTCGATGGCGCGGGTAATTTCCCGTTCGTTGCGTTCCTGGTCGGGGCTGATCCAGATCCCCAGGGTCACGCGCAGGCCGAACTCTTCAGCCAGTTTCGGGATGTCTTGCAGGGAACCGTCGACCGAGTAGATGCGGATGTTGTCCGTCAGCTTGCTCATGATCTCAAGGTCGCGGCGCATTTCGTCGTCAGTCGGATACTGATCCTTCTGCGGGAACTGTCCTTGCTGGAACGGTGAATAGGAGAAACCGGAGATCTGCTCCGGCCAGTTCGGCGCGGAGACGGGGCGGTTGATCAGCGCCCAGAAACCGGTGAACAGGGCGGCGATTGCCAGAACCACCACCAGGTTGAGTCCAAATTTACGCGATGACATAGCTGTGTCGGGTTCCAAGGTCTGTGGAACGAAGGGTCGGCTGGTTGACGCCTGAGGGCGCGCATCCTACACCGGCAGTTCGCCGAGTCCTACAACAGACAGGGAAATGCCGGACGTTGGGCAATCGACTTTGACTTAAGTTCTTACACTTGTAGCTTGAAGCTTAAAACTTGTCGCTGCGTAGTCCTATAATGCGCGCCGGTTTTTGGGGTAATGGTCATGAGTACAGAAGATCCGCGGTTTGCAGGCATCGCCCGTTTGTATGGCATTGAAGGGATGGAGCGTCTGCGCGCCGCCCACGTGGCGATTGTCGGCGTTGGCGGCGTCGGTTCCTGGGCGGCGGAAGCCATGGCCCGTTGCGGGGTGGGCGAGATTTCCCTGTTCGACCTCGACGATGTCTGCGTCAGCAACGCCAACCGCCAGTTGCATGCGCTGGACAGCACGGTCGGCAAACCCAAGGTCGAGGTGATGGCCGAGCGCCTGCGAGGGATCAACCCGGACTGCAAAGTGCACGCCGTGGCAGACTTCGTCACCCGCGACACCATGGCCGAATACATCACGCCGAACATCGACTGCGTGATCGACTGCATCGATGCGGTCAACGCCAAGGCCGCGCTGATCGCCTGGTGCAAGCGCCGCAAGATCCAGATCATCACTACTGGCGGTGCTGGCGGGCAGATCGATCCGACGCTGATTCAGGTCTGCGACCTCAACCGCACCTTCAACGATCCGCTGGCCTCGAAAGTGCGCTCGACATTGCGCCGCGACTACGGCTTTTCACGCACCGTGACCCGTCACTACAGCGTGCCGTGCGTGTTCTCCACCGAACAGCTGCGTTATCCAAAACCGGACGGCAGCATCTGTCTGCAGAAGAGTTTTGTCGGCGATGGCGTGAAGCTGGACTGCGCCGGCGGGTTTGGCGCGGTGATGATGGTGACGGCGACGTTCGGCATGGTTGCGGCAACCAAGGCGGTGGACAAGATTGTCGCGGGCGTCCGGCGTCCGGCGGATCGGGTCAAGCCTCAGGCTTGACCAGTGCGGCTGTTGACCTCATCGCTGGCAAGCCAGCTCCCACAGTTGATGCTCAGTGAACACACGTTCTATGTAGCACCAACTTTCAATGTGGGAGCTGGCTTGCCAGCGATGGCGGTTAGCCGGCCAGCTCATTCATCCGCTTGAGCACGGCATTCAGGCCATTGCTGCGCGATGGCGACAGCTGTCGCGACAACCCCAGTTGATTGAACCAGTCCGGAAGATCCACCTGCTGCAATTCTTCAGCATTCAAGCCGTTGACCCGCAACAGCAACAACGCCACCAACCCGCGAATCATCCGCGCATCGCTGCTCGCTGCGAACTGCCAATGGCCATCGCGCAACTCGCCGACCAGCCATACCTGGCTTTCACAGCCATGTACCCGGTTGTTATCGCACTTGTCCGCATCGCTCAACGGCGGCAGACGATCACCAAACTGCATCAGCAATCGCGCCCGTTGTTCCCAACCGGCGGCGCTCTGAAAGGTTTGCAGGGCTTCGGCAGCCTCGACCGGCAGGCTCATCGCAACAACTCCAGCGCCTGATCCAGCGCTTCAAAGAACCGCTCCAGATCTTCGGAGTCGTTATAGAGCGCCAGCGACACACGAATCGCCCCGGCCAGTTCGAAGCGCTTGAGCAGCGGCATCGCGCAGTGGTGACCGGCACGTACGGCGATGCCCTGTTCAGTCAGCAAGTGCGCCAGATCGGCGTTATGCACACCTTCGACGACAAAACTGGCCAGCGCCAGCTGTGGCTTGCCCAGCAGGCGAATGCCATTGCGAGCGGCGAGGCCACGCAACAGGTAATCGTGCAGCGCGGCTTCGTGGGCGGACACGGCGTCCAGATCCAGACCGGCGAGGTAGTCGAGGGTCGCACCGAGGCCGATCACACTGGCAATCGGCGGCGTTCCGGCTTCGAAGCCCAGCGGAGCAGGGCGGAAACGGGATTCGTGATAGTTGGCTTCCAGTACCATTTCGCCGCCGAACTGCCACGGCCGCAGTTGCTCGAGCGCTTCGTTGCGCCCGAACAGCACGCCGAGGCCATCGGGGCCGTACAGCTTGTGGCTGGAAAACACATAAAAGTCGCAACCCTGGGCCTGCACGTCATGGCGGCCGTGGACCACGCCTTGAGCGCCATCAACCACGGTCAGCGCGTTTTGCGCCCTGGCCATCGCCAACAGCGCCGGCAACGGTTGCCAGGCGCCGAGCACGTTGGACAACTGGCTGACCGCCAGCAGACGCGTGCGCGGACCGATCAGGTGAACGGCGGCGGCGAGGTCGATCACACCGTCATCGTCCAGCGGCAGGATCACCAGTTTCAGGTCGCGACGTTGTGCCAGTTGCTGCCATGGCAGCAGGTTGGCGTGATGCTCCAGGGCGCTGATGACAATTTCATCGCCCGGATGGAAAAGATGTTCCAGGCCATAAGCCAAGAGATTCAGCGCGCTGGTGGCGCCGTGGGTGAAGATGATCTGCCCGCTGTCACCGGCATTCAGCCACTGGGCGACCTTCAGGCGACTGTCCTCGAACGCCTGCGTGGCATGGGCGCCGGGCAAGTGCTGCGCACGGTGCACGTTGGCTGCGCCATTGGCGTAGTAATGCGCCAGCGCGTCGAGCAGGGCCTGGGGTTTTTGTGTGGTGGCGGCGTTGTCCAGATAGGTCTGGTCTTGCCGTTGCAGGGCGGCGATGGCCGGGAAATCGGCGCGCCAGGGGGAGGGAATCATCATGCTTTCGAGCCCTGGTGAACTTGGGCGGGTTAACGCCGAACCCTGTGGGAGCGGGCTTGCCCGCGAAGGCGATCTTTCGAACGCCATCGCAAGCAGGTCGGCACCCTCAGGTGAGCTTCTGGCGCTTAGTTGTGAGCGTGCAGCGCTTCGTTCAGTTCGATCGCCGATTTGTGGGTCTTGCATTCCACAGCGCCGGTTTCCGAATTACGACGGAACAGCAGGTCGGTCTGACCGGCCAGTTCACGGGCCTTGACCACTTTGACCAGGTTGTTGTGCTCGTCCAGCAGCGCGACTTTGGTGCCGGCGGTCACGTACAGACCCGATTCGACGGTGTTGCGGTCGCCCAACGGAATACCGATACCGGCGTTGGCGCCGATCAGGCAGCCTTCGCCAACCTTGATCACGATGTTGCCGCCGCCCGACAGGGTGCCCATGGTCGAGCAGCCGCCGCCCAGGTCCGAACCCTTGCCGACGAACACGCCAGCGGAGACGCGGCCTTCGATCATGCCCGGGCCTTCGGTGCCGGCGTTGAAGTTGATGAAACCTTCGTGCATCACGGTGGTGCCTTCGCCCACATAGGCGCCCAGACGCAGACGCGCGGCGTCAGCGATACGCACGCCGGCCGGTACCACGTAGTCGGTCATTTTCGGGAACTTGTCCACCGAGAACACTTCCAGCAGCTCGCCGCGCAGACGGGCTTCGAGTTGCAGCTCGGCCAGTTCGCTCAGGTCGATGGCGCCCTGGCTGGTCCAGGCCACGTTCGGCAGCAGCGGGAAGATCCCGGCCAGGCTCACGCCGTGCGGTTTGACCAGACGATGAGACAGCAGGTGCAGCTTCAGGTAAGCCTCAGGGGTGGAAGTCAGCTGAGTGTCTTCGGCCAGCAGGGTCGCGACCAGCGGCTTGTGGCTTTCAGCCAGACGGGTCAGCAGCTTGCCTTGTACCGCGTCGATGCCTTTCACGGCTTCAGCCAGTTGCGCAGCCTGGGCGGTGGTGAAGGTGATGGCCTGGTTGCCTTCGGTGTAGCCGAGGATCGGTGCAACAGCGGCAACCAGTTCGGCCGAAGGGTTCAACAGTGGCTGAGCGTAGAACACTTCCAGCCACGCGCCTTGACGGTTCTGGGTGCCGACGCCGAAGGCGATACTGAACAGGGAGTTGGACATGTGAATACCTCTACAAAAAGTGACGGGCTGCTTACTTGAGCGCGGCCGCGTAGATATCTGGCTTGAAGCCAATCAGGGTTCGGTCACCGAGATCGAGCACCGGACGCTTGATCATCGAGGGTTGAGCGAGCATCAGCTCGATGGCTTTCGACTGGTCGAGATCGGCTTTGCGTTCGTCGTCGAGTTTGCGAAAGGTCGTGCCTGCGCGGTTCAACACCGTTTGCCAGCCATGCTCGTCGCACCATTGGGTCAGGTGCTCACGGTCAATGCCGGCGGTCTTGTAATCGTGGAAGTCATAGCTGACAGCGTGTTCATCGAGCCAGGTGCGCGCCTTTTTCATGGTGTCGCAGGCTTTGATGCCGAAAAGGTGCAACGTTTTGCTTGAAACGGTCAAGGAATCGCCCCCTTTACAGGTGCTGGAAAAAAATGGTGTCGGATTATGCCATGACCAGACGGTTTCGCGGCGCCCAGGTTGCTTCTGCTGAGGGTGCCTGCGACATAGGTGCAACGGTCATTCACAGCCTGAGCGGCTAATATGGCAGTTCAACGCTGTCGATTGTCCGGGATTTCCGCTTTATGCAAACCGCTTATACCGTCCTGATCCTGCTGATGCTGGTCAGTGTCTCGCGCCTGGTTGGACGGGTGATTCCGCTGCCGCTGCCACTGGTACAGATCGCCGCCGGTGCCTTGCTGGCCTGGCCGACCCTCGGTCTGCACGTGGCCCTTGATCCCGAACTGTTCCTGTTTCTGTTCTTGCCGCCGCTGCTGTTTTCCGATGGCTGGCGCATGCCCAAGCGTGAACTGTGGCGCTTGCGCGGCCCGGTACTCACGCTGGCGGTCGGGTTGGTGCTGTTTACCGTGGTCGGGGCCGGTTACTTCATTCACTGGTTGCTGCCGACGATTCCGTTGCCGGTGGCCTTCGCGCTGGCGGCGGTGCTGTCCCCGACCGACGCCGTGGCGGTCTCGGCGATTTCGCAGAACCGCTTGCCCACGCCGCTGATGCACATGCTGCAGGGCGAGGCGTTGATGAACGATGCGTCGGGTCTGGTGACGTTCAAATTCGCGCTGGTAGCGGCGGTCACCGGTGCGTTTTCCCTGACCAATGCCAGCCTGACCTTCGTGCTGGTCGCGGTCGGCGGACTGGCGGTCGGCGTGGCGCTGAGCTGGCTGGTCGGCCGGTTGCGCGCCTGGATGATCGCCCGGGGCTGGGACGATCCGGCGACCCACGTGGTGTTCATGTTGCTGCTGCCATTCGCCGCTTACGTGCTGGCCGAACGGCTTGGCGCGTCAGGCATTCTTTCGGCGGTGGCGGCGGGGATGATGCAGAGCTGGCTCGATCTGCTGCCGCGCCAGACCAGCACCCGGTTGCTCAACCGCAGCGTCTGGTCGTTGCTGGAGTTCGCCTTCAACGGTTTGATCTTTCTGCTGCTCGGCCTGCAACTGCCGGACATTATTAAAGCGGTGGTCAGCCACGAGACGTCATTGTGGCCGACCCTGTTCTATCGCTGTCTCGATGTGGTGGCGATTTTCCTGGCGCTGGTGTTGTTGCGCTTCATCTGGGTGCAGAGCATCTGGCGTCTGTCGGTGTTGCTGCGCCGCCTGCGCGGCAAGGGTGATCTGACGCAAGTGCCGACGGCCCGGTCCTGCTGGCTGCTGACCGTCGGTGGCGTGCGCGGGGCGGTGACCCTGGCAGGTGTGATGTCGGTGCCGATGCTGATGGGTGGCGAGGCGTTCCCCGAGCGCGATCTGCTGATCTTCATCGCCGCCGGGGTGATCCTGTTGTCGCTGGTGGCGGCCTGTATTGCGCTGCCTTTGCTGTTGCGCGGCATCGAAAAGAGCCCGGACGACAAGCGCCGCCAGGAAGTGCGCGACGCCTGGCGCAAGACGGCGGAAGCGGCGATCCATGCGCTGGAGACCGAAGAGGTCAACCCGCAGGACGCCGCGCAAGCCGCGCTGGCAGCGGAGCTCAAGGCGCGGATCATGTCCGAATACCGCCATCAACTGGAAGTCTTCAATGACTCGGCCGAAGCCCAGGCTCTGGCGTTCCAGATGGATCTGCTGGAGCGTCGTCTGCGACTCAAGGCACTGCGTGCGCAACGCCTCGAGTTGTACAGCCTCAGCCGTCAGCACCAGATTGGTGACGACGTGTTGCGTGAGGTGCTGGGCGAGCTGGACTTGAGTGAGGCGAATCTGGGGCAGGTCAAATAAGCCACTGACGCCCCTTGGATATCAGTCGAGCGATGTTCGATGTCAGTGGGTGCGGTTCAGTTCAAGTTCGCCAGGCGTTGCGCCTGGCGAACTTTTGCGTTTCAAGGGGCCGGTTTATTTTGGATAAAGCAGCTTCATCAACTGTTTGTCCTTTTTGCTGATCTTGCGGTTTATCGGAACTTCCCAGTCGCCGATCGTCAGGTCGTTCGATACGGGGTGATGCATGATCGAACGCTTGTCGTAGGCAAGATAAAGCGCATCCCGCGTATCAAAGGACGCGAACAGGTTGTAGTCGACCTGTTCGCGGGTCAGTGGATTCATTTCCCGATTCTGATAAAACGCGTACACCTTGGGTTTATCCCATGGAATATTGGCTTGTGGGTGCTGATGCTCATGCATGGCGCCCAGTGCATGGCCGAACTCGTGCATTACGATGACCTCGAAGTCGGCATGGTCCGGCGTGACGCCCAGGTTCATTGTCGGATGGTCGGGATGAATCAGAAGTGCATCGGTGCCCAGCATCGAACTGTTGTCATTGTTTCGGGTGGCGATGCGGATATCACCCTTCAGATCGTCGACAAATTCAAACTTGAGATTGATATAAGGCAGCCATTTACTGGCTGCATTGATAATCCCTGTTTTACGAGCGGCATCGGGTGCATCCATGAACGCGATTTTCAACGTGCGACCATTGGCCCAGAGTTTCGAGTAATCGACCACGGAGCGTTTGCGGCGAGTGCCGGGTGTGGTTGGGGTGCCGGCATTCGCCGGGTTCTCGTTGATGGCGGCTGTGTAAGCAGCCTGATCGTCAGGCCACTGAATCAGTCGGCAATCCAGAAGTTCTTTCATTGTTCACTTCTTCCTTGAAGTTGAAGATCGATTTCAGGTGATGCGCAAAAGGGCGCGGCTCAAGACTAACGTCTGGCTGCGCAAAAGCGAGGTATGAAAAACGGAGGAAGTGTTGCGTGATATTTGACCGCCCGTGCCGGATTGCCCAGCACGGGCGAAACACATTACTTGTGGCGCAGGACGAAGTCGCGGATGCGCTCGGCAGCCTCGACGCATTCCGCCAGCGGCGCAACCAGCGCCATGCGTACGCGCCCGGCACCCGGATTGACGCCATCGACGTCACGGGACAGGTACGAACCCGGCACCACAGTCACGTGCTCTTCGGCAAACAGATCGCGGCAGAATGCGGCATCGTCGCCCTGCACATTCGGCCACAGGTAAAAGCTGCCATCGGGGCGTTGCACGTCCATCACCGGGCTGAGGATCGCCAGCACCGCATCGAACTTCTCGCGATACAACGCACGGTTGGCGCGGACATGCACTTCATCGTTCCACGCGGCGACGCTGGCCAGCTGGGTCTGAACCGGCATCGCGCAACCGTGGTAGGTGCGATACAGCAGGAAACCCTTGAGGATGTCGGCATCACCGGCAACAAAGCCCGAGCGCAGGCCCGGCAGGTTCGAGCGCTTGGACAGGCTGTGGAACACCACGCAACGCTTGAAGTCCTTGCGACCCAGTTCGGCGCAGGCACTGAGCAGGCCCGGCGGTGGCGTCTGCTCGTCGAAGTACAGTTCGCTGTAGCACTCGTCGGCGGCGATCACGAAGTCGTATTCGTCGGCCAGGGCGATCAGTTTTTTCAGCACGTCGACCGGGATCAGCGCACCGGTCGGGTTGCCCGGCGAGCACAGGAACAGGATCTGGCAGCGCTTCCAGATGTCCGGCGAAACCGCGTCGAAGTCCGGGTTGAAGCCGTTCTCGTCCAGGCACGGCAGGTAGTGCGGCTTGGCGCCGGCGAGGAACGCCGCGCCTTCGTAGATCTGATAGAACGGATTCGGGCTGACCACCAGCGCGTCGTCGCCACGGTTGACCACGGTCTGGGTAAAGGCGAACAGTGCTTCACGGGTGCCGTTGACCGGCAGCACGTTGCGCGCCGGGTCGATCCAGCCGCCCGGCACGTTGAAACGACGCTCGCACCAGGCGGCGATGGCTTCGCGCAGGGCCGGGATACCGAGAGTGGTCGGGTACACCGCCATCTGATCCAGATTGTTCGCCAGCGCCTCGGCGACAAAGCTTGGCGAGCGGTGCTTCGGTTCGCCGATGGACAGTGCGATCGGGCGCTTGTCCGGGTTTGGCGTGACGCTGCCGAGCAGGGCGCGGAGCTTTTCGAACGGGTAGGGCTGAAGCTGGGACAGAGCGTTGTTCATCGGTGCGGGATCTCGTGCAAAGCGATTGAAGCCGGGCGCGCAATCAAATGCTGATGCGCGACAGTTTGATATCGGGTTCCTGATTGACGCTCAGCTGTTCGACGATGGCATCCTGCAGGCGGCTGCACAGCAGCGGGTCGGACAGCGGTTGATTGTGGGCGTCGGTGATGAAGAACACGTCTTCCACCCGCTCGCCCAGGGTGGCGATCTTGGCGTTCTGCAGCGACAGGTCGAACTCGAGGAAAATCCCGCCGACCCGTGCCAGCAGGCCCGGGCGATCCGGTGCAGTGAGTTCCAGCACCGTTACCGGGCGCTGGGCGTCGTTGTGGATCGTCACCTGCGGGGCGAACGCGAAATGCTTGAGCTGGCGCGGCACCCGACGCTGGATGATGGTCGGGTAATCGTCAGGATTGCGCAGGGCTTCGGTCAGACCGTCGCGGATCTGCTTGATCCGCAGCGGATTGTCGCCGATCGAATCGCCATCGGTGTCGAGCACGATATAGGTGTCGAGGGTGAACTGACTGCTGGACGTGATGACCCGGGCGTCGTGAATGTTCAGGTTGAGCTGGTCCATCGCGGCTACGGTCACGGCGAAGAAGTCGTGCTGATCCGGCGCATAGATGAAGATCTGCGTGCCGCCCTCGAATTCGCGCTGGGTCGTTTCCTTGATCAGCACCAGCGGACCGCCGTCGGCCGGTTGCTGGAGGATGGCGTCGGTGTGCCAGGCCACATCGCCGGCGGTGTGACGCAGGAAGTAGTCGTCGCCCAGTTGCGCCCATAACTGCTCGACGTCGTCGGGGTCGGTGCCGCCGCGTACCAGGATGTCCAGCGCTGCGCTCTGGGTCTGGCGGATCTGCTCTTCGCGATCCACCGGATTCTCCAGCCCGCGGCGCAGGGCACGCTTGGTTTCGGTGTAGAGCTGGCGCAACAGGCTGGCACGCCAGGAATTCCACAGGGTCGGGTTGGTCGCGTTGATGTCGGCCACGGTCAGCACGTACAGGTAGTCCAGGCGAGTTTCGTCACCGACCGCCAGCGCGAAGTCATGGATCACCTGCGGGTCGGACAAGTCTTTGCGCTGGGCGGTGGTCGACATCACCAGGTGGTTCTGCACCAGCCAGACGATCAGGCGGCTGTCCCACACCGGCAGCTGGTGGCGCTGGCAGAACGCCTCGGCATCCACTGCGCCGATATCCGAGTGGTCGCCGTGCCGGCCCTTGCCGATGTCGTGATACAGACCCGCCATGTAGATCAGTTCGGGTTTCGGCAATTTGGCCATGAGCTTGGCGGCCAACGGGAATTTTTCCGACACCTGTGAGTACTGCAATTTGCGCAGGTGTTTGATCAGGTTCAGCGTGTGCGCATCGACCGTATAGATGTGGAACAGGTCATGCTGCATCTGCCCGACGATGAAACCGAACTCCGGCAGATAACGCCCGAGAATGCCGTAACGGTTCATCCGCCGCAGGTTGCGATGGATGCCGATCTTGCACTTGAACAGCTCGATGAACAGGCTGGTGTTGCGGATGTCGTTGCGGAAGTTGTCGTCGATCAGGTGACGGTTTTCCCGCAACAGGCGAATGGTGTCGGCGCGTACGCCTTTGATCTCCGGCTGCTGGGCCATCAGCACGAAGATCTCGAGCATGGCGAACGGCGTGCGGCGGAATACGTTGTCGTTGCGTGCCTCGATGTAGCCGTCGTGCAGCTGGAAGCGCGAGTTGATCGGCTGCGGCGGCGCTTCGTCTTCCGGCGCGAGGATGACTTCCTCGAAGTGCTGGATGATCAGGTCGCTGAGCTGGGCGATGCTCATCACGACGCGGAAGTACTGCTGCATGAAGTTTTCGACGGCCTGTTTGGCGTCGTCGCCTTCAAAACCCAGCAGCCCGGCAATGGTGCGCTGGTGATCGAACAGCAGGCGGTCTTCGGCGCGACCGGCGAGCATGTGCAGGGCGTAACGCACCTTCCAGAGGAATTCCTGAGAGGACGCGAGCAGGGCGTTTTCACTTTCGACCAGAAACCCTTCACCGGCCAGGGCGCGCAGGTTCAGGGTGCCGTACTGACGGCGGGCCACCCACAGAATCGTCTGAATATCCCGTAGTCCACCGGGCGAGCCTTTGACGTTGGGTTCCAGGTTGTATTCGGTGTCGTTGTACTTGTGGTGGCGAGCCTTCTGCTCGGCGCGCTTGGCCAGGAAGAAATCCTTGCTCGGCCACATGTGCGCAGTGCTGGTGACATCGAGCATGCGCTGGCGCAGGCGCTCGGGGCCACAGATGGTGCGGCTTTCCATCAGGTTGGTGACCACCGTCAGGTCGGCGCGGGCCTCTTCGGCGCACTCGTCGACCGAGCGAACGCTCTGACCGACTTCCAGGCCGATGTCCCACAGCAGCGTCAGAAAGCGCTCGATGGAATCGCGGAAGATTTCGTGGTCGGCGCTGTCCAGCAGGATCAGCAGATCGATGTCGGAGTACGGGTGCAACTCACCGCGACCATAGCCGCCGACCGCGACCAGCGCGATGTCGGCGTCTTCGCTCCAGTCGAACTGGTCCCAGGCCTTTTGCAGAATGTTGTCGACGAACCACGCCCGATCTTCGATCAGTCGCCGGATATCGCGGCCGGCGCGAAAACGTGCATCGAGCACTTCGCGGGCCTGGCGGATCGCCTTCTTGAATGCCGCGATGGGACTCGCTTTCAGGGCCAGTTCAGCCTGGAACTGACCGCGGTCGAAGAGTTCGGGATCCACCTGCGGCATCGATTGGCTTTCCTTCTATAGGCTGGGAACGGTGTCTGGATCAGGCCGAGATGCGCGGGATGGTGTCGTCGCTGCGCAGGGTGAAGATCTCGTAGCCGGTGTCGGTGACAAGCAAAGTGTGTTCCCACTGTGCCGACAGCTTGCGATCCTTGGTGATCGCGGTCCAGCCGTCGCCCAGTACTTTGGTGTCGGCCTTGCCCTGGTTGATCATCGGCTCGATGGTGAAAGTCATGCCGGCCTTCAGTTCCATGCCGGTGCCGGCACGGCCGTAGTGCAGGATCTGCGGTTCTTCATGGAACACCTTGCCGATGCCGTGACCACAGAATTCACGCACCACCGAGAAGCCGTTCTTTTCCGCGTGCTTCTGGATGATTTCGCCGATGTCGCCGAGGCGGCAGCCGGGTTTGACGATTTCGATCGCCTTGTACATGCATTCCTGGGTGACCTGGGACAGACGCTCGGCCCAGACCGGCACGGTGCCGACGTGGAACATGCGGCTGGTGTCGCCGTGGTAACCGTCTTTAATCACGGTGACGTCGATGTTCAGGGTGTCGCCGTTTTTCAGCGGTTTGTCGTTCGGGATGCCGTGGCAGACCACGTGGTTGATCGAGGTGCAGATCGACTTCGGGTAGCCCTTGTAGTTGAGCGGGGCAGGGATGGCCTGCTGCACGTTGACGATATAGTCGTGGCAGATCTGGTTCAGCTCATCGGTGGTCACGCCCGGCTTGACGTGCTCGGCAATCATTTCCAGCACATCGGCGGCCAGTTTGCCGGCGACACGCATGCCAGCGATGTCCTCGGGGGTTTTGAGGGTGACGGTCATACAGGCTCTCTCTGCGCTCGGCGGCGCTTGCTGATACGAACAGGGGCGCGGCTGCTGATATTGCGGCCCCGAAAAACGCGATTCTAACAGACCGAAGGCGCAAATCTGCGCCTGCGTGCATCGCTTCTCTCTATACAATGTGGCGCATTGTCCCGATTCCAAGGGGCTGGCGTGCATGTCGCTGACGGGATTGCAGATTCCGGGTTCCGTTTGCGCCGTCCCTGTGGTATAAAATGCGCCGCTTTCCGGGGATAGCCCCGAGAGCATTAACCCACACACGTGTCGACACGATGGCCTGGGTGCCTTTGATCCTCGGATCAATGGTTGGTCATTGGGATACGTGGAGGCCCAACCCGACTTATCAAGGAACTATCATGTCCCAAGTCAACATGCGCGATATGCTGAAGGCCGGTGTGCACTTCGGTCACCAAACCCGTTACTGGAATCCGAAAATGGGCAAGTACATTTTCGGCGCGCGTAACAAGATTCACATCATCAACCTTGAAAAAACCCTGCCAATGTTCAACGAAGCTCTGACTTTCGTAGAGCGTCTGGCCCAGGGCAAAAACAAGATTCTGTTCGTCGGCACCAAGCGTTCCGCTGGCAAGATCGTTGCTGAAGAAGCAGCACGTTGCGGCTCGCCGTACGTCGATCACCGCTGGTTGGGCGGCATGCTGACCAACTTCAAGACCATCCGTGCTTCCATCAAGCGTCTGCGTGACCTTGAAGTACAAGCCGAAGACGGTACTTTCGCCAAGCTGACCAAGAAAGAAGCGCTGATGCGCACTCGCGATCTTGAGAAGCTGGACCGCTCCCTGGGCGGCATCAAGGACATGGGCGGTCTGCCAGACGCACTGTTCGTGATCGACGTTGACCACGAGCGCATCGCGATCACCGAAGCCAACAAGCTGGGCATCCCGGTCATCGGCGTTGTCGATACCAACAGCAGCCCTGAAGGCGTTGACTACATCATCCCAGGCAACGATGACGCAATCCGCGCTATCCAGCTGTACATGGGTTCGATGGCTGACGCAGTAATCCGCGGTCGCAACAACGTTGCTGGCGGTACTGTAGAATTCGCAGCTGAAGAAACTCAGGCTGCAGCTGAGTAATTGACGCCCTGGCGTTGACTCAGTAAGCAAAAAGGGGGCTTGGCCCCCTTTTTGCCACCTCGAAAACCATTTGTCGGCAGCGCAGCTACAGCATCTGTAACGTGCAGCGGCTACAAGGTGGTTCGGGAAGAATTGAACGCCCGTTCGATCGGGTGGAATGGTTGAAAACCTATCCAAGAGGAATTTGAAAATGGCAGCAATTACTGCAGCGTTGGTCAAAGAACTGCGCGAGCGTACCGGCGAAGGCATGATGGATTGCAAGAAAGCCCTGGAAAAGGCTGGCGGCGACATCGAAAAAGCCATTGATGACATGCGTGCTTCGGGCGCGATCAAGGCTGCCAAGAAAGCCGGCAACGTTGCCGCTGAAGGCGCTATCGCCGTCAAGGCTGACGGCAAGTCCGCCGTTCTGCTGGAAGTGAACTCGCAGACCGACTTCCTGGCCCTGCAGGACGACTTCAAGAACTTCGTCAGCGAAAGCCTTGAAGAAGCGTTCGCTCAGAAGCTGACTGACGCGGCTCCGCTGATCGCTTCGCGTGAAGCTGCTCGTGAAGCCCTGGTCGCCAAGTGTGGCGAAAACGTCAACATCCGTCGTCTGGCGCGTGTTGAGGGTGACGTTGTAGGTGCTTACCTGCACGGCAACAAGATTGGTGCAGTGGTTGTTCTGAACGGCGGCGACGTCGACCTGGCCAAGAATATCGCCATGCACGTTGCAGCTTCGAACCCAGAGTTCCTGGACGCGTCGGAAATCTCCGCCGAGGCCATCGAGCGCGAGAAGAACGTATTCCTGCAACTGAATGCCGACAAGATCGCTGGCAAGCCGGAAAACATCGTTGAGAACATGATCAACGGTCGTATTACCAAGTTCAAAGCCGAAGCCTCGCTGAAAGAGCAAGCTTTCGTCATGAACCCGGAAGTCAAGGTTGGTGAGCTGGCCAAGAAAGCCGGTGCTGAAATCGTTTCCTTCACTTACTTCAAAGTAGGCGAAGGCATCGAGAAGCCGGTTGATGACTTCGCTGCCGAAGTTGCCGCTCAAGTGGCTGCCGCCAAGCAGTAAGACGGTTTTTCAACTGTCGCCCGAAAGAGGCTGCCCGCTCACGCGCGCAGCCTCTTTTCAGATAGGGTTACCAATTTTTATTGGTTTCCCCTTGGAACTGACTTACAAAGCCATGTTCCGATGGCGCTGAAGCAGCGCCAAGCTAGAGTGAACGCCAGCTGTAAACAGCTCGCAAAGAATTTTTAAAATACGCCGCAGGAGAGATTCGCAATGGCTCAGCAGGGCAGTGGTTATCAGGCTCGCTATAAACGCATTCTACTCAAGCTTAGCGGCGAGGCCCTGATGGGCTCGGAAGAGTTCGGGATCGATCCGAAAGTGCTGGATCGCATGGCACTGGAGGTCGGCCAGCTGGTCGGCATCGGCGTTCAGGTCGGTCTGGTGATCGGCGGTGGCAACCTGTTCCGCGGTGAAGCGCTGAGCAAGGCCGGCATGGACCGGGTCACGGGCGACCACATGGGCATGCTGGCCACTGTGATGAACGCTCTGGCCATGCGCGACGCGCTGGAACGTGCCAATATCTCGGCCATCGTGATGTCGGCCATCTCCATGGTCGGTGTGACCGATCACTATGACCGTCGCAAGGCCATGCGCCACCTGAACTCAAAAGACGTGGTGATTTTCGCGGCCGGTACCGGCAATCCGTTCTTTACCACGGATTCGGCAGCCTGCCTGCGCGCCATTGAAATCGACGCAGACGTCGTGCTCAAGGCGACCAAGGTCGATGGCGTGTACACCGCTGATCCGTTCAAAGACCCGCATGCCGAGAAGTTCGATCATCTGACATACGATGAAGTACTGGATCGCAAGCTGGGTGTAATGGATCTGACGGCTATCTGCCTGTGCCGCGATCACAAGATGCCGCTGCGGGTATTCAACATGAACAAGCCGGGCGCCCTGCTGAACATCGTGCATGGTGGCGCTGAAGGCACTCTGATCGAGGAAGTCCAACAATGATCAACGAAATCAAGAAAGACGCCCAGGCGCGCATGCACAAGTCGCTGGAGTCGCTGAACCACGCATTCGGTCAGATCCGTACCGGCAAGGCCCACCCAAGCATTCTGGGAAGCGTGATGGTGCCTTATTACGGTTCGGATACTCCGTTGAGCGGTGTTGCAAGTGTCACCGTGAAAGACAACCAGACCCTGCAGGTCGTGCCGTTCGAGCGCAACATGCTCGGCGCAATCGACAAGGCCATTGGCAGCGCCGGTCTGAACCTGAATCCGACCAATCTGGGTGAGCTGCTGCTGATCAAGATGGCGCCACTGACCGAGGAAACCCGCAAGGGCTTCACCAAGCAGGCGCGTGCCGCTGCCGAAGATGCTCGCGTTGCGGTACGCAACATTCGTCGCGACGCCATGGGGGAGCTGAAAAAACTGTCCAAGGACAAGGAGATCAGCGAGGACGAAGAGCGTCGTGCAAGTGCCGAGATCGACAAGCTGATCAAGGACTTCGAAGCTCAGATCACCAAGGCGACTGACGAAAAAGAAAAAGACCTGATGGCCGTTTAAGGGTCGAGTTTTTAATGGACAAGACCAAGCAGACTGCGCCGTCCGCGGTGCCGCGCCATGTCGCGATCATCATGGATGGCAATAATCGCTGGGCAAAAAAACGCTTTATGCCGGGTGTCGCCGGGCATAAAGCGGGCGTGGATGCTGTGCGGGCGGTGATCGAGGTGTGTGCCGAGGCCAAGGTCGAGGTGCTCACCCTGTTCGCCTTTTCCAGTGAAAACTGGCAGCGCCCGGCCGATGAGGTCAGCGCCTTGATGGATCTGTTCTTCAAGGCGCTGCGTCGTGAGGCCAAGCGCCTGAACGACAACAACATCAGCCTGCGCATTATCGGTGACCGAACGCGATTCCATCCGGAGCTTCAGGCCGCCATGCGTGAAGCGGAAGCGATGACTGCCGGTGCCAACCGATTCATTCTGCAGATAGCCGCCAACTACGGCGGTCAGTGGGATATCGCGCAAGCGGCGCAGCGTCTGGCACGTGAGGTTCAGGCCGGTCATCTGCGGCCGGAAGACATCACGCCGGATCTGCTGCAGACCTGTCTGGTCACCGGTGATCTGCCGTTGCCAGACTTGTGCATTCGTACTGGCGGCGAGCACCGCATCAGCAACTTCCTCTTGTGGCAGTTGGCATACGCCGAGTTGTATTTCTCCGACCTGTTCTGGCCGGACTTCAAACACGAAGCCATGCGCAATGCGCTGGCCGATTTCGCTTCGCGCCAGCGTCGTTTCGGTAAAACGAGCGAGCAGGTCGAAGCTGGAGCCCGGGTTTAATGCTTAAACAACGCATCATCACTGCACTGATTCTGCTGCCGATCGCTCTGGGCGGATTTTTTCTGCTCGAAGGCTCCGGTTTTGCCCTGTTCATCGGTCTGGTCGTGAGCCTGGGCGCCTGGGAATGGGCGCGTCTGGCCGGCTTCACTGCGCAGGCATTTCGTGTCGGCTACGCCGCGGTGGTCGCGCTGATGCTGTTCGTCATGTACATCCTGCCGGGGCTGGCGCCCTGGGTGCTGGGCGCTTCGGTGATCTGGTGGGCACTGGCAACATGGCTGGTGCTGACGTACCCGCGTTCCAGCGAGCGCTGGTCCAGTGCCGCCAGCAAACTGGTGATCGGATTGCTGATTCTGTTGCCCGCCTGGCAAGGGCTGGTGCAGATCAAGCAATACCCGCTCGGCAACTGGCTGATCATGGCCGTGATGGTACTGGTCTGGGGCGCTGACATCGGGGCGTATTTCTCCGGTCGCGCGTTCGGCAAGCGCAAGCTGGCGCCACAAGTCAGTCCCGGCAAAAGCTGGGAGGGCGTGTATGGCGGTCTGGCGCTGAGTCTGGTCATCACCACCCTGGTCGCGCTGTTCCGTGACTGGACGGTAGCGCAACTGTTCAAGGGCTTGATCGGTGCTGCGGTGATTGTCTTCATCTCGGTGGTGGGCGACCTCACCGAAAGCATGTTCAAGCGTCAGTCCGGCATCAAGGACAGCAGCAATCTGCTGCCTGGCCATGGTGGCGTGCTGGACCGCATCGACAGTCTGACGGCGGCGATACCGGTGTTCGCGGTGCTGTTGTGGATGGCGGCGTCGTGAGTCGCCCGCAGCAGATTACAGTCCTGGGTGCGACCGGTTCGATCGGTCTGAGCACCCTGGATGTCATCGCCCGGCATCCGGAGCGTTATCAGGCTTTCGCCCTGAGCGGTTTTACCCGCCTGAGCGAACTGTTTGCCCTGTGTGTTCGCCATCTCCCGAAATATGCAGTAGTGCCGGAAGCCGGCGCTGCTCGTAATCTTCAGGACGATTTGCATGCGGCGGGCCTGTCGACGCAAGTACTGGTCGGTGAGGAAGGCCTGTGTCAGGTCGCTGCCGCGCCGGAAGTGGATGCCGTCATGGCCGCCATCGTCGGTGCTGCCGGTCTGCGCCCGACTCTGGCGGCTGTCGAGGCAGGCAAGAAAATTCTTCTGGCCAACAAGGAAGCGCTGGTCATGTCCGGCGCCTTGTTCATGCAGGCGGTGCGCAAAAGCGGTTCGGTTCTGTTGCCGATCGACAGCGAGCACAACGCGATTTTTCAGTGCATGCCGCAGGACTTTGCTCGCGGGCTGAGTAACGTTGGAGTCCGTCGGATTTTGCTGACGGCCTCTGGTGGCCCTTTCCGGCAGACGCCGATGGCCGAGCTGGCGCATGTTTCACCCGATCAGGCGTGTGCGCACCCGAACTGGTCGATGGGGCGCAAGATCTCGGTGGATTCGGCCAGCATGATGAACAAAGGGCTCGAGTTGATCGAGGCCTGCTGGTTGTTCGATGCCAAGCCTTCGCAAGTCGAGGTGGTGATTCATCCGCAGAGCGTGATTCATTCGCTGGTCGATTATGTGGACGGTTCGGTGTTGGCGCAGTTGGGTAACCCCGATATGCGCACTCCGATTGCCAACGCCCTGGCCTGGCCTGAGCGCATTGATTCGGGCGTGGCGCCGCTGGATCTGTTCGCTGTTGCCCGCCTGGATTTCGAAGCTCCCGACGAAGAGCGCTTTCCGTGCCTGCGTCTGGCGCGCCAGGCTGCCGAGGCTGGAAACAGCGCCCCGGCCATGCTCAATGCGGCGAATGAAGTGGCGGTTGCCGCGTTTCTCGACGGACGGGTTCGCTATCTGGAAATCGCGAGTATCATCGAGGAAGTCTTGAATCTCGAGCCGGTAGTGGCGTTGAACGATCTCGATGCGGTGTTTACCGCGGACGCGACTGCCAGGGCATTGGCCGGGCAGTGGTTGAAGCGTCACGACCGATAGGTCTTGCAACACATGGCTTCACGCGGCACTGGACAGGATTGCGGAGAAAGTAGATGAGCGCGCTCTATATGATTGCCGGCACCCTGATCGCTCTGGGTGTGCTGGTCACCTTTCACGAATTCGGCCATTTCTGGGTCGCGCGTCGCTGTGGCGTCAAGGTTCTGCGTTTTTCCGTGGGCTTCGGCATGCCGCTGTTGCGCTGGCATGACAAGCAGGGCACCGAATTTGTGGTTGCGGCCATTCCGCTGGGTGGCTACGTCAAGATGCTCGATGAGCGCGAAGGCGAAGTGCCGGCCGATCAGCTTCATCAGTCATTCAATCGCAAGTCTGTTCGTCAGCGCATCGCCATTGTTGCGGCCGGCCCTGTGGCCAACTTTCTACTCGCGCTGGTGTTCTTCTGGGTGCTGGCCATGCTCGGCAGCGAACAGATTCGCCCGGTCATCGGTTCGGTGGAGCCGGGCAGCATCGCCGCAACGGCCGGGCTGAGCGCGGGACAGGAAATCGTCGCGATCGACGGTGAACCAACCTCGGGCTGGGCTGCAGTCAACCTGCAATTGGTGCGCCGACTGGGGGAGAGCGGTTCTCTGCAATTGCTGGTGCGCGATCAGGGTTCCACGGCGGATTCGCCTCGGGTGCTGGCACTTGATAAATGGCTCAAGGGGGCTGATGAGCCGGATCCTATTCGCTCCCTCGGTATTCGCCCTTGGCGCCCGGCCTTGCCGCCGGTGCTGGCCGAACTCGATCCGAAAGGCCCGGCCCAGGCGGCCGGACTGAAAACCGGTGACCGTCTGCTGACGCTCGATGGCAAGGCGCTGGATGACTGGCAACAGGTGGTCGACACCGTTCGTACGCGTCCTGATACCAAAATCGTGCTGCGCGTAGAGCGTGACGGTGTTCAAATCGACGTCCCTGTGACACTGGCCGCGCGTGGAGATAAAAAGTCGCCAAGCGGTTACCTGGGGGCAGGTGTGAAGGCTGTCGACTGGCCGCCGGAGATGATCCGCGAGGTCAGTTACGGGCCTTTGGCAGCGATTGGCGAGGGTGCCCGTCGTACCTGGACCATGAGCGTCCTGACGCTGGATTCACTGAAGAAAATGCTCTTCGGCGAGCTCTCGGTAAAAAACTTGAGTGGACCGATAACCATTGCTAAAGTGGCGGGCGCTTCTGCCCAGTCGGGCGTCGCTGATTTCCTGAATTTCCTTGCTTATCTGAGTATTAGCCTGGGGGTTCTGAATTTGCTGCCCATTCCTGTACTGGATGGGGGGCATTTGTTGTTTTATCTGATCGAGTGGGCGCGTGGTCGTCCCTTGTCGGATCGGGTGCAAGGTTGGGGGATACAGATCGGTATCAGCTTGGTGGTCGGAGTGATGTTGCTTGCTCTGGTCAACGATCTGGGTCGACTGTAACGCTTCGCTGAATTGCGAATCTGCCGCATTTTGCGGCAGTTTGTTTATTGCCAGTTGGAATAAGAAAGGACTTCATGAAACGTCTGCTGCTAACTGCGGTTCTCACCGTATTGATGATCGCCGAAGTTCACGCCGAGTCCTTCACTATCTCTGATATTCGCGTCAATGGCCTCCAGCGGGTCTCCGCGGGTAGCGTCTTTGGTGCCTTGCCGTTGAACGTCGGCGAGCAGGCGGATGATCGTCGCCTGGTGGAATCCACTCGTGCGTTGTTCAAAACCGGTTTCTTTCAAGATATCCAGCTGGGCCGCGAAGGCAACGTTCTGGTGATCACTGTCGTCGAGCGTCCCTCGGTCGCCAGTATCGAGATCGAAGGCAACAAGGCGATCTCCACCGAAGACCTGATGAAGGGCCTCAAACAATCCGGTCTGGCCGAAGGCGAAATCTTCCAGCGCGCGACCCTCGAAGGTGTTCGTAACGAGCTGCAACGTCAATATGTTGCGCAAGGTCGTTACTCGGCTACCGTCGATACAGAAGTGGTCTCGCAGCCGCGCAACCGTGTCGGTCTGAAAGTGAAGATCAACGAAGGCACCGTCGCAGCCATTCAGCACATCAACGTGGTAGGCAACACGGTTTTCCCCGAGGAAGACCTGACCGACCTGTTCGAACTGAAAACCACCAACTGGCTGTCGTTCTTCAAGAACGACGACAAGTACGCCCGTGAAAAGCTGTCCGGTGACCTGGAGCGTCTGCGCTCCTACTACCTGGACCGCGGCTATATCAACATGGATATCGCTTCGACCCAGGTGTCGATCACCCCGGACAAGAAGCACGTCTACATCACCGTCAACGTTAACGAAGGCGAAAAGTACACCGTTCGTGACGTCAAACTCAGCGGTGACCTGAAAGTCCCTGAAGACCAGGTCAAGTCGCTCTTGCTGGTGCAGAAAGGTCAGGTGTTCTCGCGCAAGCTGATGACCACCACGTCCGAACTGATCACCCGTCGTCTGGGTAACGAGGGTTACACCTTCGCCAACGTCAACGGCGTGCCACAACCGCACGACGAAGATCACACCGTCGATATCCTGTTTGCTGTCGATCCGGGCAAGCGTGCCTACGTCAACCGCATCAATTTCCGTGGCAATACCAAGTCCGAGGACGAGGTGCTGCGTCGTGAAATGCGTCAGATGGAAGGTGGCTGGGCTTCGACCTACCTGATCGACCAGTCCAAGACTCGTCTGGAGCGTCTGGGCTTCTTTAAAGAAGTCAACGTTGAGACCCCGGCCGTGCCAGGTGTCGACGACCAGGTTGACGTGAACTACAGCGTTGAAGAACAGGCTTCCGGTTCGATCACCGCCAGCGTCGGTTTCGCCCAGAGCGCCGGTCTGATCCTCGGTGGTTCGATTACCCAGAACAACTTCCTCGGTACTGGTAACCGTGTGAGCGTGGGCCTGACCCGCAGCGAATACCAGAGCCGCTACAACTTCGGCTACGTTGACCCCTACTGGACCGCTGATGGCGTGAGCCTGGGTTACAACGCGTTCTACCGCACCACCGACTACAAAGACCTCGACGTCGACGTAGCGAGCTATGCGGTAGACAGCCTGGGTGCCGGCGTGAACGTGGGCTACCCGATCAGCGAGACTTCGCGTCTGACCTTCGGTCTGTCCGCTCAGCAGGACGAGATCAAGACGGGTACCTACACCGTTGACGAGATTTTCGACTTCGTTAACAAGGAAGGCGACAAGTACCTGAACTTCAAGGCTTCGGCCGGCTGGTCCGAATCCACCTTGAACAAGGGTGTACTGCCGACTCGCGGTCGTTCCCAGAGCCTGACGCTGGAAACCACCATTCCAGGCAGCGATCTGTCGTTCTACAAACTTGATTACCGTGGCCAGCTGTTCCAGCCGATCAGCGAAAACTACACCCTGCGTCTACACACCGAACTGGGTTATGGCGACGGTTACGGTTCGACCGACGGCTTGCCGTTCTATGAAAACTACTATGCTGGTGGTTTCAACTCGGTCCGTGGTTTCAAAGACAGCACCCTTGGCCCGCGAAGCACGCCAAGTACGGGTAGTAACCCAGGCACCCTGAGAGACCCGGACCAGGATCCGCTGCCGTTCGGTGGTAACGTCCTGATCCAGGGCGGTGTTGAGGTTCTGTTCCCGCTGCCGTTCGTCAAGGATCAGCGTTCCCTGCGTACTTCGGTATTCTGGGATGTCGGTAACGTATTCGACTCCAAGTGTTCCGATACTACGAACGCCAACGGTACGAAATCGAACACCCAATGCAACGACATCAGTCTGAGCAACATGGCCAGTTCCGTCGGTGTCGGCGTAACCTGGGTCACCGCACTGGGCCCGCTGAGTTTTGCGCTGGCGATGCCGATCAAGAAACCGGATGACGCTGAAACTCAAGTGTTCCAATTCTCCCTCGGCCAGACGTTCTAAGCGTCTGACCCAAGACAACGACAATGGATTTTGTAGGAGTGCATCGTGCGTAAGTTGACTCAATTGGTTCTTCTGGCCTCCGTACTGGTGGCAGGTCCGGCATTTGCCGACATGAAAATCGCTGTTCTGAACTATCAGATGGCTCTGCTGGAATCTGACGCGGCCAAGAAATACGCCGTGGACGCCGAGAAGAAGTTCGGCCCGCAACTGACCAAGCTCAAGACCCTGGAGAGCAGCGCCAAGGGCATTCAGGACCGTCTGATGGCCGGTGGCGACAAGATGCAGCAAGGCGAGCGCGAGCGTCTGGAGCTCGAGTTCAAGCAAAAGGCCCGTGACTTCCAGTTCCAATCCAAGGAACTGAACGAAGCCAAGGCTGTTGCCGACCGCGAAATGCTCAAGCAACTGAAGCCGAAACTGGATAGCGCAGTGGAAGAAGTTATCAAGAAAGGTGGTTTTGACCTGGTGTTCGAGCGTGGCGCAGTCATCGATGTCAAACCTCAGTACGACATCACGCGCCAGGTTATCGAGCGCATGAATCAGCTGAAGTAACCCATGACCGTGACCATCAAGCTCGGCCAGTTGGCCGAGCTCCTCGGCGCTACCCTGAGTGGCGACCCCGAGAAGCAAATTACTGGGCTAGCCACCTTGCAGGAGGCTGGCCCAGCTCAGTTGAGCTTTCTGGCAAACCCTCAATACCGTAAATACCTGGCTAACTCGCAAGCCGCGGCCCTGTTGCTCAAGGCTGCCGACGCCGAAAGTTATGCCGGTGATGCGCTGGTGGTGCCGGATCCTTATCTGGCTTACGCACGCATTTCCCATTTGTTCGATCCGAAGCCCAAGGCAACTGCCGGCGTTCACTCGACGGCGGTGATTGCCGAGGATGCCGTGGTCGATCCGAGCGCCAGTATCGGTCCCTTCGTGGTGATCGAGTCCGGTGCGCGAATCGGCGCAGACGTAACGCTCGGTGCGCATTGCGTCGTCGGTGCCCGCAGTGAAATCGGTGAGGGCGGCTGGCTGGCACCGCGGGTCACGCTGTATCACGACGTACGCATCGGCAAGCGGGTGGTGATTCAGTCCGGTGCCGTGCTTGGCGGTGAAGGCTTCGGCTTTGCCAACGAGAAGGGCATCTGGCAGAAAATCGCCCAGATCGGTGGCGTGACCATCGGTGACGATGTGGAGATCGGCGTGAATACCGCCATCGACCGCGGCGCACTGGCCGATACCGTGATTGGCAATGGCGTGAAGCTCGACAACCAGATTCAGATCGCCCACAACGTGCAGGTCGGTGACCACACCGCCATGGCCGCGTGCGTGGGGATTTCCGGCAGCACCAAGATCGGCAAGCACTGCATGCTCGCCGGGGGGGTTGGCCTGGTAGGGCACATCGATATTTGCGACAACGTATTCCTGACCGGAATGACCATGGTGACCCACTCGATTACCGAGCCGGGTGCCTACTCTTCCGGCACAGCTATGCAACCTGCGGCCGAATGGCGTAAAAGCGCGGCTCGTATTCGTCAGCTCGATGACATCGCGCGACGTTTGAAACAGCTGGAAAAGCGGTCCGGGGAAGTGACCCCTGACGGTAATGCTTCATCTGAAGGCTGATACCATTTCCATATCAAGTGTGCACAGCCTCTGGACTGCCTCCTTGATTTGCTAGAGGAGTGCGCGTCAGTCGCGCTCCCAATCTTTACATAGGCTTCCCCCCGAAATGATGGACATCAACGAGATTCGCGAATACCTGCCTCACCGTTACCCGTTCCTGCTGGTGGACCGGGTAGTGGAGCTGGATACGGAAGGCAAGCGCATTCGCGCCTACAAGAATGTCAGCATCAACGAACCGTTCTTCAATGGTCACTTCCCTGCGCACCCGATCATGCCGGGCGTGCTGATCATCGAAGCCATGGCTCAGGCTGCCGGGATCCTTGGTTTCAAGATGCTTGACGTGAAACCTGCCGACGGCACCCTCTACTACTTCGTCGGTTCCGACAAACTGCGCTTCCGCCAGCCAGTGCTGCCGGGCGATCAGTTGATCCTCGAAGCCAAGTTCATCAGTTGCAAGCGTCAGATCTGGAAGTTCGAATGCCAGGCTTCGGTCGATGGCAAGCCGGTCTGCTCGGCTGAAATCATCTGTGCGGAACGCAAGCTATGAGTTTGATTGACCCTCGCGCAATCATCGATCCGTCGGCCGTCCTGGCTGATGGCGTCGAGGTCGGCCCGTGGTCGATCATCGGTGCAGGTGTGGAAATCGGCGAGGGAACGGTCATCGAGCCACACGTGATCCTCAAAGGTCCGACCCGTATCGGCAAGCACAACCGCATCTACCAGTTTTCCTCGGTAGGCGAAGACACGCCGGACCTGAAATACAAGGGCGAAGAAACCCGCCTGGTGATTGGTGACCACAACGTCATCCGCGAAGGCGTGACGATTCACCGTGGCACCGTTCAGGATCGGTCCGAAACGACCCTGGGCGATCACAACCTGATCATGGCCTATGCCCACATCGGCCATGACAGCGTCATCGGCAATCACTGCATCCTGGTCAACAACACCGCGCTGGCCGGCCATGTGCACGTCGCTGACTGGGCGATTCTGTCCGGTTTCACCCTGGTGCATCAGTATTGCCATATCGGCGCCCACAGCTTTTCCGGCATGGGCACTGCGATCGGCAAGGATGTACCAGCGTTCGTCACCGTATTCGGCAACCCGGCCGAAGCGCGCAGCATGAACTTCGAGGGCATGCGCCGTCGCGGTTTCAGCGAAGACGCCATTCACGCTCTGCGCCGCGCGTACAAAACGGTGTATCGCCAGGGTCTGACAGTCGAACAGGCGCTGGCCGAACTGGCCGAACCCTCTGCCCAGTTCCCGGAAGTCGCGATGTTCCGTGACTCCATCCAGTCGTCGACTCGCGGCATCACCCGCTGACCATGGCCAATCTGCGTATTGCGCTGGTGGCGGGGGAGGCTTCCGGTGACATTCTGGGCGCCGGGCTGATGCGCGCCCTCAAGGCACAGCATCCTGCGGTGGAGTTCATCGGTGTCGGCGGTCCGTTGATGCAGGCCGAGGGCCTGACCTCCTATTTTCCGATGGAGCGTTTGTCGGTCATGGGGCTGGTGGAAGTCCTGGGGCGGCTGCGTGAACTGCTCAAGCGCCGCAAGGACCTGATCGCGACGCTTATCGCTGAAAAACCGGATGTATTCATCGGCATCGATGCGCCGGACTTCAACCTCAATATCGAACTCAAGCTGCGTCAGGCCGGGATCAAGACCGTGCACTACGTCAGCCCTTCGGTGTGGGCATGGCGGCAGAAGCGGGTCCTGAAGATCCGCGAAGGCTGCGACCTGATGCTCACGCTGCTGCCATTCGAAGCCAGATTCTACGAAGAGAAGGGCGTACCGGTGCGGTTCGTCGGCCATACGCTGGCCGACACCATTCCACTGGAGGCCGATCGCAGTGCGGCGCGTGCCGAACTCGGTCTGCCGGACGGTCCGCTGGTGGCTTTGATGCCCGGCAGTCGGGGCGGCGAAGTCAGTCGTCTGGGTGCGCTGTTCCTCGATACCGCCCAACGTCTGCGTGCCATGCGTCCCGGCGTGCGTTTCGTCATACCGTGCGCCAACCCCGAGCGTCGTGCCCAGCTCGAAGAGCTGCTGGCCGGTCGCGATCTGCCGGTGACCCTGCTCGATGGCAAATCCCATCTGGCCTTGGCAGCTTGCAATGCGGTACTGATCGCGTCGGGTACGGCAACCCTGGAAGCGCTGCTGTACAAGCGTCCGATGGTCGTGGCCTACCGGCTTGCGCCCCTGACGTTCTGGATTCTCAAACGCATGGTCAAGAGTCCGTACGTGTCCCTGCCGAACCTGCTGGCTCAGCGATTGCTGGTCCCGGAATTGTTGCAGGATGATGCGACGGTCGAAGCGCTTGCCCAGACCCTGTCGCCGTTGATCGACGGTGGCGAAGAGCAGACTCGTGGCTTCGACGAGATCCATCGCACTCTGCGCCTGGACGCTTCCAATCAGGCGGCTGACGCCGTTCTGAACCTGATCGGGCAAACACGATGAGCAAGACAAGCATGCAGATGGGCCTGGATTTCACCTTGGTCGCCGAAGTCGAAGAACTGGTGGCCGGTGTCGACGAAGTCGGTCGCGGCCCGTTGTGCGGTGCGGTCGTCACGGCGGCGGTGATCCTCGACCCGAGCCGCCCGATTCTCGGTCTCAACGACTCGAAAAAACTCACCGAAGCCAAGCGCGAAAAGCTTTACGACGAAATCTGCGAGAAGGCTTTGAGCTGGTGCATCGCCCGCGCCGAAGTCGAAGAGATCGACGAACTGAACATCCTTCATGCCACCATGCTGGCGATGCAGCGCGCGGTCGCCGGCCTGCACATCCAGCCGAAACTGGCGATGATCGATGGCAATCGCTGCCCGAAACTGCCGATGCGTTCCGAAGCGGTGGTCAAGGGCGACAGCAAGGTCCCGGCCATCGCCGCGGCCTCGATTCTGGCCAAGGTCAGTCGCGATCGCGAGATGACGGCGTTCGAATTGATCTATCCGGGTTACGGCATCGGTGGCCACAAAGGTTACCCGACGCCCGTTCATCTGGAAGCGCTGGTGCGTTTGGGGCCGACGCCGATTCATCGGCGTTCTTTTGCCCCGGTTCGGCAGGCTTATGAAGCGCTGGAAGGCCTGACGCCGGTTTAGCGGCGAGGCTGATGTTTTATTCGAGGCCCGGTACAATCCGGGCCTTGTTGTCTCTATGTAACTGGACAGGATCACTATGCCGGCTTCATTCGTTCATCTACGCCTGCACACTGAATACTCCCTGGTCGACGGGCTGGTGCGGATCAAGCCGCTGGTCAAGGCCTTGACCAGCATGGGCATGCCGGCCGTTGCGGTGACCGATCAGAACAACATGTGTTCGCTGGTCAAGTTCTATAAAAACACCATGGGCGCCGGGATCAAGCCGATCTGCGGCGCCGACCTGTGGCTGTCGAACAAGGACCCCGATGGTCCGCTGAGCCGCATCAGCCTGCTGGTCATGAATGCCCAGGGCTATCGCAACCTGACCGAGCTGATTTCCCGTGGCTTCATCGAAGGTCAGCGCAACGGCATGATCATCATCGAGCGCGAATGGGTCGCCGAGGCCAACGAAGGCCTGATCATGCTGTCCGCCGCCAAAGAGGGCGAGATCGGCATGGCCATGATCGGCGGCAATCCCGCCGAGGCCGAAACCCTGACGCGCGAATGGATGGCGGTGTTCCCGGATCGTTTTTATCTGGAAGTCCAGCGCACCAACCGTCCGAACGATGAAGAACAGCTGCACGGCGCCGTCGCCCTGGCCGACAAGCTCGGTGCTCCGCTGGTCGCCACCAACGATGTGCGGTTCATCAAGCAGGAGGATTTCGAGGCTCACGAAACCCGCGTCTGCATCGGCGAAGGCCGGGCCCTCGACGATCCGCGCCGTTCAAAGAACTACAGCGACCAGCAGTATCTGAAAAGCGCCGAGGAAATGGCCGAGCTGTTCAGCGACCTGCCGGATGCGGTGGAAAACACCGTCGAGATCGCCAAGCGCTGCAACATCGACGTGAAGCTGGGCAAGCACTTCCTGCCTGACTACCCGATCCCCGATGGCATGACCATCGACGAGTATTTCCGCAAGGTGTCGTTCGATGGTCTGGAAGAGCGCCTCAGCGTGCTGCTGCCCAAGGACACCACCGAAGATTACGAGGCCAAGCGTCAGGTCTACGTCGACCGGCTGAATTTCGAGCTGGATATCATCATCCAGATGGGGTTCCCCGGTTATTTCCTGATCGTGATGGACTTTATCCAGTGGGCCAAGAACAACGGCGTGCCGGTGGGGCCGGGCCGGGGGTCGGGTGCCGGATCGCTGGTGGCCTATGTACAGAAGATCACCGACCTCGACCCGTTGGAATATGACCTGCTGTTCGAACGTTTCCTCAACCCGGAACGGGTATCGATGCCCGACTTCGACGTCGACTTCTGCATGGATGGTCGCGACCGGGTGATCGATTACGTGGCCGAAAAATACGGTCGCAACGCTGTAAGCCAGATCATCACTTTCGGTTCCATGGCGGCGAAGGCTGTGGTCCGCGACGTTGCGCGGGCCCAGGGCAAGTCGTTCGGCCTGGCGGATCGCCTGTCGAAGATGATTCCGTTCGAAGTCGGCATGACCCTGGAAAAGGCCTACGAACAGGAAGAAATCCTGCGCGACTTCATCAAGGTCGATGAAGAAGCGGCGGAAATCTGGGAAATGGCACGCAAGCTCGAAGGTGTGGTGCGTAACGTCGGTAAGCACGCCGGTGGTGTGGTGATCGCGCCGACCAAACTGACCGACTTCTCGCCGATCTATTGCGACGAGGCCGGCGACGGTCTGGTAACCCAGTTCGACAAGGACGACGTCGAGGCAGCGGGTCTGGTGAAGTTCGACTTCCTCGGCTTGCGGACCCTGACGATCATCGACTGGGCGCTCAAGACCATCAACCGCGACCGCGCCAAGGTCAACGAGCCACCGCTGGACATCGCGTTTATCCCGCTCGATGACAAGCCGACTTATCAGCTGCTGCAAAAAGCTGAAACCACCGCGGTGTTCCAGCTTGAATCCCGTGGCATGAAAGAGCTGATCAAAAAGCTCAAGCCCGACTGCCTCGAAGACCTGATCGCACTGGTGGCCCTGTTCCGTCCGGGCCCGCTGCAATCGGGCATGGTGGATGACTTCATCAACCGTAAGCACGGTCGCGCGGAACTGGCGTACCCACACCCGGATTACCAGTACGAAGGCCTGCAACCGGTGCTGGCGCCGACGTACGGCATCATCCTGTATCAGGAACAGGTGATGCAGATCGCCCAGGTCATGGCCGGTTACACCCTCGGTGGTGCGGACATGCTGCGTCGGGCGATGGGTAAAAAGAAACCTGAGGAAATGGCCAAGCAACGCGGCGGTTTCATCGAGGGTTGCGCGAAGAACAACATCGACGCGGATCTGGCCGGTAACATTTTCGACCTGGTAGAGAAATTCGCCGGTTACGGCTTCAACAAATCCCACTCCGCCGCCTACGGTCTTGTGTCGTACCAGACTGCCTGGCTGAAGGCTCACTACCCGGCGCCGTTCATGGCTGCGGTACTGTCGGCGGATATGCACAACACCGACAAGGTCGTGACCTTGATCGAGGAAGTGCGCACGATGAAGCTGCGGCTCGACGCGCCGGACGTGAACACTTCGGAGTTCAAGTTCACGGTGAACGACGAAGGCCGCATCGTGTATGGTCTGGGCGCAATCAAAGGCGTCGGCGAAGGCCCGGTGGAGGCGATCACCGAGGCCCGTCAGGCCGGTCCGTTCAAGGATCTGTTCGACTTCTGCGCCCGGGTCGACCTCAAACGCATCAACAAGCGCACGCTGGACGGTCTGATCCGCAGCGGCGCGCTGGATCGCCTCGGTCCGTTCTTCCATGACGAGCAAAAGGCTTATCAGGCCAATATCGACCGCAATCGCGCGGTCTTGCTGGCGGCGATGGAAGAAGCCATCAAGTCGGCCGAACAGACTGCGCGCACCCGAGACAGTGGTCATGCCGACCTGTTTGGCGGGTTGTTCGTCGAGGAAGACGCAGACGTTTACGCGCTGCATCGCAAGGCCAAGGAGTTGACCCTCAAGGAACGCCTCAAGGGTGAAAAGGACACTCTTGGCCTGTACCTGACCGGCCATCCGATCGACGAATACGAAGGTGAAATCCGCCGGTTTGCCCGTCAGCGCATCATCGACCTGAAACCGGCCCGCGACACCCAGACCGTGGCGGGGATGATCATTGCCCTGCGGGTGATGAAGAACAAAAAGGGCGACAAGATGGGCTTCATCACCCTCGACGACCGCTCCGGGCGGATCGAGGCGTCGCTGTTCGCCGATGCGTTTCACTCCGCGCAATCGCTGCTTCAGACCGATGCGATGGTGGTGGTCGAAGGTGAGGTCAGCAACGATGACTTCTCCGGTGGCCTGCGGCTGCGGGTCAAGCGGGTGATGAGCATGGAAGATGCGCGCACCAACCTCGCCGAGAGTCTGCGCCTGAAGTTGCAGACCCAGGATCTTAAAGGCGATCAGCTACGCTGGTTGGGTGATTTGCTCAAGCGTCATCGCGGGGCGTGCCCGATCACCATGGAATACACCAGTCCCGATGCGAAGACCTTGCTGCAGTTTGGCGAGACCTGGCGGATCGACCCGGCGGATGCCTTGATTCAAGCCCTGCGTGACCAGTTCGGGCGAGACAACGTCTTCCTCCAATACCGTTGACCGGCAGGTGCCATCAAAGCGCCTGCCCACAACCTGAATTTTTAATCTCGACCTCAGCGCGCCTCTCCCTTAAGGTAGGGCGCGAATAGACAACCGGCCGGCCCAAGCTCATTTGGGACACGACCCAAGACGGACGCCTATGAACCCGAATTTTCTAGATTTCGAACAGCCGATCGCCGACCTGCAAGCCAAGATCGAAGAGTTGCGCTTGGTCGGTAATGACAATTCGCTGAATATCGGCGATGAGATCTCCCGCCTGCAGGACAAGAGCAAGACGCTGACCGAAGACATCTTCGGCAAGCTGACCAGCTGGCAGATCGCACGTCTGGCGCGTCACCCGAAACGTCCTTACACCCTGGACTACATCGACCACATCTTCACCGAGTTCGACGAACTGCACGGTGACCGTCACTTCTCCGACGACGCAGCCATTGTGGGCGGCGTGGCACGTCTGGAAGACCAGCCAGTGATGGTGATCGGTCACCAGAAGGGCCGTGAAGTGCGTGAAAAGGTACGCCGCAACTTCGGCATGCCGCGACCGGAAGGCTACCGCAAGGCTTGCCGCCTGATGGAAATGGCCGAGCGTTTCAAGATGCCGATCCTGACCTTCATCGACACCCCGGGCGCCTACCCAGGGATCGACGCCGAAGAGCGCAACCAGAGCGAAGCGATCGCCTGGAACCTGCGCGTCATGGCTCGTCTGAAAACCCCGATCATCGCCACCGTGATTGGTGAAGGTGGTTCGGGCGGCGCACTGGCGATCGGCGTGTGCGACCAGTTGAACATGCTGCAGTACTCGACCTACGCGGTGATTTCGCCGGAAGGTTGCGCTTCGATTCTGTGGAAAACCGCAGAGAAGGCGCCGGATGCTGCTGAAGCGATGGGTATCACCGCCGAGCGTCTGAAAGGCCTGGGCATTGTCGACAAAGTGATCAGCGAGCCTCTGGGCGGCGCTCACCGCGACCCGGCTGCGGCCGCCGCATCGATCCGCGCCGAGCTGAGCTCGCAACTGGCGATGCTGAAGAAGTTCGACAACGAAGCGCTGCTCAAGCGTCGTTACGATCGTCTGATGAGCTACGGCCTCTGATCGAACGCCATTTTGGCTGACAATGCAAAACACTGTGGGAGCGGGCTTGCCCGCGAATGCGATGTAACATTCAACAACTGTGTTGGCTGTTTCACCGCTTTCGCGAGCAAGCCCGCTCCCACATTTGGTTTGTGAAAAGGTAGATAAATGGGTCAGCCCTCGATTGATTTGCCTTCCAGGCTTCTGCGCAGTCTCACGCCCTGGCTCGATGCGGCTCATTGGCGTATCGCTTTCTCGGGCGGCCTCGACTCCACCGTCCTGCTGCACCTTCTGGCAACTCTCGCCAAATCCGAATCCCTTCCGCCGCTACGCGCAATCCATGTTCATCACGGTCTTCAGGCCGCGGCCGATGCGTGGCCGGCGCATTGCCAGGCTGTCTGTGATGCCTTGGGCATTCCATTGCAGATTGTTCACGTGACTGTGCAAAAGGGCGCCAGCCTTGAGCGTGCGGCGCGGGATGCTCGTTATGCGGCATTCACTTCGGCGACTCGGATCAATGATGTCTTGATGACGGGCCAGCACCGCGACGATCAGGCCGAAACGCTGTTGTTCCGCCTGCTGCGTGGCGCCGGTGTGCGCGGGCTGTCCGGAATGCCGGCCACGCGAGCGCTGGGGCAGGGCAGTCTGGTTCGGCCGTTGCTCGACGTCACGCGTTCAGAGCTGCAAGCCTACGCACAGGACCATGGCCTGCTCTGGGTCGAGGATCCGTCGAATCAGGATCGACAGTTTTCGCGCAACTACCTGCGCCACCAGGTCATGCCGCTGCTGGCTGGTCGCTGGCCTCAGGCTCACGCCAGCATGGCCCGCAGTGCGGCGCATCTGCGTGAGGCGCAAGGCTTGCTCGATGAGCTGGCGCAAATCGATCTGGCTCAAGCGAGCATGCCCGGTGGTTTCGAGTGGTCAGGATTGCCATCACTGGAGTTTGCGGCGATCGCGGGCTTGTCCGATGCCCGTCAACGAAACGCTCTCAGTCACTGGCTTGAGCCGCTGACCCGACTGCCGGATACCGACCATTGGTCGGGTTGGATCGACCTGCGCGATGCCGGTAACGATGCCGCTCCGGTGTGGCGTCTGGCGGATGGCGAGCTGCATCGAAGCGTCGGTCGTCTGTGGTGGCTCAGCGGGCAATGGTTGCGTACGCCGGTGGTCAGCGGCAGCTGGCACGACCTGTCGTCAGCGCTACGCTTGCCCCATAACGGGCATGTCATGTTCATCGGCCAGACTCCCGTGGGGCCGCTGCAAATCCGCTACCGTCAGGGCGGCGAGGTGATGGATCTGGCAGGGCGCGGTCATCGCGATCTCAAGCGCCTGCTCAATGAGCGCGCGGTGCCGGGTTTCGTGCGTGGCAGATTGCCGCTGCTGTTTCGCGATGAAGAATTGCTCGCCGTGGCGAACCTGCCGGGGCTCGACGGCAGTGCGCTGCAAGGCTGGCGATTGCATTGGCAGCCTTCGGACGAAGATCAAGGTTTGAGATGAAGGGGGCATTCCGGTAGACTACGCTCCCTTCTTGATACAACTTCTGTGGATTCGCCTGAATTGCAGGAGTTGCCGATTACCAAGCAGTCTTTGCTGGGCGATTCCAAAAAATGTGTAGCGAGCAACGTACCGGTGTTTCCACTTCCGGTCTGTCCCAACGCGGCGGTTTTTTTGAAAGGTGCACTGTGATTAATGCAGGTGATCGGGGGCTTCGGCCTTCCTTCGCTTTCCCCGGCGGCTCGGACCGCTTTAACGCAGACTTCTAGGGTTTTTCATGACGCGCTACATATTCGTCACGGGCGGTGTTGTTTCTTCTTTGGGGAAAGGCATTGCATCGGCTTCATTGGCGGCCATCCTGGAGGCGCGGGGGCTTAAGGTCACCATGCTGAAGCTGGATCCGTACATCAACGTCGACCCGGGCACCATGAGCCCGTTCCAGCACGGTGAAGTGTTCGTCACCCACGACGGCGCCGAGACCGACCTGGACCTGGGCCACTACGAGCGGTTCATCCGCACGACCATGACCCAGAACAACAACTTCACCACCGGCCGTGTCTACGAGCACGTGCTGCGCAAAGAGCGCCGTGGTGACTACCTGGGTGCAACCATCCAGGTGATTCCGCACATCACCGACGAAATCAAGCGTCGCATCATCAAGGGTGCCGGCGATGCCGACGTGGCCCTGGTGGAAATCGGCGGTACCGTTGGCGACATCGAATCGCAACCGTTCCTCGAAGCCATTCGCCAGTTGCGTGTGGAAGTCGGTTCCAAGCGCGCGATGCTGATGCACCTGACCCTGGTTCCGTACATCGCCACCGCTGGCGAAACCAAGACCAAGCCAACCCAGCACTCGGTAAAAGAGCTGCGTTCGATCGGTCTGCAGCCAGACGTGCTGATCTGCCGTTCCGACCATCCGGTGGATGTGTCGTCGCGTCGCAAGATCGCGTTGTTCACCAACGTTGAAGAACGTGCGGTGATCTCCCTGGAAGACGTCGATACCATCTACAAGATCCCGGCCGTGCTGCACGCTCAGGGTCTGGACGATTTCGTCGTCGAGCGATTCGGCCTGCAATGCAACGGCGCCGACTTGTCCGAGTGGGAAAAGGTCGTCGATGCCAAGCTCAATCCAGAGCACGAAGTCACCATCGCGATGGTCGGCAAGTACATGGAACTGCTGGACGCCTACAAGTCGCTGATCGAAGCGATGAGTCACGCCGGCATCACCAACCGTACCAAGGTCAACCTGCGCTACATCGATTCCGAAGACATCGAGAACCAGGGCACCGCGCTGCTGGAAGGCGTCGACGCGATCCTCGTTCCGGGCGGCTTCGGTCTGCGTGGCGTGGAAGGCAAGATCACTGCCGTTCAGTACGCTCGCGAAAACAAGGTTCCGTACCTGGGTATTTGCCTGGGCATGCAAGTGGCGGTCATCGAGTTCGCCCGTAACGTGCTGGGCTGGAAAGATGCCAACTCCACCGAGTTCGATCGCGCCAGCGGCCATCCGGTTGTCGGTCTGATCACCGAGTGGGAAGACGCCACCGGCGCCGTTGAAGTGCGTACCGAAGCGTCCGACCTGGGCGGCACCATGCGCCTCGGCGCTCAGGAATGCCTGCTCGAACCCGGCTCCAAGGTGCACGACTGCTACGGCAAGGATGTGATTGTCGAGCGTCACCGTCACCGTTACGAAGTGAACAACAACCTGCTGCCGCAGATCATCGAGGCCGGCCTGAAGATTTCCGGTCGTTCTTCCGATGCCGCGCTGGTTGAAGTGGTCGAAGCACCGGATCATCCATGGTTCGTCGCTTGCCAGTTCCACCCAGAGTTCACCTCGACGCCACGCGATGGCCATCCGCTGTTCAGCGGCTTCGTCAAAGCAGCATTGGCTCAACACCAGAAGAAGGCGTAACCCCGATGGCACAGAAAATCATCCGCGTCGGCGACATCGAGATTGCCAACGACAAGCCCATGGTGCTGTTCGGTGGCATGAACGTGCTGGAAAGCCGTGACATGGCCATGCAGGTTTGCGAAGAGTATGTGAGGGTCACCGAAAAACTCGGTATCCCTTACGTGTTCAAGGCCAGTTTCGACAAGGCCAACCGTTCTTCTGTGACCTCCTATCGCGGTCCTGGCCTGGAAGAGGGTATGCGCATCTTCCAGGACATCAAACAAGCCTTCGGCGTGCCGATCATCACCGACGTCCACGAGCCTGACCAGGCCGCGGTTGTCGCCGAGGTCTGCGACATCATCCAGCTGCCGGCCTTTCTGTCGCGCCAGACCGATCTGGTTGTCGCGATGGCCAAGACCAATGCCGTCATCAACATCAAGAAAGCCCAGTTCCTCGCACCTCAGGAAATGAAACACATCCTGAACAAGTGCGTGGAAGCGGGTAACGATCAGTTGATCCTCTGCGAGCGCGGTTCGAGCTTCGGCTACAACAACCTCGTGGTCGACATGCTCGGCTTCGGCATCATGAAGCAGTTCGAGTACCCGGTATTCTTCGACGTGACCCATTCGCTGCAGATGCCGGGCGGTCGTTCCGACTCCGCCGGCGGTCGCCGCGCCCAGGTCACCGACCTGGCCAAGGCTGGCATGAGCCAGTCGCTGGCGGGCCTGTTCCTTGAGGCGCACCCGGATCCGGACAACGCCAAATGCGACGGCCCTTGCGCCTTGCGTCTGGACAAACTGGAGCCATTCCTGGCCCAGCTCAAAGCCCTGGACGAACTGGTGAAGAGTTTTCCGACGGTAGAAACCGCGTAAACCTCAATTCTCCGGTAAAGTACCGCACGATTTGTCGCTCATGCCCTCGGGTATGAGCGTTGTCGTCTGCAAGCTGCCCGTTGCACAACACTTGCCGACGGTAAAAAGATTTCCTCTAGCTGCGTCGTTTTCGTCAACTTTGGAGTGTTTACAACAATGGCAAAAATCGTCGACATCAAAGGTCGTGAAGTTCTCGACTCCCGTGGCAATCCCACCGTGGAAGCGGACGTGCTTCTCGACAACGGCATCATCGGCAGCGCCTGCGCGCCGTCCGGTGCATCCACTGGCTCGCGTGAAGCACTCGAGCTGCGTGATGGCGACAAGAGCCGTTATCTGGGCAAGGGCGTGCTCAAGGCGGTAGCCAACATCAACGGTCCGATCCGCGATCTGCTGCTGGGCACCGACCCAAGCGACCAGAAAGCCCTGGATCACGCGATGATCAAGCTGGACGGTACTGATAACAAAGCGACCTTGGGCGCCAACGCCATCCTCGCCGTCTCCCTGGCGGCGGCCAAGGCAGCTGCACAGGATCAGGACCTGCCGCTGTACGCTCACATCGCCAACCTGAACGGCACCCCGGGCGTTTACTCGATGCCGGTTCCGATGATGAACATCATCAACGGTGGCGAACATGCCGACAACAACGTCGACATCCAGGAATTCATGGTTCAGCCGGTCGGCGCCAAGTCTTTCTCGGAAGGCCTGCGCATGGGCACCGAGATTTTCCATCACCTGAAAGCCGTTCTGAAGGCCCGTGGCCTGAGCACTGCCGTGGGTGACGAAGGCGGTTTCGCGCCGAACCTGGCTTCCAACGAAGACGCGCTGAAAGTGATTTCCGAAGCCGTTGCCAACGCTGGTTACAAGCTGGGCACCGACGTGACACTGGCTCTGGACTGCGCGGCCAGCGAGTTCTTCGAAGACGGCAAGTACAACCTGTCCGGCGAAGGCCAGGTGTTCACCGCTGAAGGTTTCGCCGACTACCTCAAAGGTCTGACTGAACGTTACCCGATCATCTCGATCGAAGACGGTCTGGACGAGTCCGATTGGGCTGGCTGGAAGATCCTCACCGACAAGATCGGCGCCAAGACCCAACTGGTTGGCGACGACCTGTTCGTGACCAACACCAAGATCCTGAAAGAAGGCATCGACAAGAAGATCGCCAACTCGATCCTGATCAAGTTCAACCAGATCGGCACCCTGACCGAAACCCTGGAAGCCATCCAGATGGCCAAGGCTGCCGGTTACACCGCCGTGATCTCGCACCGTTCGGGCGAAACCGAAGATTCGACCATCGCCGACCTGGCCGTGGGTACTTCGGCTGGCCAGATCAAGACCGGCTCTCTGTGCCGTTCCGACCGCGTTTCCAAGTACAACCAACTGCTGCGTATCGAAGAGCAGTTGAATGGCAAGGCCAAGTACAACGGTCGCAGCGAGTTTCGCGGCTGAGCAGTAAATGATAGAAAGACACCGGATTGTGTCGGAAAAGTCGTGACAGCGATGGATTTGCCACTAATCTGATGCCTTATATGCACAAGCCTGGATATTCCAGGCTTCGTGCTATCAGATGCTTCAAAGTTTTGACGTGGCTGTCTTTTTTCACTGGATACCTGATATTCGATGCGCAGTCCTTACTGGTTGTTTCTCGTCTTGCTCTTGCTGCTGGCCGGTCTGCAGTACCGCCTGTGGGTGGGCAATGGCAGTCTGGCGCAAGTCGCCGAACTGAATCAGCAGATTGCTGAACAGCACGCCGAGAACGAAGCCTTGCTGGAGCGCAACCGGGTGATGGACGCTGAAGTCAGCGAGTTGAAGAAAGGCATGGAGACCGTTGAAGAGCGGGCTCGTCACGAACTGGGCATGGTCAAGGACGGCGAAACCCTTTACCAGTTGGCCCAATGATCGATTCCCTGCCGGCCTTCTGGGCCGTGATTCCTGCCGCGGGCATCGGTGCCCGTATGGCCGCGGACCGTCCCAAGCAATATCTGCAACTGGGCGGGCGCACAATTCTCGAACACAGCCTCGGCTGTTTCCTCGATCACCCGAGCCTCAAGGGGCTGGTGGTCAGTCTTGCCGTCGATGACCCTTACTGGCCGAACCTGGCCAGCGCCAGCGATCCGCGAATTCAGCGGGTCGACGGTGGAGCCGAACGTTCCGGCTCGGTACTCAATGCCTTGCTTCATCTGCATGCCCAAGGTGCCGACGATGAGGATTGGGTGCTGGTGCACGATGCGGCACGGCCCAATCTGAGCCGTGACGATCTCGACAAACTGCTCGCTGAACTGGCAAACGATCCGGTCGGCGGCTTGCTGGCCGTGCCGGCGAAGGACACCCTGAAACGGGTCGACAAACACGGTCGAGTGTTGGAAACCGTGGATCGCAGCGTGATCTGGCAAGCCTATACGCCGCAGATGTTCCGACTCGGTGCCTTACACCGGGCTTTGGCTGACAGTCTGGTGGCGAATGCAGTCATCACCGATGAAGCTTCGGCGATGGAGTGGGCCGGGTTGGCGCCGCGCCTGATCGAAGGCCGAGCGGATAATCTGAAAGTCACCCGCCCCGAAGATCTCGAATGGTTGCGCCAGCGCTGGGCCAATCGTCGTTAAATCCGGTACTCCGGCCGTTCGGCCAAACCTTCCTTGAGAAAATCCACCAGCTTGCGCACCTTGGGCGACAAGTGCCGCTGCTGTGGATACAACGCCCACACTGCCGTATTCGGCGGTTGATGCGCCTCCAACAAAGAAATCAACGCACCGCTGTGCAGATGTTCCAGCACGTAATAGTCCGGCAGCTGACACAATCCGACGCCTTGTAAGGCTGCATCCAGCACTGCTTGCCCACTGTTGCAGCGCCAGTTTCCCTGCACCCGTTGGGAAAATTCCCGCCCGTTTTGTTCAAGCTGCCAGATGTCCGAGCTGCCGATCAGGCAATTGTGTCGCCCTAGTTCCGACAGGCTGTGTGGGCGCCCGTACCGTTCCAGGTAGGAGGGCGACGCACACAAATACATGCGCCGCGGTGCCAGTCGGGTCGCCACCAGCCGGGAATCCTGAAGACGACCGAGGCGGATCGCCAGGTCCAGGCCTTCGTGCACCAGATCGAGTTGGCGGTTGGTCAGTTCAATGTCGATGCGCAATTGCGGGTAATGCCCCATGAACCGGGTCACCAGCGGCACGATGAAGCGTTCGCCATACGCCACGGCGCAGGTCATACGCAGCATGCCTTTGGGTTCGCTGGTCAGGTCGCCGACTGCGCGCAACGCTTCTTCGCGACCGTCCTGCAGGCGCTGACAATGTTGCAGAAAGGTCTGGCCGGCTTCGGTCAGTGTGACGCGCCGGGTGCTGCGGTACAGCAGTCGCGTCTGCAAACGCTCTTCCAGTCGTACGATTTGTCGACTGATGTGCGAGGAAGAAACGCCCAGGCGTTCGGCAGCCGCGGTGAATTGGCTGCATTCGGCAACGGCGACGAACTCGTCGATGCCTTCCCAGCGGTTTTCAGACATCGGGATTATCCCTGTATGGCAATAATGTTTTGCTTTTGCCCGGATTATTCATCAAGCGGCGCTGGACTACACTCCTTGTCTGGTTTTTATTCAATGGATTCACTGGAGAGTCAGCATGATCAAGTCGCGCGCCGCCGTTGCCTTCGAGGCCAAGAAGCCGCTGGAAATCGTAGAAGTCGATGTCGCCATGCCCAAGGCCGGTGAAGTGTTGCTGCGCGTGGTGGCTTCCGGGGTTTGCCACACTGACGCTTACACCCTGTCCGGTGCTGACCCGGAAGGTATCTTCCCGTCGATCCTCGGCCACGAGGGTGGCGCCATCGTTGAAGCGATCGGCGAAGGCGTGACTTCCGTGGCCGTCGGCGACCACGTCATTCCGCTGTACACCCCGGAATGCGGTCAGTGCAAGTTCTGCAAGTCGGGCAAGACCAACCTGTGTCAGGCCATTCGCACCACCCAGGGCAAGGGCCTGATGCCGGACGGCACTTCGCGCTTTTCCTACAAGGGTCAAACGATTTTCCACTACATGGGTACCTCGACGTTCTCCGAGTACATCGTGCTGCCGGAAATCTCCGTGGCCAAGATCTCCAAGGATGCGCCGCTGGAAAAGGTCTGCCTGCTCGGTTGCGGCGTGACCACCGGGATCGGTGCGGTGATCAACACCGCCAAGGTCAAACCGGGCGACACCGTGGCCATCTTCGGTCTCGGCGGTATCGGTCTGTCGGCGGTGATTGGTGCAGTGAAGGCCAAGGCTTCGCGCATCATCGCCATCGACATCAACCCGGCCAAGTTCGAAATCGCCAGGCAACTGGGTGCCACCGACTGCGTGAACCCGAAAGACTTCGATCGTCCGATCCAGGAAGTGATCGTCGACATGACCGATGGCGGCGTCGACTTCTCCTTCGAATGCATCGGCAACGTGCAACTGATGCGCGCAGCCCTCGAGTGCTGTCATAAAGGCTGGGGCGAGTCGGTGATCATCGGCGTGGCCGGTGCTGGCCAGGAAATCGCCACCCGTCCATTCCAGTTGGTGACCGGTCGCGTCTGGCGCGGTTCGGCGTTCGGCGGCGTGCGTGGCCGTACCGAATTGCCAAGCTATGTCGACATGGCACAGAGCGGCGAAATCCCGCTGGACACCTTCATCACCCACACCATGGGCCTGGAAGACATCAACAAGGCCTTCGACCTGATGCACGAAGGCAAGAGCATCCGTACCGTCATTCATTTCTGATCAATCGCGATGCCACGGTTGCCAGTGTGCAGCCGTGGTTGCGTAGGAGTCCTACATGAGTCTGGAAAACATCTCCTGTCAGAAAAGTTTCGGCGGCTGGCACAAACGCTATCGGCATCGCTCCGAGGTGCTGGGCTGCGACATGGTGTTCGCCGTGTACCTGCCGCCGCAGGCAGAGCAGGGCGGCAAGTTGCCGGTGCTGTACTGGCTGTCGGGCCTGACCTGCACGGACGAGAACTTCATGCAGAAAGCCGGCGCGATGCGCATGGCGGCCGAGCTTGGCCTGATCATCGTGGCGCCGGACACCAGCCCGCGTGGCCCGGATGTACCGGGTGATCCCGACGGGGCCTGGGATTTCGGTCTCGGTGCCGGGTTCTATCTGAATGCCACGCAGGAACCATGGTCGCGTCACTATCGGATGCATGACTATGTCGTGCAGGAATTGCCTTCACTGGTTGAAGCGCATTTCCCGGCCTCGGACAAGCGCAGCATCAGCGGCCACTCCATGGGCGGTCACGGTGCGCTGGTCTGTGCGTTGCGCAATCCGGGACGTTACCAGTCGGTGTCAGCGTTTTCGCCGATCAACAATCCGATGGATTGCCCGTGGGGTCAGAAAGCGTTCAGCCGCTATCTGGGCGAAGACCGTTCGAAATGGCGCGAATGGGATGCCTGTGCACTGATCGCCGACGCGGACGAGAAACTGCCTTTGCTGGTTGATCAGGGTGACCGCGACGACTTCCTCGCCACCCAGCTCAAACCCGAAGCCCTGCAACAAGCGGCAAAGCAAGCGGGTCATCCGCTGACGTTGCGCCTGCAACCGGGCTACGACCACAGCTATTTCTTCATTGCGAGCTTCATTGACGACCACTTGCAGCATCACGCGCGCGCTCTGAAGGGTTAATGCAGGTAGAATCACGCCCTGACAAAATTCGGGGCGTTTTTTTATGCGTATTGGCCACGGCTATGATGTGCACCGTTTCGCTGAAGGCGATTTCATTACTCTGGGCGGCGTGCGAATCGCACACGGCTTCGGGCTGCTCGCTCACTCCGACGGTGACGTCCTGCTGCACGCCTTGAGCGATGCCTTGCTCGGCGCGGCTGCGCTGGGTGATATCGGCAAGCATTTCCCGGACACCGACCCGCAATTCAAGGGCGCCGACAGTCGTGTGCTGCTGCGGCATGTGGTCAGCCTGATCCACGCCAAAGGCTGGAAGGTCGGCAACGTCGACAACACCATCGTTGCTCAGGCCCCCAAAATGGCCCCCCATATCGAATCGATTCGCGCGCTGATTGCCGCGGATCTGCAAGTAGAACTGGATCAAGTGAACGTGAAAGCCACCACCACCGAGAAGCTCGGTTTCGTCGGTCGCGAAGAAGGCATTGCCGTGCATTCCGTTGCCTTGTTGTTGCGCGCATGAACGAACTGCAACTGCTCGGCCCGCGGGCCTATGGTGACGCCCTTGGCACCGCCGTACTGAAAGCCATCGCCGAAGATTTCCAGGTCGATGAAGTGCTCGACATTCCCTTCAGCGGTGATGGTGAGCACCTGTGGATCTGGGTGGAAAAGCGCGGTCTGAACACCGAAGAAGCGGCACGACGCATCGCCAAGGCTGCCGGCGTGCCATTGCGTACGGTCAGCTATGCCGGCCTGAAGGATCGTCAGGCGCTGACCCGTCAGTGGTTCAGCGTGCAACTGCCGGGCAAGGCTGATCCGGATCTGTCGGCGGCGGAAAACGATACGCTGAAAATCCTCAAGACCACTCGACACAAGCGCAAGCTGCAACGCGGTGCGCATTCGGCCAACGGTTTCACCTTGCGCCTGACCCAGTTCAATGGCGACAAAGCCGCCATCGACGAGCGTCTGCAACTGATCGCCAAACAAGGTATCCCGAACTACTTCGGCGCTCAGCGTTTCGGCCATGATGGCGGCAATGTCGTCGATGCCCGTTCGTGGGCGGCGCGCAAGGCACTGCCGGAGCAGCGCAACGTGCGTTCGCGCCTGCTGTCGACCGCGCGCAGTTTTCTGTTCAATCAGGTACTCGCGGCGCGGGTGGCCGATGGCACCTGGCAACGTGCCCAGGTCGGCGATCTGCTGGCGTTCACCGACAGCCGCAGCTTTTTTCCGGCAGGTGAAGCCGAGTGCAGTGACCCGCGTCTGGCGATTCTCGACCTGCACCCGACCGGCCCGCAGTGGGGCGAAGGTGACTCGCCGGCGGCCGGGGTTGTCCATGATCTGGAGCAGGGGATTGCCGCACGCGAGGCGGATCTGCGTGATTGGTTGATTAATGCCGGTATGAGCCACGAACGTCGCATCCTGCGGCTGCCCATTGGCGGGTTGACGTGGCATTATCCCGAGCCTGACATTCTGCAACTGGAATTCGTCCTCCCGGCCGGATGCTTCGCCACCGTATTGGTGCGCGAACTCGTTGATCTGGTGCCGGTGGGGCAGACGGACAGCCCATGCGTATTCTGATTTCTAACGATGATGGGGTGACTGCGCCCGGTCTTGCCGCGCTTTATGCTGCGCTGGCGGATTACACCGAGTGCGTGGCTATCGCCCCGGAACAGGACAAGAGCGGTGCCAGCAGTTCGCTGACACTCGACCGTCCGTTGCACCCGCAATACCTGGACAACGGTTTTATCAGCCTCAATGGCACGCCGACCGACTGCGTCCACCTGGGGCTCAACGGTTTGCTGGAACGCGTGCCGGACATGGTGGTTTCGGGCATCAACCTCGGCGCCAACCTGGGTGATGACGTGCTGTATTCCGGAACGGTGGCAGCCGCCCTCGAGGGCCGCTTTCTCGAGCGCCCGTCGTTTGCCTTCTCGCTGGTTTCGCGGCTGGTCGACAACCTGCCTACGGCGGCCTACTTTGCGCGCAAACTGGTCGAAGCCCACGCCGTGCTCGATCTGCCACCGCGCACAGTGTTGAACGTGAACATTCCTAATCTGCCGATCGATCGCATTCGCGGCATTCAACTGACCCGTCTCGGCCATCGCGCCCGTGCGGCGGCACCGATGAAAGTCGTGGACCCGCGCGGCAAGGCCGGTTATTGGATTGCGGCGGCAGGTGACGCGGAAGACGGCGGCCCGGGTACCGATTTCCATGCGGTGATGCAGGGTTACGTATCCATTACTCCGTTGCAGCTCGATCGCACCTTCAATGATGCCTTCAGAAGTCTCGACGGCTGGCTGGAGGGGCTCAATTAATGGCTCGTGAACAAGACGACAGGCTGCGCAGCGGCATCGGGATGACGTCCCAGCGAACCCGAGAGCGCCTGATCCAGCGTCTTTACGAAGAGGGTGTTTCCAACGCCAGCGTGCTGGAAGTGATCCGTCGGACCCCGCGACACCTGTTTGTCGATGAAGCGCTGGCGCACCGTGCCTATGAGGACACCGCACTGCCGATCGGCAACAACCAGACCATTTCCCAGCCTTATATGGTGGCGCGCATGAGCGAACTGCTGCTGGAGGCCGGGCCGCTGGATAAGGTACTGGAGATCGGCACCGGTTCCGGTTATCAGACGGCGGTGCTGTCGCAACTGGTCGAGCGGGTGTTCTCGGTGGAGCGCATCAAGGTGCTGCAGGATCGGGCCAAGGAACGCCTGGTCGAGCTCAACCTGCGCAACGTAGTGTTTCGTTGGGGCGATGGCTGGGAAGGCTGGCCGGCGCTGGCGCCGTACAACGGCATCATTGTCACTGCGGTGGCGACCGATGTGCCTCAGGCTTTGCTGGATCAACTGGCACCGGGCGGGCGGATGGTAATCCCGGTCGGCTCGGGTGAAGTGCAGCAATTGATGCTGATCGTGCGCGAAGAAAACGGCTTCTCCCGGCACGTTTTGGGGGCGGTACGTTTCGTGCCATTGCTCAACGGTCCGCTGGCCTGAGCATTTGTTCCAGGATGCTGAATTCCTGTCGAACGTGCCTGTCTTACAGCGGCAGTGAATGTTTAAACAGGATGGATCGTCTACAGGCAAACGTGTGCGCCGAGCGATAGCGCTTCTATAAAGGTAAAGCCGGTTGCGCCCGTTATACTTGCGAAGTTTCATGCCGGAATCGGCACTCCACATTTTTCAGCCACCACAAAGGGAGCGGCGGGTGAGTCTCACAGTCATTGCGCAGCGTATGGGTAACACGAGCTTTCAGCGCCTGGTGACTGGCCTTGTCTTGAGCACCTTGCTGGTCGGTTGCTCCAGCACAAAATCGAACAACGTCCGGGTCGTCGATCGCAACAATTCGGTGGCCCAGCGTCCGGTCGTAACGACCGGGCAGTATGTAGTCCGTCCGGGCGATACGTTGTTTTCCATCGCTTTTCGCTACGGCTGGGACTACAAAGCCCTCGCCGCCCGGAACAATATTCCTACGCCATACACGATACATCCGGGTCAGACGATTCGCTTCGACGGTCGCACCGGTTCAACGCCGACGGCGGTCGTCAGCAACTCCGGTTCTTCAGCGTCTTCGTCCAGCAAAACCACGGTTATCCGGCGTCAGGCAAATGGCACGACGACCACCACAACCACGGGTTCCGGGGCCGCTTCCACGGCGGTTGTACCGTCCGTCGCCAGCAAGCCCGCGCCTGCTCCACTGCCTCCACCGGGCCCGGCCCCGACCGGCTGGGGATGGCCATCTAATGGCATTCTGATTGGTAAATTCTCTTCAAACGGTAGTTTGAATAAAGGAATTGATATCGCCGGAGATTTGGGACAGCCTGTTTTAGCTGCGTCTGATGGGACGGTGGTTTACGCCGGGAGTGGCTTAAGGGGCTACGGCGAATTAGTCATCATCAAACACAGCGAAACCTACGTCAGTGCTTACGGACACAACCGTCGGCTGTTGGTACGGGAGGGGCAGCAGGTCAAGGTCGGACAGACAATTGCCGAAATGGGGTCAACGGGTACAGACCGGGTGAAACTGCATTTTGAGATTCGCCGACAAGGTAAACCTGTAGATCCGCTGCAGTTCCTGCCAAGACGTTGATTTGCAGACCAGCCTGTTTCTTCACGTAGAGGGGACAGGCTCCAGCGTTGCCAAGGATAAAGGCGCCGCTTGAGCTTGGGGTCGAACTCACCAAAGGACTATAACAATGGCTCTCAGTAAAGAAGTGCCGGAGTTTGACATCGACGATGAGGTTCTCCTGATGGAGACCGGCATCGATTCGGATTCGATGTCGAATGATGAAGGGGCTGCTCCACCTTCCGTTCGTGCCAAATCCAAACACTCCGCTTCACTTAAACAACACAAGTACATCGATTACACTCGGGCACTCGATGCCACGCAGCTGTACCTCAACGAAATCGGCTTTTCCCCACTGCTCTCCCCGGAAGAAGAAGTTCATTTTGCGCGCTTGTCGCAAAGTGGCGACCCTGCCGGGCGCAAGCGCATGATTGAAAGTAACCTGCGGCTGGTGGTCAAAATCGCCCGGCGTTACGTCAATCGGGGGCTGTCGCTGCTGGATCTCATCGAAGAGGGCAACCTCGGACTGATCCGCGCGGTGGAAAAGTTCGATCCCGAGCGTGGCTTCCGCTTCTCGACCTACGCGACCTGGTGGATCCGTCAGACCATCGAACGCGCGATCATGAATCAGACCCGGACCATCCGGTTGCCGATCCATGTGGTCAAGGAGCTCAACGTGTACCTGCGGGCCGCACGGGAGCTGACGCAAAAGCTCGACCACGAACCCTCACCCGAAGAAATCGCCAACCTGCTGGAAAAACCGGTGGGCGAGGTCAAGCGCATGCTGGGCCTGAACGAGCGGGTTTCTTCGGTCGATGTCTCGCTGGGTCCGGATTCGGATAAAACCCTGCTGGACACCCTGACGGATGATCGTCCGACCGATCCATGTGAACTGCTGCAGGATGACGACCTGTCGCAGAGCATTGATCAATGGCTCTCGGAACTGACCGACAAGCAACGCGAGGTGGTCGTGCGCCGCTTCGGCTTGCGCGGCCACGAGAGCAGCACGCTGGAAGATGTAGGCCTGGAGATCGGCCTGACCCGGGAACGGGTGAGACAGATCCAGGTGGAAGGCCTCAAACGCCTTCGGGAAATTCTCGAGAAAAACGGCCTGTCGAGCGAGTCGCTGTTCCAATAAGCCGCCCGCGTGACCGCTATGCAAAAAGCCCCGACTGGTTCGGGGCTTTTTATTTGCGCTCTGGAAGCGGGAGGTTTTCCCGCCTTGTAGGTTTACTTTGTAAGCCTTTGCTGACTGTATCGTAAGTGTTCGTTATTTTTACCCTGCCGCTGAAGGCTATTGCGCTCGTTTTATATTCATAATCTATTGATTTATATGGTTATTTTTCAATGTTAAAGGCTTGTGACCAAGGATTAGTACGCTGGCGGCCAGTTGTGCCCATCGGCGAAATCTCTAGTATCTGGGTTGTGTCGACGGATAGACGCGCCCTTCAAGGAAGAGGGGAATGGACATCGCAGGACGCGATTCATCAGGACGATGAAAAGGAACACAGGGAATAGGGAAAAAATGTGGGCGGGTCAAACCGCCCCTTTTTTTGCCTGAAAAAAGCCAAATCCGAAAAAGCAAAAAGGCCCGCGAGGGGCCTTCTCTTCAAAACGCGGAACAGATCAGCGTTCGAGGTCTTTGATCTTGCCTTTGACGCCATCCCACTCTTCGGCATCCGGCAGCGATTCTTTTTTCTCGGTAATGTTCGGCCAGATCTCGGCCAGCTCTACGTTCAGCTGAATGAATTCCTGCATTTCTTCCGGAACTTCGTCCTCGGAGAAAATGGCCACGGCCGGGCATTCCGGTTCGCACAGAGCGCAGTCGATGCACTCGTCCGGGTGAATGACCAGGAAGTTCGGGCCTTCGTAGAAGCAGTCCACCGGACAGACTTCTACGCAGTCGGTGTACTTGCACTTGATGCAGTTGTCGGTGACGACGAAGGTCATTTCTAATTTTCTCCTCAGGCGGCGGCAGCGTTGCCCCTTCACGGTTGGGGTCGCCAGGTTCGGGAGCGATGTCTGCCAGCCAGGCTATTAGCCAGCAGCATCCCGAACCGCGCGAGATTCTAACAGCTTGAAGCCGTTTGCGTTATATCCGGTTCGTCGGTGCTTATATCCGGTTCTTTAGTGCATAGAGCATTTCGAGTGCACGACGCGGTGTGACGTCATCCAGATCCAGTTTGGCCAATTCATCCAGCACCGGATGCGGAAGGCTGGCAAACATATCGCTCTGCTGCGGCGTCGCCGGTTTGCCCTTGGCCGCCGGCTTCGGCGCTTCATGGGGCAGTGCGGTGTCTTCCAGGCGGCTCAGATGCTCGCGAGCACGCAAGATGACTTCGCTCGGTACACCGGCCAGTTGCGCCACAGCCAAACCGTAGCTTTGGCTGGCTGGGCCTGGCAACACATGGTGCAGGAACACGATGCGTTCGTTGTGCTCGGTCGCATTGAGGTGCACGTTGGCCACCAACGGTTCGGCCTCTGGTAACACGGTCAGTTCGAAATAGTGCGTCGCAAACAGAGTATAGGCACGCAGCTGAGCCAGTCGCTCAGCCGCCGCCCATGCCAGCGACAAACCGTCGAAAGTGCTGGTGCCGCGACCGACTTCGTCCATCAGCACCAGGCTGCGCTCGGTTGCGTTGTGCAGGATGTTCGCGGTTTCGCTCATTTCCACCATGAAGGTCGAGCGACCACCGGCGAGGTCATCGCTGGAACCGATCCGGGTGAAGATCCGGTCCACCAGCGACAGTTCGCAACTGGCGGCCGGCACGAAGCTGCCGATGTGTGCCAGCAGCACGATCAGTGCAGTCTGGCGCATATAAGTGGATTTACCGCCCATGTTCGGGCCGGTGATCACCAGCATGCGAGTGTTGTCATCGAGGCTAAGGTCGTTGGCCACGAACGGCGTGGTTAACACTTGCTCGACCACCGGGTGGCGGCCCTGGGAGATGCGCATGCACGGTTCGCTGACGAACGTCGGGCAATTCAGGTCGAGATTCAGCGCACGTTCGGCGAGGTTGCTCAACACATCCAGTTCGGCCAGGGCACCAGCAGTGTCCTGCAGCGGCGGCAACTGGCTGATCAGGTCTTCCAGCAGCGCTTCGTACAGCATTTTCTCGCGAGCCAGGGCGCGGCTCTTGGCCGACAGCGCCTTGTCTTCGAACTCTTTCAGTTCTGGCGTGATGAAGCGCTCGGCACCCTTGAGGGTCTGGCGTCGGATGTAATCCGCCGGCGCCGATTCAGCCTGTTTGCTCGGCAACTCGATGAAATAGCCGTGAATGCGGTTGTAGCCGACTTTCAGGTTGGCCAGACCGGTGCGGGCCTTTTCCCGGGCTTCGAGGTCAATCAGGAACTGGCCGGCGTTTTCGCTCAGCGATTGCAGCTCGTCGAGTTCGCTGTCGTACCCGGTTTTAAGCACGCCGCCGTCACGGATGACCGCCGGCGGGTTGTCGATAATGGCTTTTTCCAGTAGCGCCGCCAGTTCCGGATAAGTGCTGGTAGTGGTCGCCAGGCGTTGCAGGTGCGGCGCCTCAAGATCGGTCATCGCCGCTTGCAGTTCAGGCAGTGCGCCGAGTGCATCACGCAGACGAGCGAGGTCGCGAGGGCGGGCATTGCGCAGGCCGATCCGCGCCAGAATCCGCTCAATGTCGCCGATTTCCTTGAGCTGCGGTTGCAGGTTTTCAAAGCGATAGCGGTCGAGCAGGCAAGTGATCGAGCTCTGGCGAGCCAGCAGCACGGTCAGGTCGCGCAGTGGGCGATTGAGCCAGCGGGTGAGCAGACGGCTGCCCATGGCGGTCTGGCAACGGTCGACCACCGATTGCAGGGTGTTGTCGCGGCCACCGGCCAGGTTGGTATCGAGTTCGAGGTTACGACGGCTGGCGCCGTCCAGCACCACGGTATCGTCCAGCCGCTCATGGCGCAGGCTGCGCAGATGGGGCAGGGCGGTGCGTTGGGTTTCCTTGGCATACGCCAGCAGGCAACCGGCGGCACCGATCGCCAGGGTCAGGGTTTCGCAACCAAAGCCTTTCAGGTCCTGGGTGGAAAATTGCTGGCAGAGACTTTTCAGCGCCGAATCGCGCTCGAAATCCCACGGCGCACGGCGACGAACGCCACGGCGTTTTTCCGCCGGCAGATCCTTCGGCCAGTCATCCGGGATCAACAGCTCGACCGGGTTGACTCGCTCCAGCTCCGCCAGCAGATTTTCCCAGCCCTTGATCTCCAGCACCGTGAAGTTGCCGCTGGTGATGTCCAGCACGGCCAGGCCGAACAGACGCTCGTCGCCCAGCACCGCCGCGATCAGGTTGTCGCGACGCTCATCGAGCAGCGCCTCGTCGCTGACCGTACCCGGCGTGATAATGCGCACTACCTGACGTTCCACCGGTCCTTTGCTGGTGGCCGGGTCGCCGACCTGCTCGCAGATCACCACCGACTCGCCAAGCTTGACCAGTTTCGCCAGGTAACCTTCCGCCGCGTGGTAAGGAATCCCGCACATCGGAATCGCCTGCCCCGCCGACTGTCCGCGGGCGGTCAGGGTGATGTCCAGCAACTTGGCTGCCTTCTTCGCGTCCTCGTAGAAGATCTCGTAGAAGTCGCCCATGCGGTAGAACATCAGCTGGTCCGGGTGCTGATTCTTCAGGCGCCAGTACTGCTGCATCATCGGAGTGTGGGAGGACAGGTCGGAGACGGCTTTATTCATCGGATTGTCAGGCAACTCGTTCAAAGGTGTGGGGCAAAAGCGCGGCAGTGGCCGGGCTTTTCCGCGATGGGCGCAAGGTTACCATGGGCGGTCTGTGGTCCGCAGGCATCGCGGCCGGGTGACACCTAACTGGCGCAAAAACGTCGACTATGCACGATTTATGCAAATCAGCATTTGTCTTCGCGAAAAACTTCAAGCACTATGCGCGTTATGCAAAAACGCAACGTATCTACCGTCTTAAGAGCACTGCTCGACCAGCACGGGATCTCCCCCACGGAGCTCCACCGTCGCACCGGCGTGCCTCAATCCACGCTCTCGCGGATTCTCAGCGGGAAGATCGTCGATCCTTCGGATAAACACATCTCGAAGATTGCCGAGTACTTTTCCGTGAGCACCGATCAGTTGCGCGGGCGCGCGGATGTTGCGCCCGCCGCCAACACCGGACGCGACGAGTTGCATTCCGAACTCAAGGACATAAGCCTGTGGGACGATGACACGCCCGTCGATGACGACGAGGTGTCGGTGCCCTTTCTTCGCGAGGTTGAATTGGCTGCTGGATCAGGAAGATTCGTCATCGAAGAGAGCGAACGCTCCAGCCTGCGCTTCGGCAAGCGCAGCCTGCGCCATAACGGTGTGCAGTTCGATCAGGCCAAATGCGTGACGGTACGCGGCAACAGCATGTTGCCGGTGCTGCGCGACGGCGCCACGGTCGGGGTCAACGCCGGCAAGTGCGGGATCGGCGACATCATCGATGGCGATCTTTATGCGATCAACCACAACGGTCAATTGCGAGTGAAGCAGCTCTATCGCCTGCCTACCGGTATCCGTCTGCGCAGCTTCAATCGCGATGAACACCCGGACGAGGACTACAGCTTCCAGGATATGCAGGAAGAGCAGATCGTCATCCTCGGTCACGTCTTCTGGTGGGGCATGTACGCCCGGTAACCTGATTCCTTTCTGACAAAACCCGCCTCTGCGGGTTTTTTTTCGCCTGTAGAAAACCGGCCAACCCTTGAACGGCGGGGCTTTCATGCATCCGCGCATTTCTTGTGCATAAATAAATGCATTTACGCATTGACTGTATATGCATCCATGCATATTCTTGCCACCAAGCCGCTCGACAAAGCGGCTGGCAACAACAGCTCTTTAGTTCCACAAGAACAGGCAGCGATGAACCGGCCTCAACGGTTCAGAGGGTTGGCAACTGACCCGGGTGTGCAGCGTAAAGCACCAGAAACAGTTATCCGGCGGGCAGGGACCGCGGTCGGAAAAACAATTTGAATGGACTCGTACCGCGCCAGTAGCGCCGAAAAGTCAGCTTCCTTCACGTACACAGGATTGAAGGAAGGCAAAGGAGTGCATTACTGAAAAGCCCGGCGAAATGCAGGGCTTTTTGGAATGCCTGCCTCAAGAGAAAACGATTGAACCCAACACACAACACTCATCCATCACACCAGGAGGCGTGACATGACAAACGAGCAACAAGCGTTGGCGGACATGCCGATCTGGCTGGTCATCCTCCTTGCCGTCGTGGGCGGGGTGTCCGGGGAAATGTGGCGCGCCGACAAGGAGGGCGCTCGTGGCTGGCCACTGCTTCGGCGTCTGGCCCTGCGCTCCGGCGCCTGCATGATCTGCGGCGTTTCGGCGATCATGCTGCTGTACGCCGCCGGCATGTCGATCTGGGCTGCCGGGGCATTTGGTTGCCTGACGGCCATGGCCGGTGCCGACGTGGCCATCGGCCTTTACGAACGCTGGGCCGCCAAGCGCATTGGCGTCTGCGAAGTTCCCCCGCGCGATCCGCAATAACCCCTCACTTTCCTGTCTCGCTGCACGCTGTGCGGCGGGACTTCGCGTGGACATCAGAAAAGGAGGTCAAGCATGCCCACACCGATCCAGCAGCCTTCGCAGCTGTTCACGGCAATCGCCACAGCCTTGCGTAACAGCGTCGATCTGAATGTGCAGGTCGGTCATCACGATGACTTCACGGCCCCCGGCGACAAAGCCTGGGTGCTGATCGACATCGAGCGAAATGCACCGGGAGAGCGCGCCGCCAACGGGCGCATTGCTCATGTGCTCACGTTGACGCTGCAAGTGATTCCGGCGGTTTCCGCTACAGCGTTTGCCGCGTGCGATCTCATCGCCGCCCTGAAGAACCTGGTCACCGACAACCGCTGGGGCCTGTCCGGCGATCAATGCGATCTGCCGATGAACATCGATGGAATGCCGTCGTTGCTCATCCGCGCCGACCAGCCAAACAAAGCCTGGACCCTGTCGTTCAATCAGACCCTTTACCTGGGCCCGACCCTGCTCGACGACCCGCTCGGCACGCCGAAATTCGCCCGCACCTGGGAAGTCAGTGACATCGACGACCCCGACCAATACACCTCGCTGGAGGCCTGACCGATGTTCGACGCGTTACTGCGAATGCAACTGGGCCCGATCATCGAACGCCTGGCGGAAATGGACGCCGAGATCGACGACCTGCACCGGCGCGCCGAGAGTTATTGCCGCATCGGCATCTGCCAGGACGTCGATGCCGCGAGCAATACCTGCCGGGTCAGCCACGGTGGACTGCTCACCCCGGCCATCAAATTCTTCAACCCCAGCGCCGGCGCGCAGAGCGAGTCGCGGATCCCGACGGTGGGTGAGCAGTGTCTGCTGTTCAACTACGGCAGCGGCGAAAGCGGCGCCCAGAGCGTGGCGTTGTTCGGCCTGAACAGTGACCGTTTTCCACCGGCCTCCACCGTACCGACGCTGACGCGACGTGTTCATCAGGACGGCAGCGAAAGCGGTTACGACGACGCCACACACACACTGCACTGGCAAAACGGTCCGGCAGCCTTCAGCGGCTCTCGCGAATCGCTTGAACTAAGCATCGGCCCGGCACGGCTGGCGATGACCCCGCAAGCGATCACCCTGCAACTGGGCGCGGTCGGCCTGACCATCGACGCCTCGGGCGTGCACTTCAGCGGCCCGTTGGTGGATCACCAGGGCCGCGTCATCAGCCCCTGAATCAAGAGCTTCCCATGATCGGAATCGATAGAGACAGCGGGGCCACGGTCGACGACTGGCTGCAATTCGTGCAGCGCGCGACCCGGGCCCTGACCACGCCGCTGGGCACCCGGCAAAAAAGGCCCCTTTATGGTTCGTTGATCCCCACGTTGCTGGGGCAAAACCTGGGCGACGACATTCTGTTGCTCGCCCAGAGCCACGCAGCCCAGGCGTTCTACAACCCGCAAAACGGCATCGGCGATTTCCAGCCCGCTGTGATCGTCGCCACCCGACAGGGCGCCGGTCTGTTGCTGCGGTTTGCCGGCACCTGGAAAAACCGCCAACAGACTTTCGAGGTCGTGACATGAGCATGTTGATCCCCGGCCAGAACCAGTTGGCCGAACCCTCCTTGATCAAGGTCGATGCCTTCGAGGATCTGCTCGCCGAGTTCAAGACTTTCGTCATCTCGTACGTCGGCGCACGCTCGCCGCAGAGCGCGGAAAAACTCAAGACCAGCCTGGACAACGAAAGCGAATTGCTGACGTTGGCCCTCGAGGCTTTCTGCGTTCGCTTGCAAACCCATGAACGCAAATACAACGCCCGGATCAAGCAGATGCTGGCGTGGTGGGCCACCGGCAGCAACCTTGATGCGCGGCTCGCGGACATGGGCCTGGAGCGCCAATTGCTCGATCCGGGCGACGCGGCGGCATTCCCGCCGGTGCCCGCGATTTACGAGAGCGACGATGACGCCCGGTTGCGCTATTACCTGGCGCCCCACGCTCCGGCCGCCGGCTCGCGGATGCAGTACCGTCGCGAGGTGTTCACCCTCGGCGAGCGGCCGGCGGTGAAAGTCGAATCCACCGATACGGGCGTGGTAAACGTCACTTACACCTTCGACCCGGATGGCCTCGCCGCGCAGGTCAAGGACGGTAATGGCCGTCGTACCGCGCCGGGTGAAGTGCAAGTCACCGTGCTTGCCCGCGAAGGCGACGGTACGCCATCCGCGACGTTGCTCGAAGGTGTACGCCAACACTTTGCCCGGCCCGATGTTTGTCCGGAAACCGACAAAGTCACGGTCAAAGGTGCCGAGATTCAGCGCTACACAATCCGCGTCGTGGCAAAGATCAATTCCGGCCCGGATTCGGGCCTGACCAAGGTCGCCGCCGAGCAACATCTGCAAGCCTACGCCGACAGCTGCCATCGCCTGGAAGGCCGGGTCGACCCGAGCTGGATCGACTACACGCTGCACAGCGCCGGCGCCGTGCAATTGCAGATCCTTGAACCGCTGGCGCCCATTGTGTGCTCGGCGTTTCAAGCGCCGTACTGCACGGCAGTCGAAGTCGAGGTGCAGACGCTATGACGGACCAGACACCGCGTCCGACTCTGCTGCCGGCCAACAGCTCGGCGCTGGAACGGGCGCTCGATATCGGCTTCGGCGCGTTGCTGGACCGCATCGCGCCGCCGTTTCCCGAACTGATGAATCCTGCCTCTACGCCCGTCGCGTTTCTGCCGTATCTCGCCGCGGATCGTGGAGTGGCCGAATGGAGCACCGACGCACCGGAAGCGGAAAAGCGCCTGACCGTCGAACTGGCCTGGCCCACCGCGCGCCAGGCCGGCACTCGCAAGGCGCTGGAAAACGCCGCCAAGGGTTTGCAGCTCAGGCCCGAGATTCGCGCCTGGTACGAACAGACCCCGCCCGGCGAGCCTTACAGCTTTTCCGTGCGGGCCTTCAGCGAACAACCCTACAGCGAAGAAATCGACGCACGTCTCGACCGACGCCTGGCTGATGCCAAGAGCGAGCGGGACGTGCTGTCGGTGTCGGTCGGCCTCAGCGCCTTCGGCAATCACGTCATCGGCGCCGCGACCTTTTGCGGCGAACTGACCACGGTCTATCCGGTGTTCCTCGAAGGGCTCGAGACATCCGGCGAGGCCTTCATGGCGGCCGCTCTGTACACCGTCGAAACATCCACTATTTATCCTCAGGGGGCCTGAATGGCTGACTATTACACCCTGCTCACCAACGCAGGGATTGCCTACGAAACGGCGTGCAAGGCTGCGGGCCTGCCGATCAAGCTGACGCAGATTTCCGTCGGCGATGGCGGCGGCGCGGTCTACAACCCGGCCGCGACGGCTACCGCGCTGAAACGCGAAGTCTGGCGCGGTCCGCTCAACGCGCTGTTCCAGGACGAGAAGAATCCGAGCTGGCTGCTCGCCGAAGTCACCATCCCGCCGGACGTCGGTGGCTGGTACGTGCGTGAAGCCGGTCTGTGGACCGACACCGGGATTCTCTACGCCATCGTCAAATACCCGGAGTCGTTCAAGCCGGTTCTGGCTAACTCCGGCTCGGGCAAAGAGTTCTACATCCGCTCGATTTTCGAGACCAGCAATGCCTCGCTGGTGACGCTGCAGATTGATGACACCGTGGTCAAGGCCACCCGCGCCTGGGTCATGAGCTACCTCGCCGAAGAACTCGGCAAACTCGACGGCAAACAGTCGGTGCGCGTCGCCGCCCCCGCCAACGTGGTGTTGAACGGTGCGCAGCAGATTGACGGCGTTGCCGTGATTGCCGGCGACCGCGTGCTGTTGCCGAACCAAACCCTGGCCAAGGACAACGGGCTGTGGGTTGTGGCTAACGGCGACTGGACTCGAGCGAATGATGCCAACGTCAGCGCCAAGGTCACACCGGGCCTGACGGTGATGGTGGAAGAGGGCACGTTCAACGGCGATTCGCTGTGGCACCTGACCACCAATGCGCCGATTACCCTCGGCACCACTGCGCTGACATTCAAGATGCTCGCGGGGCGTACCGGGATTGCTGCCGGGACTTACAAGAGTCTGAGCGTCGACGAATACGGCCGCGCGACGGCCGGCTCGAATCCCGACACGCTGGCCGGTTTTGGCATCAAGGATTCCTACACCAAGGCTGAAGTCGAGGCGCTGATTGCCAAGGCTTCTGCGTTGCCGGTGGGATCGATTGTTGCCTTCCCTGTCGATACGCCGCCACCGGGTTTTCTGGAGCTGGACAACAGCGTCAAGAGCAGCGCGACCTACCCGGACTTGAGCGCCTATCTGGGCGGCAAGTTCAACAAGGGGGATGAGGGTGTCGGGAATTTCCGGTTGCCGGAGGCGCGTGGGGAGTTCTTGCGCGGTTGGGATCATGGGCGTGGGGTGGATGCGGGTCGGGCGATTGGGTCATCTCAGATGGGGACAGTGACAGCCTTTGACAGCAACCCGAATCCGAACCTTACGGTCGAAGTTGTTCAGGCAACGGTGGCGGCAGCTCAGGCAGATGTATTCATACCCGCTGATTATCCCGGCGTCGCCAGATCGTACACCACTGCAGGTGCTGTATCTTCGCCTGTATTGGTCGATGGCGGTGTTGTGAGACCACGCAACATCGCCGTCATGTGGTGCATTAAAGCCTGGAACGCCCCGGTCAATCAGGGAAACATCGACGTAGCTGCACTGGTCAAGGAAGTTTCCCGGCTTGGATCTGCCGTTCCGGTGGGCGCCGTCATGGCGTTCCCGACGGGGATCGTGCCTCCGGGTTTTCTTGAGCTGGATGGCAGTGTGCAGAGCATTGCGACCTATCCGGATCTGGCTGCGTATCTCGGCACTACTTACAACAAGGGTGATGAGGGCGCTGGCAATTTCCGGTTGCCGGAATCACGCGGTGAGTTCCTGCGGGGTTGGGATCATGGCCGGGGCGTAGATCCTGGCCGGGTGATTGGTAGCTGGGCGCCTGATGAGCTGAAGTCTCACTTCCACCAGATTGACGCGCCTGCCTATCCGGCCGGACTCGGTCAGGACAAAGTGGCTCGGGGCAACCGCTCGGACAGCAACGGAACACCGGCAACAACAGCCACTGGCGGATCGGAAACCCGCCCGCGCAGCATTGCGGTCATGTGGTGTATCAAGGCCTGGAGCGCGCCGATCAATCAAGGCGTTATCGATATCGCGGCGCTGGAACAACGGGTCAATTACAACGAATTCGGGCGTCTGCTGAATATTCAGAAGTTCGCGGTTAACGGCACCTACATTCCGACGCCGGGGATGAAGAAGGTTCGGATTCGTATTGTGGGGGGAGGGGGGGGATCTGGCGGCGCGTCGGCTACAACCGCTTCCCAGACTTCTGCGTCTGGCGGTGGTGCGGCGGGAAGCTATGCGGAAACGCTAATAACGGCGGCAGATATTGGCGCTAGCCAAGCGGTCATTGTAGGTGCTGGCGGAATCGCGGGCACGGCTTCGGGAACCAACGGAACTGGCGGCGGCGCAGGGGGGGCAAGTTCGGTAGGAGCGTTGCTGTCTGCGCCGGGTGGTTTGGGGTCAATCTACGCTATCGGGATAACTACTACAGCGTTTGGACTGATGGTGGGCGGTTATCCGGGTGCGTCAGCCTATGGAGGCAATATTGTCAACATGGCAGGCGCTCCGGGGACCCCCGGCATTACCGTGAGTGCGTCGACGCTGGCCGGCCATGGTGGTAGCGGCCCACTGGGTTCGGGTGGGAATGGAGCTGGCACCAACGGAGCGCTTCCGCCCGGTTTAGGGTATGGGGGTGGGGGTGGTGGCGTCGCCGTCGGCCCATCTTTGCCTGCTCGCAATGGTGCGCCGGGCGCTGGCGGTGTTGTAATTTTCGAGGAATACGCCTGATGAAGAAGTACGCACTCCTGTACATGGGCAAGGCTGCCCAATTGTTCGAAACCGACGGCGACATCAAGACAATGTTTCACCCGGACATGATCTGGATCGAATGCCCCGGCGAGGTCGAGGAAGGCTGGCTGTACGACGGCAAGCAGTTTGCACCGCCGGGAGTTCCGGTCGTGTCGCTGGATGAACTCAAAGCGTCCGTGGCGGCTGAGCGATTCGTGCGTGAGGGGGTTGGCATTGTCGTCGACGGTCTGCAAATCGAGACAACACGCGACAGCCAGGCGCTGATCGCCAGTACCGGCCTATCGGCTGTCCTCGATCCGGAATACCGCTGCAATTTTAAAACATTGAAGGGATTCGTCGAGATCGGCGCTGCGCAGATCATCGATATTGCGAAGGCAGTACGGGCGCACGTACAGGCCTGTTTTGACCGCGAACTGACGTTGTTACGCGCAATCGAGGCAGGCGAGTACCACGACGAAATGCTGGCCGAAGGTTGGCCGGACTCATCGTCGACCGATACCGCAGATCTCGACTGAACGCCCCGTACATCGGGGCGTTTTCTTGTCCCCAAACAAACATTCAACACCCGCCAAGCCCCTCCCTTTGAGGGGCTTTCCCGTTTATGGAGAAACGAAAAATGGCAACCCGCCAAACCTACACCGTGCTCGTTCCATTCCCCACCGGCGGTGGGCACTGGTCGAGTGTCGGCCAGGAACTTGATCTGCTCGACGTCGAGGCCAGTGCCCTGCACAGCGCCGGTCGACTGGAGCTGAAAACATCTACCACCAAGGCCGTGAAGGCCGCTGCCAAGAAGGCTGACTGAATATGGCTGAGGTTCTGAACTTCGAGCACAACGGCATTACCGTCAATGCCACCGAATCCCCCGAGGCCATGGGCGGCCTGGGTGACAACGTCATCGGTCTGGTCGGCACCGCGCCGAAAGCCGATCCGCTGATTCCGCGCAACGCACCGTTTCGCATCAACAGCTTCACCACTCACGCGCTGCTCGATCCGACCGGTGCGGAAGAGGGCACCCTGTACCACGCCGTTTACCAGATCCTCAAAGTGGTCAAGGTGCCGGTGTACGTGGTGATCGTCGAGGCGGGCGCGACCCCGGCCGATACCGTCAACGCCGTGATCGGCGGTGTTGAACCGGCCACCGGCCGCAAGCTCGGTCTGGCGGCACTGGGCAGCGTCCCGGAAGACCTGACCATCATCGGCGCGCCGGGCTTCACCGGCACCAAGGCTGTGGCCAGCGAGTTCGCCTCGTTCGGCAAGCGCATCAAGGCCCGTGTGGTGCTGGACGGCAAGGATGTCTCGGTTGCCGACCAGGTGCTGTACAGCCAGGAACTGGGCGGCGCGGATCTGGGTTTCGACCGTTGCCTGGTGGTGCACAACATGCCGGCCGTGTACTCGAAAGCCGCGAAGAAAAACGTCTTCCTCGCGCCATCCAGCCTGGCAATCGCCGCGCTGGCCAAGGTCAAGCAATGGGAAAGCCCGGGCAACCAGGTGACCTACGCCGAGGACGTGTCGCGGGTCGTTGAGTACAACATCCTCGACACCTCCACCGAAGGCGATCTGCTCAACCGCTACGGCGTCAGCTACTACGCCCGCACCATCCTTGGCGGCTTCTCGCTGCTGGGCAACCGCTCGATCACCGGCAAGTTCATCAGCTACGTCGGTCTGGAAGACGCCATCAGCCGCAAGCTGGTGAAGGCCGGCCAGAAAGCCATGGCGAAGAACCTGACCAAGTCGTTCATGGACCAGGAAGTCAAACGCATCAACGACTGGCTGCAGACCCTGGTCGCCGACGAAACCATTCCCGGCGGCAGCGTGTATCTGCACCCGGAACTCAACAGCGTCGAGAAGTACAAGAACGGCACCTGGTACGTGGTCATCGATTACGGCCGCTACGCGCCGAACGAACACATGGTTTATCAACTCAACGCCCGCGATGAAATCATCGAGCAGTTCCTGGAGGACGTTCTCTAATGTTTACCAACCGCGTAAGACAGGCCGTCGCGGCCACCCTGCAAGGCCTGCCGCTGTCGGCGACCGTGGAAGAATTCACTCCGCCGAAGATCGACTTCGACATGGAAAGCATGACGGGCGGGCGCTTCATCGTTGAGGAAATGGCCAAGAGCGCCAAGCCGTTGAACGCCACGCTCAAGTTGCAAGGCACCGGCGCTGAAGTGCTGCTGGCGATGGGCGTGAAACTGGGCGACGACATTCTGCTGAACGTGCGTGAAGCCGGTCAGGATCAGGACGGCAACACCTGGTTCACCTATCACACCATCGGCGGCAAGCTCAAAACCATGGGTGAGGAAGCAATCAAAATGGGTGGCAAAGCCCTGACAACTCTTGAGTTCTCTTGCCGCACCTACAACCGCCTGGAAAACGGCATTCCGGTGATCGACATCGACGTGCGCACCCAGAAGTTCGTGCTCAACGGCGTCGACATCCTCGGTGATGCCCGTCGTGCGGTGCTGATGCCGTAAGCCTTTCGGCAGATCAGGCACAAAACCTGTGGGCGTTCATGCCCACAGGAATCTTCAAGAACACCCAAGGAATTCCTTTCATGTCGTGGATGCCACCCAAGCATGACCTGTTGTCGCCGATCACCGGTGACGACGGCTCGCAGATCGAATCGATCCAGCTCAAGCCGCTGTTCTACGCCGCCCAGAAAGAAGCGCTGGAACGCGCCGGCGACGATGAGGACGACCAGTTCTTCGAACTGGCGCTGCTGGCCACCGGCTTGTCGGTCAAGGAACTCGACCAGCTCAAGCGTCCGGACTACGTGACGATCGCGCAGTACGTACACGAGATGTCGACCCGTCCGGCGTCGTACTTTCTCGACCTGGTCGAAGATGCGGAGAAATCCGACGATCCCGACCAGGTGCAACTGCTGCAACCGCTCGCCGTCACCGGCCGCACCGTGACTTCGCTGAGTCTGGAAATGCCGGCGCTGCGGGCCACCAAAGTGATGAAGAAACTGAAAACGGCCAAGGAACGCGCCGAGTTCATCACCGCCCATTGCACCGGCCTGATGATCCCCGATCTGGCCCTGATGAGCGTCCCGGACTGGACGCAATTGCAGGTGCGCATCGACGATTTTTTAAACCAGCCGGCGGCCTTCTTTCAGAACGCGACATCGAAGTAATCCTCGATATCGTGCCGCTCATTTACCCGGTAAGTGAGGCGGAAATTCTGGAGTGGGACGCCGAAAAGGCGTTGCGCCGCTACGACATAGCGATCACTCGCCTTGGCGTGAAAAAGGAGTAGAGCGGCATGGCAGAGAGCAAATTTGCGCTCACATACGCCAATGAGAGTGGCAACGCAGCATCCGGGTTAAAGCTGTCCGATAGCCTTGGCAAACCGCTGCAGGACTTGAACCTGACAATGGCGCTGGCGAGCGCGGATATCCGCTTGCTGACCCAGGAGCAGATCAAGCTTCGAGAGCTGTTGGCCAATCAGCAATCGCTGTTCAAGGTGAGTGCTGCATCCCCGGCTGCAAGCGCCGAACCAAAGTCAAAACTCAAGGCCGAGATCGAGCAGCGTCCACCTCCAAAGCTCATGCAACCAGCCATGGCCAATGAGACGGCGCTTGTCGAACTCAATCAGTTGCTCAAGCTGAGCCATGATCAGCTTCAAGCGCACTCGCAGAGCACTCTGGAACTCGCCAGCGAGAAACAGATATCCGCCAGTGGTGCGACCAATGCGGATCTGTTGCAAGTGCAGCTTGCCGGAGCCAGATCCGGCATTGCCGATGGTGCCAAAGGTGACCAGCGGGCGAACGAACTGAAGTGGTTCTCCCATGATGCCGCAATCAACGCATCGGCATTCAGGATGGACGTCAAGGCGGCTGGCGAAATGCTCGCCGCGTGGCGCTCCTCGCTGAAGCTGGATCAGTATCAAAGCCAGGATCTTGCGGATGCAACGACCTACCTCGGCAATAGCGGTCTGGATGCCAAGGCCGCAGACATCGGTTCGGTGGTGCAACGTTCCGGCGAGAGTGCGATTGCCGCTGGATTGACTCCCGAACAGGTCGCTGCATTGGCGGCGGCGCTTCTCAATAGTGGTGCGGACAAGGAGAGCGCCAGCACTGCCCTGAAAGGCATCACCTCGATGCTGGCCAAAGGCGGGGCGGTATCGACTGAGCAGCGAACAGCCTTGGCTCAGTTAGGGCTTGATCCTCAATCGCTGTCTGAGGGTATGAGGAAGGATGCGCCTGCTGTCATCAACTCGGTACTTGCTGCACTTGACAAGCAGCCTATACAAGAACGGGCGGCACTGACGAAGACGCTGTTCGGCGAAAACGACACCCGAGTTCTCGAGCTGCTGAAGAAACCGGACGATGTAAAAAACGCCTTCTCGCTGGTAGCCGACAAGCACAAGTACGCAACAACGGAGCTTGGCGCGGGCGAAGGCGCTGCGGCGAAGTCAGCAGAGGCGTTCGGCAATACTTCGCAGGGTCGCTGGAATGCTCTGGACGCAAGTCTGACCCGGTTGACCACTGCATTCGGCATGGCGCTTGCGCCTTTGGCTGACGGTGCCGCCGTCGTGCTCACCTCACTGGTCAACGGTGTGAGCGCAGCGGCGGAAACGTTCCCGGCCCTCACGGCAGGGCTGGTTCTGCTCAGCGCGGCAGCCATGCCGTTCGTGGGTGGGGCCTTGAAGTCCGGCGTGGCCTCGGTGCTTGACGTGGTTTCCACGAAACTATTGCGCCTGGCATCGGCGCGACTGCCGTCGGATATTGCTGATGCGATAGGTGGTGATGACAACGATGGCGACAGTCGCGAAAGCAGGAAGAAGGGGCGTGGATCGCGCCGACGCACCCCTTCTGCTGCACGGTCGTCCGGCACCGCTTCCGTAACCCGCAAGAGCAGTCGCTTGAGTGGTATGACGGCCAGAGTCGCACCCATGCTCGACGATGCGCTCACCCGATTCAGAATGGTTGGCGATGTTGTCAAAAGCGCCATGCCGAGCCGGTTGAGCGGGGCTGGCGCGAAAGTCATGTCGTTGGCAGAGGGTTTGGGGGCCAGGCTCATGCCGTCGGTTGTCAAGGCATTGCCTGTCATCAAGGTTGGCGCGCCTCTGGCCATTGCTCATGCTGCTTATACAGGGTTGAAAGGCTGGCGCGAAGGTGACGACAAAGCGGTAAAGGGCGCGGCCGGCGAACTGGCCGGAACGGCGATTGGCGCTACGATCGGTACGTTCATTGCGCCCGGCATCGGAACCTTTATTGGTGGCACGCTGGGTGGAATAGCCGGGTCCCTTCTGGGTCAAAAACTGGCGACGCCGCCTGAAGACAAATTGGCACCGCCGGCACAGGTCGCCAAAGACGTATCCATTGCGCAAACGCAAATGCAAGCGTCAAACCCGCAATACACTTACGCACCTTCAGTTCATGTCAGCGGCAGCGAACTGCTCAGTTCCGAGAAAGTCGGCACGATGCTTTCGCAGGTGCTTGAGTCGCACTTCACGTCCCAATTTGTCCCAGGTGTGGCCGGCAATGCCCTCTCCATACGCCGTGACGCAGCCCTGACCGATGGAGTCGCCCAATGAAACAACAAATGGCACTGGGCAGTTTCATCTTCGGCCTGTCCCGGGATTTTGCGTACAGCACGCTGGCGCGAAAGTCCGATGGCGGCTGGACGGAACTGCCGATCCTGACCAGCAAACCCAAGTCCCACCAGACCGGGCAGAAGCCCGAAACCCTGACCATCTCCGGTACCTCGATGTACGCCGTGGCGATGAACCGGCTCGATGAGTTGCGTGCGCTGCAGGCACTGAGATCGCCGCTGCCGTTGATTGACGGCATCGGTCGCAATTGGGGCCTGTGGCGGATCAACAGCATCCAGGAGAACCAGAGCGAGGTCATCGACGATGGCACTGCGATGGTCATCAAGTGGGTCATCGAACTGGCGGAGTTCAACAATGCGTAAGGTACGAAGCGTGGCCGGTGATTCGGTGAATCTGTTGCTCTACCGCGAAACCGGGCGCAGCGATGACGTCGCCGAAGAAGCCCTGTGGACACTCAACCCCACCCTGGCCGAACACGGCCCGGTTTTGCCTGCGGGCGTCTGGGTGGTGCTGCCGGAACTCGACTCGAAACCCGCCGCAATCAAACCGGTTTCGGCCTGGGATTAAGGAGGCTGCATGGCACAGGGATTCACCCCGGTCGTGGAAATCTATGGGGCCAACGCGGCGCTGCTCAACCAGCGCCTGATGAGTTGGGAGCACGTCGATGCCGCCGGTATAGAGTCTGATCAACTGACGTTGACGATCGATCTGGAAGGGCTTGATGGCCTGCCAAAACTGGGTGGAAAAATCGGTCTTCGGGTTGGCTATCTTGAGTCGGGAATGGTCGATAAAGGCCTGTTCAAAGTGACGCGCCTGACACCGACCCTGTTCCCGTTTCGCCTGACACTGGTCGCCACGGCCGCACCGTTCAGCGCCGCCGACGAGACCGGCTTCAAACAGCGGCGGACGGCCAGTCATGGCCCGACCACTCTGGGTGCACTGTTTCGCCAACTGGTTTCGCGCCACGGGTTTTCACCCAGGGTCGCGCCCGATCTGGCGTTGATCAGGATCGATCACATCGACCAGTCCAACGAAACCGACATGGGTTTCCTGACGCGTCTGGCGAAGAAGTACAAGGTGATCGCCAAACCGGTGGGCGAGTTGTATGTGCTGGCGCGGCCCGGTCAGGTGAAATCACTGTCGGGCAAGGTACTGGCGGACGTGCGTCTGTCGGTAACCGAGAACAACCGCCCCGGCGATCACGCGTTCATCGGCGCGACCCTTGAAGAGACCGCCCGCGCGCAGGCCAAAGGCTGCAAAACCAGCTTCTGGGATAACGCCAAAGGTGTGATGCGTGAGGTACTGACTGGCGAGGCGCCGTACAAGACCGTGCGTCAGACTTGCCAGAGCGAGGAGGAGGCCAAGGCTATCGGTGAGGGCGAAGTGCGCAAGATGCTGCGGGAAAAATACAAGGTGAAGATCACCTGCCCGGGCAATCCGCTGTTGTCTGCCGAAGGCCTGCTGTTGCTCGACGAGACCTGGCCGGACTTCCTGCGCGGTCGTTGGTCGATCGAAAAAGTGACTGCCAGCGGCAAGCGCGATGAAAGCTATCGCTGCGTCATCGAAGCCACGAGCCTCGATCCAAAAGCCTGATCGTTCAGGCATTCCCAGCAAAAAAATCCCTCTGGAACGCTCCCCATGAAGATCTCCCCGATCCTCACGCAGCTGCGTGCGCAATGCCCAAGCCTTGCCGGCCATATCGCGACAGGTGTCGACCTGGCGCTGCTGCAAGGTGACCCGAATCTGCCGACCCCGTCGGCTCATGTTTTACCCCTGGCCGACCTGGCCAGCGCCAGCACCGCCCAGAACTCCGCCAGCCAACCGATCCGCGACCGCTTCGAAATCATCCTGGTGCTCGACGCCACGGACGGCGCAAAAGCGCTGGATCTGTTGCACGACCTGCGCGCCGAACTGTGGCGTGCGCTGGTGGGTTTCAAACCCGATTCCAACTACAGCGCCATCGTTTATGACGGCGGCGAAACGGTCTCGATCAACACCAGCCGCGCTGTTTACCGGCTGCGCTTTTTTGCCGAGTTCCAGCTGGGCCGCAATCTGCCAAGTCAGCCTGCGGAGAGTTGGCACGAACGTGAACTGGACGGTTTGTCGTCCTTTACCGGGGCCACCGTTCGGGTCGATGCGATCGATCCGGCCGACCCCAACCTGAAACGCCCGGGCCCTGACGGGCGCGTGGAAATGACTTTCTCTGGAGACGTAACCCCATGAGCAACCGCATCACCGTAGTGCCGGCCGCCGGCCGTGCCGTGCCGGACCCGGAAGCAGGCGACCTGCTGCCACTGGAAGGCCGTGAAGTGCTGGACAGCGCCTGGTGGCGCCGGCGTCTGGCCGACGGCGATATCACCCTCAAAACCGCAACAGCCAAACAAAAGGGAGCCAAATAATGGCGATCGGATTCAGCAACATTCCTGCGGACATTCGTGTACCGCTGTTCTATGCCGAAATGGACAACTCGGCCGCCAATAGCGCGTCCTCGTCCATGCGCCGCCTGATCGTGGCGCAGGTCAACGACAACATCGCCCCGAGCGAAGTCGGCAAACTGGTGCTGATCTCCAGCGTGGCGCTGGCCAAGAGCATTGGCGGCCAGGGCTCGATGCTCGCGTCCATGTACGAAACCTTCCGCAAGGCCGACCCGATCGGTGAGATCTGGTGCCTGCCGCTGCACAACGCCACCGGCGCCATCGCCAAAGGCGTAGTGACCCTGACCGGCACCGCGACTCAGGCTGGCGTGCTCAACCTGTATGTCGGCGGCGTCCGCGTGCAGGCCACCGTCGTCAACGGTGCCACCGCTGCCCAGGCGGCCACCGCCCTGGCACAGAAAATCAACGCCACCGCCGATCTGCCGGTGAGCGCTGCAGCTGCCGAAGGCGTCGTCACCCTGAACGCCAAATGGACTGGCGAGAGCGGTAACGACATCAGCCTGCAATTCAATCGCCTGGGCAAGAGCAACGGTGAAGAAACCCCGGCCGGCCTGACCACCGCGATCACCGCCATGACCGGCGGCGTCGGTGTGCCTGACCAGGTTGAAGCGGTGGCCGCACTGGGCGACGAGCCGTTCGAGTTCATCGCGCTGCCATGGTCCGACCTGGCTACCCTCAACACCTGGCAAGCGGTGATGGACGACAGCACCGGTCGCTGGTCGTGGGCCAAGCAACTGTTCGGTCACGTCTACAGTGCCAAGCGCGGCACCGTCGGCACGCTGGTGGCTGCCGGTCAGGCCCGCAACGACCAGCACATGACCATTCAGGCGCTGGAGCCGGGCGTGCCGCAACCGGTGTGGGTACAAGCTGCGGCACTGGCTGCACGCACTGCGGTGTTCATCTCCGCTGACGCCAGCCGTCCGACCCAGAGCGGCAGCCTGCCAGGCGTCGATCCGGCTCCGGCCAGCGAGCGCTTCACCCTGACCGAGCGTCAGTCGCTGCTCAACTACGGCATCGCCACCGCGTACTACGAAGGCGGTTACGTGCGCATCCAGCGCTCGATCACCACCTACCAGAAGAACGCCTACGGCCAGGCCGACAACTCGTACCTGGACAGCGAAACCATGCACCAGTCGGCGTTCATCGTGCGTCGTCTGCAAAGCGTGATCACCAGCAAATACGGTCGCCACAAGCTGGCTTCCGACGGCACCCGTTTCGGCGCCGGCCAGCCGATCGTCACGCCGGCAACCATTCGCGGTGAGCTGATCGCCCAGTACGCCAAGCTCGAACTCGAAGGCCACGTGGAAAACGCCGAGCTGTTCGCCGAGCACCTGATCGTCGAGCGCGACGTGCAGGACCAGAGCCGCGTGAACGTGCTGTTCCCACCGGATTACATCAACGGTCTGCGCGTGTTCGCATTGCTCAACCAGTTCCGTCTGCAGTACGACGACGTCGCCTGATCGGCTCGTTTGACACTGTGATTTCAGCCCACCTTGCGTGGGCTTTTTATTTGAAGGGAGTAACACCATGGGTCAACTGATTGCAGGCACCTGCTACGTCAAGGTCGACGGTGCACAACTGACTATCAACGGCGGCTGCGAAGCCCCGCTGATGGCCGTCAAACGCGAAACCGTCGTGCCGGGTTTCTACAAGGAAACCGACGTTGCGCCGTCGTTCAAGGTGACCGCGCTGCACACCGCCGACTTCCCGCTGAAGAAGCTGATCGAAGGCACCGACATCACCGTCACCTGCGAATTCAGCAACGGCAAAGTCTACGTGCTGGCCGGTGCCTATCTGGTCGAAGAGCCAGTCTCCAAGGGCGATGACGCCACCATCGAACTGAAATTCGAAGGCATCAAGGGGACCTGGCAATGAGCGGCGCCGTGAAGCTTCAAGTTGCGATCGAAGCTCACGGCGAGCCCCTGACCGAACTCGTCCTGCGCCGTCCGACGGTGCAGGAAGTGCGAGCGATCAAGGCGCTGCCGTACAAGATCGACAAGAGCGAAGAGGTCAGCCTCGACATGGACGTGGCGGCCAAATACATCGCGGTGTGCGCCGGCATACCGCCGTCGTCGGTCAACCAGCTGGATCTGGCTGACCTCAACGCGCTGAGCTGGGCCGTTGCGAGTTTTTTCATGAGTGCGGCGTCGGAGCCATCACCGACCTGATTTCGGTCGCCTATGACCTGGCCTGGTTCTGGAAGGTTGACCCCGAACAGATGATGGCCAGGCCACTGGATGTGCTTCGCGAATCGCTGGAGCACGCGCAACGGATCAATGCGATGCAGCAGGTGCAGTGATGGCAGAAGAAACCAAAGCTAAAGCGTCGGTGCTGCTAACCGGCATCGACGAACTGTCACCCAAACTCGGCGCCCTGCGAGTGAAGGTCGATGACTTCAAGAAAAACCTCGAACAGACCGGCCTCGGCAAACTCGACATCAGCGGTCTGTTCAAGGGCGGCAGCGTGATTACGCCGTTCGTGGACGGCATCAAATCGGCTGCGGCGTTTCAGGGCAAGCTTGCCGAGGTCAGCGAGGCGGCGAAAACCGTCGACCTGCCGGAAACACCGAAAGCCGCCGCGCAGAACATGAACGTGTTCAGTGCGTCCATGGAGAAAGTGTCCGCTGCGGTGGACGCCGCACTGATACCGGCAGTGGGCGCATTGGTGGTCGGGCTGGAACCGATGCTGACCCAGGTCGGCAGCCTGCTGGCCGACAACCCGAAACTGGTCGAAGGCCTGGCAGCGGGGGCGATTGCGTTTTCCGCGATGCAGACCGCCGTCACCGGTATGACCCAGGTGATGGACGTGATGAGCATGGTGCTCAAGACCAATCCGATCATGCTGATCGCCATGGGTATTGCCGTGGCGGCCGGTTTGATCGTGGCCAACTGGACACCCATTTCCGCGTTCTTCACCGGATTGTGGGAGGGCGTGAAAAACGCCGGAGCCAGTGCAATGGCGATGTTGCGCTCGGTGCTCGACTGGCGGCCGCTGGAGACACTGGCGGCGTTGTGGGAACCGGTCACCGGTTTCTTCTCGGGAGTCTGGGACAAGGTCAAGGCCGTGACCGCGCCGGTGATCGACTTCTTCAAGTCGGTTTTCTCGTGGTCGCCCGCAGGCCTGATCCTGGAAAACTGGGGGCCGTTGACCGGTCTGTTTTCGGCGATCTGGGAATTGCTCAAGGCCTTGAGTGTGCCGGTGATGGCGTTTCTCAGAAACCTGTTCGATTTCTCGCCGATGCAGATGATCAACAGTGCATGGGGCGGTGTTGTCAGGTTCTTCGAACCGATGTTCAGCGGCCTGCGAAAAGCCGCGCAACCGGCTAAAGATTTCCTGTTGTCGTTGTTCGACTTCTCGCCCATGCAGATGATCACCAGCGCCTGGGGCGGTGTCATTGCGTACTTCCAGCCGGTATGGACGACGCTGCAATCGGCCGTACAAATCACCCGGGATACGTTGCGGACACTGTTCGATTTTTTCCCGATGGAGATGATCACCAGCGCCTGGGGTGGTGTCGTCGGATTCTTCGAACCGATCTGGACGGCACTGCAAGCGTCAGTGCAACAGGTCAAAGGCTTTTTCACCGGTCTGTTCGAGTGGTCGCCGCTGGAGCAGATTGCACAGTACTGGCAGCCGATCGGTGAGGTTTTCTCGGCGCTGTGGGGGGTTGTACTCGCGCTGTCCGCGCCGGTCGTGGATTTTTTGCACGGCCTGTTCGAATGGAAACCTCTGGATCAGATCATCGAGAGCTGGGGACCGATCACCGAGTGGTTCGGCGAGCTGTGGCAAAAGCTGCAAACCGTCATCGCACCGATCAAGGAACTGTTCGACGGTGGCTTCGCCGGGCTGATCGCCAAGGTCACCGGCAAGGTCGAAACCCTGACCGAAGCGCAACGCCAGACCAATGCCGAAGGCAAGGGCGAACTGGCGCCGGCATTCTTCGGTGCCAGCCCGAAACCCGAGGGTGGCGGTGCGTTGCAGGGCGGCTCGTTGCCGCAATCCTCCAGCGCCCTGATCCAGCAAAGCGCCGCCAACAACCGCACGCAACTCGAGGGCGGCCTGACGGTGCGCTTCGAAAACGCGCCGGCGGGGCTGCGTACCGATCAACCGCAAACCAATCAACCGGGGCTGGCGCTCAGTTCGCGCATCGGCTATCGCTCGCTGTCCATGGGAGGTTCCAATGAACTGGCGTGACCGTTTGTTGCCGGCATCCTTTCGCGGTGTCGGTTTCTGGATCGACCAGGCGAAAACCCCGGTCGGACGCAAGGGGCAGTTGCACGAATATCCGCAACGCGACTTGCCGTTTTTCGAGGACCTCGGTCAACAGGCCAAGACTCACGACCTGACGGCGTTCATCATCGGTGCCGATTGCCTGGAGCAGCGCGACAAACTGCTCCAGGCCCTGGAGCAGGGCAGCGGCGAACTGGTGCATCCGTGGCTGGGCCGCTTACAGGTCAAGGTCGGCGAATGCGACATGACCCACACCCGCCAGGACGGCGGGATGGTGACGTTCAGCCTGAAGTTCTACCCCGACCGACCGCTGCCGTTTCCGACGGCGACGGTCAGTACGCAAAAAGTCCTGCTGATCAAGGCCGACGGTTTGCTCGGTTCGGCGGTGGCGCGCTTCGAACAGGCGATGATCCTGATCAAGGCGGCGCGGATCGGCATCACCAATCTGCGCAACAGCCTCACCGGCGTTTATGACGTGATCAAGGAGCAACTCAAACCGCTGATCGCGCAATACAAGCAGATCACCGAATTGGTCAGGGCCGTGAAGGAACTGCCCAAGGAAGTAGCGGCGGAGTTCAAGGGCTTGCTCGGCGATATCAAGGAGCTCAAGGAATTCGCGAAGGAAGGCTACCGTGGCGTGATTGCCGACGTGTCCCAACAGATCGAAGCCATCCGCAAGGCCGACGCGCCGAAAATCACCACCGGCAAGGACACCAACGCCGCCGCGCAAGCGATGGCCAATCTGGTGCAGGACACCCTGATCGTCAAAGTGGCGCAATGGGTGGCCTCGATGCCGGTGGCGTCTACCCCGGTGAAACTGAATTCGACACCTTCGCTGGACCAGCAGTCGAAGCAGCCGGTCAGCCGTCAGGAAGTGCCGGTCACCGATGATCTGCAAACATTGCAAAAAGAGCTGATCGAAGCGCTGCAAAAGGCCCAGGACAAGGCCGATCCCGCGCACTATCAGGCCATCGCCGATGTGAAGGAAGCGCTGATCGCGCACCTCAAGGCTGTGGCGTCGTCCGGTGTGCGGCTGGTCAGTAAAACCTTCCAGGAAACCTTTCCGGCTGTGGTCGTGGCCTACAAGCAGTTTGGCGACGCCACCCGAGTGACCGAGGTCATTCAGCGCAACGGCCTGTCCCACCCCGGCTTCTCACCCAACGACGTCAAGGTTTCAGGGGAGTGAGCCATGAGCGACCTAGACAATCGCGTCACGCTGAGCGTTGGCGACATGGAATACGGTGGCTGGAAAAGCGTGGAAATCACGGCGGATCTGGAGCGCCAGTTCCGCACCTTCAAACTCGACATCACCTGGCAATGGCCTGGGCAGACCGTGGATCAGCGGATCAAGGCCGGTGACCCGTGCGAAGTGCGGATCGGCAAGGATCTGGTGCTCACCGGTTACGTGTTCAAGGCCCCGATCAGCTATGACGGGCGGCAAATCAGCCTGAGCATCGAAGGCAGTTCCAAAACCCAGGATCTGGTCGATTGTGCGGCGCGAAACAACCCCGGCCAATGGCAGGATCAATCGCTGTTGAACATCGTCCAGGCCCTGGCCATGGAGTACGCGTTGATGGTGGTCAACGAAATTCCCGAGACCGCACGCCTGAGCAAACACACGATCGTGCCGGGTGAAACGGTGTTTCAGTCGATCGACCGTCTGCTCTCGCTGTACCGGGTGTTTTCCACCGATGACGCCGAAGGCCGGCTGGTACTCGCCAGACCCGGCAGTGGCGGCCGCGCCAGCGATGCACTGGAGCTGGGCAAGAACATTCTCTCGGCCAATGCGCCGATGGATTTCAGCCAGGTGTTTTCCGAGTATCGGGTGATCGGCCAGCAGAAGGGCAACGACAAGAAGAGCGGGTCGGCGGTCAGCGAGGTTGAATCCAGCGCGACTGACCTGAGCTTCAAGCGTCGGCGCACCACGATCATCAACGAAGGCTCGCAACTGACGTTCGAACTGGCCCAGCAACGGGCCCAGTGGGAAAGCGCCACGCGCATGGGCCGGGCGCTCACCACTACCTATCAGGTGCAGGGCTGGCGTCAGTCCAACGGCGACCTGTGGCGCCACAACACGCTGGTGAAGGTCAAGGATCCGGTGCTCGGTTTCGATGGCGACATGCTGATCTCCAAGGTGACGTACTCGCTGTCGGCGCAAGGCTCGGTCACCACCCTGCAGGTGGCTCCGCCGCACACATTCGACGCGAACCCGATTCCCCCGAAAAAAACCTGAGTCTGACGCCGAGCCAGACTGGCATCACCTGACCCTGTGGGAGCGGGCTTGCCCGCGATAGCTGTGGTTACCGCAAACACTTCTTTGCCTGACACACCGCCATCGCGGGCAAGTCGACCCGTCGCACCGCCGCCCCCACAGGGTTTGTCTGTGGCTGGCCGACTTCTAGAGGAAAACCTATGAGCCTACTGACACGCCTGCTGGCGCGCGGCACTGTCGTGCTCGCCAATTCGGCATCCAAACTGCAATCGCTGCAAATGCGCCTCACTGCCGGTGAAGTGAACGACGACATGGAGCACTTCGAACCCTACGGCTTCACCAGCCACCCGCTGGCCGGTGCCGAAGGCGTCGTCACGTTCCTCGGCGGCGACCGTTCCCACGCCATCGCCCTGGTGGTCGCCGACCGTCGCTATCGCCTGCAGTCGCTGGCGGCCGGTGAAGTGGCGATCTACACCGACGAAGGCGACAGGATCCACTTCAAGCGCGGGCGGATCATCGACATCGAAACCGCCACGCTCAACATCCGCGCCAGCACCGCCGTGAACTTCGAGACGCCGGTGATCAACCAGACCGGCAAGATCGTTTCCAAAGACGATCAAGTGGCCGGCGGCATCAGTCAAATCAGGCACGTACACGTTGGCGTGCAGGCGGGCAGCGGCCAGACCGGCGCGCCGGCGGGAGGTCAGTGATGCTTTTCAGTCAGAACCTCCACGCCGCGCTGACCCGAGCCGTACTGATCAGCCTGTTCACCTGGCGCCGCGCCGCCGACGACGATGCCCTCGACGATGAGGAGCGTTTCGGCTGGTGGGGCGACACCTTTCCCACCGTTGCCGACGATCGCATCGGCTCGCGGCTGTGGCTGCTGCGCCGGGTCAAGCTGACCCGGCAGACCCAGATGGATGCCGAGTTCTATGCCCGCGAAGCCTTGCAATGGCTGATCGACGACGGCCATTGCAGCGCCATCGACATCATCAGCGAACGCCTCGACGCCCAGCGCCTGAACCTGCGCACGGTCCTGACCCTGGCCGACGGCGAACGCCTGGACATCAATCCCGATAACAGTTGGCAGGTGATCTATGCCGTTTGAAACCCCTTCGCTGCCGGTGCTGATCAAGCGCACCCAAAGCGACCTGGCCGGCGATTCGCTGCGCCAGTCCGATGCGCAAGTCCTGGCCCGCACACTCGGCGGCGCCGCTTATGGTCTGTACGGCTACCTCGACTGGATTGCCGAGCAGATCCTGCCCGACACCGCCGATGAATCGACCCTGGAACGGATCGCCGCATTGCGCCTGAACCAGCCGCGCAAACCGGCGCAGGTCGCCACCGGCACGGTCAGCTTCAACGCCACGGCGGGCGCGGTGCTGGACGCCGATACATTGCTGCAATCGAGCGACGGTCGCACCTTCAAAGTCACTGCCGCGCGCACCACCGTCAATGGCGTCAACAGCACTTCCATCGCGGCGCTGGATGCCGGCAGCCTGGGCAATGCCGAGGCCGGGCTGGCGCTGACGCCGGTGCAGCCAGTCACCGGTGTGGTCAGTAACAGCTTTGTCGTACTGGCGCCGGGACTCAACGGCGGTGTGGCGCGGGAAAGCCTGGAGTCGCTGCGCTCGCGGGTGATCCGTTCCTATCGCGTCATCCCCCACGGCGGTTCGGCCAGCGATTATGAAACCTGGGCGCTGGAAGTGCCGGGTGTGACCCGCGCGTGGTGCCGTGGTGGCTTCCTCGGGCCGGGCACCGTCGGCGTGTACATCATGCGCGACGATGATCCGCAGCCAGTACCGAATGCCGATCAACTGGCCGAAGTGCAGGCCTACATCGAACCGCTGCGCCCGGTGACCGCCGAAGTCCACGTGCGTCCTCCGGTGCAGAAACCGGTGACCTATCAGTTGAAGCTGACCCCCGACACCACCGCCGTGCGCGCCGCTGTTGAAACCCAGTTGCGCGACCTGCACAACCGTGAAGCCGATCTGGGCGAAGATCTGTTGATCAGCCATATCCGCGAAGCGATCAGCAGCGCGGCGGGTGAGACCGATCACGTGCTGTCGGCCCCGGTGGCGAACGTGGCCGCAGCTGACAGTGAACTGCTCACCTTCGGGGGTTGCGTATGGCTGCCATAAGAACCGCCGCGCAATACCAGGCGCAACTGCGCGCCTTGCTGCCGAGCGGTCCGGCGTGGGATCCGGAGCGCGTGCCGGAACTCGAAGAAGTGCTGCAAGGCGTCGCCGTCGAACTGGCGCGCCTCGACGCTCGCGCCGCTGATCTGCTCAACGAAATGGACCCGGCCGGCGTCAGCGAACTGGTGCCGGACTGGGAGCAGGTAATGAACCTGCCCGACCCGTGCCTTGGCGCCACGCCGCTGTTCGACGACCGTCGCCTCGCCGTGCGCCGCCGCTTGCTGGCGGTCGGCAGCCAGGCCGTCGGTTACTACCTGGAAATCGCCAAAAGCCAGGGTTACCCCAACGCGACCATCACCGAACTCGAAGCGCCGCGCATGGGCCGTTCGCGTTTCGGCGCCGCGCATTGGGGCACCTGGGAAGCGCAGTTCATGTGGACGCTCAACACCGGCGGCCGGCTGCTGCTCGGCCGGCGTTTCGGCGCGAGCTACTGGGGCGAACGCTTCGGCGTGAATCCGGGATCGGCGCTTGAGTGCCTGATCCATCGGGCGGCGCCGGCGCATACCAAGGTGCACATCAACTATGACTAGGGAGTAGCGCAATGGATTATCCGAAGAGTGTGCCGAGCGCCGGTCTGGTGAACGGGAAATTTATCGATGAAAACCCGTTGACCGGGACGCCGGGGTCGCTGATCCCCGCTGACTGGGGCAACGGCGTGACGCAAGAAATCATCAATGTGATCAAGGCCGGGGATCTGACCCCGGACGAGAAGAAATACGATCAGTTGCTCCAGGCGATTCAGAGTGTTTCGGCCAAGGGCTGGAATCAGGATCTCGCGTTGCCATTGGCCGCGTTGCCGTTGCCGACCGTGGCCACGGCTGACGCCCGGATGCCGATCACGCCGGCCGCCGCATCGACCAGCGGCGGACGAGTGTCGGTGCCGGCGGGCATTTACGTCAGCATCGGTCAGGAAGTGGTGGCGGGACAGTTGGGACGTTCGCGAACGTTCACCACTCAGGCCTGGAGCAGCGCTGATCTGCTGCCGAGTTCGGGTTACTTTCTGCGGGCGCAGGTGGTGGGTGGGGCGCTGACGTTTTACATGCAGCGCGGGACGATTTACGACGCTGCTCCGGAGGGCTTGAAAGGAACCTTAAACGGAGCGGCAGGTGGCGGCTTTCAGTCCACTTCGCTGGACATCTGTCTGGCGTGGGTGGTGACAGCAGGACCTGGATCGGTGCCGATTGTCAGGCCGATCTATAACCGCAACCGGTTGAGCTGGACGCAGGTCGTCAATGGCAATGGTGTTGTCTATCTGCCGCTCGATCCTCACGCGCGGGCGGCGCGTCTGGTGGTTGGTAACCCCACTCCGCACCCGACAGGCATCACCAGCGTATCGTTTGCACCGGGAGGCTGGTTGGGGGGCAACTACTGCTTCCTCAACCCGACTGTCGCAACCTCCAGCAACTGGGACGGTTGGTCTACGGCAGGTGCGGCTGCGCTGATCTTTTCCAGTAACGTGGTTAGCGACACCACTGTTTCGACATTGACCGCAAGTTTTGACCACGCCGAATTGCGTTCGCTGTGGCAGGTCTATCAGGCCGAACACACGCTGGGCGCGGGCACCGCGGCCAGTGACGAATTGCTGTTCAGCATGGGGCTCAAGAGTTTCGGTCAGACCGACTACTCCAACGGTATTGCGATCAATTTTACCGCTGCTGTTAATGTCAATTTCGCTTGGGAGCTGATCCGATGATCATCATTCAAGAACTGCATCAGTTCGAGGACGGTTTGCGTGTTGCACAGCCTTCCGCGGCTCATGATTGGGACGGTGAGCAGTGGGTCGTCAATACCGAAAAAGTCGCTCTGCTGGAACTGCAGGAAACCGAACGTCTTTGCGCCAATGTCGATGCCGCCGCCGACAGCTCTCGCGCTGCACTGGCCGGCGATCCGCTCAAAGCCCTGGAATACGCCCAGGCCGCCATCGACGCTCAGGCCTTTCAGGACGCCGGTTACCCGAAAAAGGAAGTGCCGCTGTCCGTCGCCGCGTGGGTTGCTAAGGGCCGTTCGGCGAAACAGTCCGCCGAGCAGATTCTCGACAAGGCCGCCCAGCTCAGCGACAGCCTGCTGACTCTGCGCACCTTGCGCCTGAAAGCCAAGACCCAGATTCGTGCTTATGCAAGTAAAGGCCATATGGATCAGGCCCGGACTGCCGCCGATGAGGCGTTGCTGGCCATTCGTGAACTGACGGCCAACTCGACCTCCTAATCGCACTCGCGTCACCCAAGCCCACCTCACGGTGGGCTTTTTATTTTCAGAAACAGAAGCGTTTTGAGCCTTTGCGAGTACCCGCGCGCGGCCACGTTTCATTTGTCATTTCAGAGGAATGAACATCCGATGGATTACCCAAAAAGCGTCCCCAGCGTCGGCCTGGTCAATGGCCGGTTCGTCGATGAAAACCCGGTGGCGGGAACGCCGGGATCGTTGATTCCGGCGGTGTGGGGCAACAGCGTGACGCAAGAGATTCTCAACGTGATTACCGGCGCCGGGCTGACAGCCGCCGAGGCCGATACCGGTCAGTTGCTCAAAGCCATTCAATTGATCATCGGTGCTACCAGCCCAATGCGCTCGGTGGTGACGCGGCTTGCCTCTTCGAAGGCACTGAGCGATCAGGAACTCGGTCTGGTATTGATCGATGGCAGCCCCGGTGCCACGACGATCACCTTGCCCGACGCCAATGTCGGACTGGGTGTGCGCGACGTGATTGTTCGTCGTGTCGACAACAGCGGCAATCGAATGGTGGTGCAGGCTTCCGGGCCCGACCGGATCCGATTTCACACGCACCTTTCCGCCAGTGGATATTCCTTCCTGGTGCTGATGGGCGGTGGTGACTGGTGGCATCTGCGCAGTGATGGAGCAGGTAGCTGGTGGCAGGTCGGTCGCTGTGACAACAGCGCTTTGGGCCGTCCGTTTTTTGAGACCTCCACGACCCTCAATCCGGGAGGCTACGGCGTTCCGAACGGTGATCTTTTAAAGCGCTCCGAATGGCCATGGCTATGGGATTTCGCCCGCACATCCGGGGCGTTGACGACCGAAGCGGCCCGAGCGGGCATGGAGGGCGGCTGGACCAGTGGTGATGGCGCCACTAACTTTCGGATTCCCGAGATTCGCGGCGAGTTTCTGCGGGTGCTCAGCGAAGGCAGAAACATCGATACCGGGCGCGTGGCCGGCAGCCTGCAAGCGCATGCCTTGCAGAGCCATAACCACTATCTTCCGACAGGCACGGGAGCCAACTACAAACCGGCGCCGGGGATTCCGGATGGCGTCTGGGACGTTGGCACCAACGTTAACTTTTCACCGACCACTACAACCGTGGCGACAACCTATCCCAACCCCGCATTCGACTCCGATACGTACATCGGCAACATCGGCAATTTTTCGGGCGAAACCCGACCGCGAAACATCGCCTTTCCTGCGCGTATCAAACTGATCTGAGGTGCACATGTTCAATTACCTGATAGACGACAGCGGTGCGCTGATCGGGCCTGTGGAGTTTCCGCTCGTGCCGGGGATCGGCCTGCAACTGCCGAGCAATGCCGTCACGCTGAACCTCGAACTGTCCCCGGCCCCCGAGGGCTTCGCCTGGGCTTATGACAACGGATCCCTGCAACAGCGGGTCGATTGTCGTGGCGATGTGTTTCGCACGGATACAGGACAGCGGGAAACCTGGACTGCGCTAGGCGAGTTGCCGCAAGGGTTCACCCGCCTGCCTTGGCCGGGAGGCTTTCACACGTGGAACGATAACGCTTGGCAGCTCGATGAGGCCGCACAACTGGCAGATATCAAACGCCTCGTACTTGTTCGGCGTGATGCCTTGCTACGCGATGCAGTCCTGCGCATCGCCCCCCTGCAATACGCCGAAGACATCGGCGACGCCAGCCACGAAGAGCAACTGCAATTACTCGAATGGAAGCTCTACAGCGTGGAGCTGAACCGCATCGAAAAACAGGCCGGTTTTCCCCGCGAGGTCACCTGGCCGGCAGTGCCCGGCGCAACCTTAACCAACTGATCGCAGCATAGGGAACCGTGCAATGGATTATCCAAACAGCATCCCTGGCGTCGGCCTGGTCAATGGCGTATTCACCGATGAAAACCCCGTTGCCGGCACGCCCGGATCACTGATCCCCGCCTCTTGGGGCAACAGTGTCACGCAAGAAATTCTCAACGCCATCAAGTCCGCCGGACTGACACCTGACGAGAGCAAAACCAACCAGCTGGCAACGGCCATTGGCGCTCTGGTCGACTTCACCAAACTGAAGAACACCCCGACCACGCTGGCGGGCTACGGCATCACCGATGCAGTGGGGCGGTTGCTGGCGGTCAGGCAGATCGAGACGGTCGGGATCACGGTTTACAAGCCGAACCCGAGGGCGAAACGGATTCGCGTGCGGTTGGTCGGGGCGGGAGGTTCTGGGGGCGGATGCGAATCTGTTCCGACAGGCACTCAAATTCTCGGCGGTGGTGGCGGGTCCGGCGCGTATGCGGAAAGCCTGTATGACGTCACCGCGCAAATGCTCGCCGGCGTACCGGTTTCGCTTGGCGCCGGGGGCGCTGTCAGCAACACCACGGGCCTTGCGGGCGGCGGCGCTTCCTTTGGTAGCTACATGAGTGTTTCGGGAGGTGGTGGCGGGCAGAAACTGGGGATCGTGGTCACGGGCACTTCGTCAGGATTCATTCAGGGCGGGGTAGGTGGATTACTGGCTGGAGGCAATCTCTGCAGTGCTCGCGGTATCACCGGAGGTTTCGGAATGAGCAACGCCAATTGGGGGTTGCTGTCGGGTTGCGGAGCTCCGAGTCCGTTCGATGGTGGTGGCCCTTTCAGTGGGTCAAACACCGTTGGCAATGCAGGTGTTCGAGGTTCGGGCGGCAGTGGTTCCTGCTCGGTTCACGCTTCTGCGTCAATCGTGAGCGGCGCCGGCGGCAATGCCTTCTGTGAAATCTGGGAGTACGAGTAATGGCCCGTTATGCACGCATTGAAAACGGTGTCGCGGTCGAAGTGATCGACACCGGTGACTACGCGATCGAGCAACTGTTCGCGCCTGCTTTCGTCGCGGCGATGGTGCAGGTGGCCGATGGTGTGAACGTCGAAATCGGCGCGCCGATGGCCGAGGCGGCTCGCGCTATCGAGCCTTTGCGGGAACCGCAAAGTCCTGTCATCGCTCAACCCCCAATGGTCGAGGACAAGGAGCCTCTGGCGGCAGAGCGAGTCTGGCGCCAGTCCGCGCTCGCAGCCACCGAATGGCTGATCACCCGCCACCGCGATGAGCAGGAACTGGGACGCGGAACAACGCTCAAGGCTCAGCAGTATCTGGAGCTGCTCGAGTACCGCCAGGCCTTGCGCGACTGGCCTGCCGTGAGCTCGTTTCAGATCTTCGCTGAGCGGCCTGAGCAGCCTGCCTGGTTCACGGCAGTTTCTGCCTGACGCAGCCGAATGGACGTGTATTCATATTCAGGAGACAGGTAATGGATTATCCAAAAAACATTCCCAGTGCAGGTTTGGTGAATGGCAGGTTTGTTGACGAAAACCCTCTCACCGGAACACCCGGTTCGTTGATTCCGGCAAGCTGGGGAAATGGTGTTACGCAAGAAATTCTTGAAGTCATCAAAAGCGCAGGGACGGCTGCCGATGAGAGTGATAACACCCAACTCAGGGCGGCAATCGATACGCTGATCTCGAAGAAGCAGAGCGACAGCCTGGCCAGTCAGGACGAAGCAGAGTCGGGAACCAGTGCTACCCAGGTGATGACGCCGTTACGAGTGTTTCAATCGATAGCGAAGAAGGTGCAACAGGCGACCGAGTCGCTGATGGGGATTGCAAAGGTTGCATCTCAGGCGGAGGTCAACGCCGGTGTCAGTGATACTTCTGTCGTGACCCCTAAAAAACTCAGGCTAGGGTTCATGGTGAGGCTGGGGGCATCCGGCTATGTCGTTTTCCCCTCGTGGATGGGTGGACTAATCATTCAGTGGATCACCGGGGCGGCCAGCCAGGCGGGGAACAATGGTTATGGCGATCTGAATCTATGGCCGCTGGTCTTTCCCAACGCGCTGTTTCTTGCAGTCGCTTCCCATGAAGGCACGGCATCCGGAACGCAACTGATCTGGAACAATAATGCGACCGTGAGTCGGCAGGCAGGCATAAATGTACGTTGTCCTGAATGGCCGTCAGGCTCCATTGCCGCTCGTGTCATCGGAATAGGATATTGAGCATGTACTATTTTTCTCCGACAACTTCCGGCTTTTATCACTCCGATCTACACGGCACCAATATTCCTGTGGACGCCTTTGAATTAAGCGAGGGCGAGTATTGCGCGCTGGTCTCGAACGCTCCAAAAGGAACCGTTCTTTCTCTGACCGCCAACGGACGCCCGGAACGGGTGCTACTGGCTGAGCAAATCCCCGATGACACAGAGAGGGCCTGGCGAGACAAGGTACTGGATCGCACCCAATGGCTGGTTCTTCGCGATGCCGAAGAGCTGGAAGTCGGCGAAGGCACCACTCTGCGCACCGACGAATTCAAACAACTTCTCGCCTATCGACAGGCACTGCGCGACTGGCCCAATGATCCGGAATTTCCGGATGCCCAGGCTCGTCCGGTAGAGCCCGACTGGCTTGAAGGCTTGCTGCGCTCAAAGGGCTGAGCCGATGATCTGATCAAGGAGGAATTAACATGGATTATCCGAAAAGCGTTCCCGGCTCAGGCCTGGAGAATGGCAAGTTCGTCGATGAAGACCCCATCGCCGGAAAACCGGGATCGTTGATCCCGGCCAGTTGGGGAAACAGTGTGACCCAGGAAATTCTCAACGCGATCACGGCCGCCGGTCTGACGCCGGATGAGGAGCAGACCGATCAACTGGCACAGGCCATTCGGCAACTGGCCAAGCCTGATCCGCTGCAGCAGTTTCCTGTGCAGGTGTATCGCAAGAATCTGTTGATCAATGGTGGATTCAATATCTGGCAACGCGGCACGACCAATCAGGGGCCGAACATCGGTGGCTATGTGGCGGATCGCTTTCGGTGCGACTGGAACGGCAACGCAGGTGTCAGCATTTCGCGCCAGGATTTTCCCCTCGGTCAAACGGAAGTCGTGGGTGAACCCGCTTATTTCCTGCGCTGGCAGCAGGCCACCGCAGGCACGGGAGCAACGGTGCATAAAGTCGCCCAGAGCATTGAATCGGTCAGGACCCTGGCCGGACGAATGGCGACAGTCAGCTTCTGGGCGCGATCCGATGCGACGCGTCCTTTGCGTGTCACGATTGCCCAGCAATTCGGGGCGGGCGGTTCGGAGGGTGTCGTGAAGGTTGTCGACGTCTTTCAACTGAGTACGTCGTGGAAGAAATACAGCGCAACGTTTCAGGTGCCAACCGTCGCCGGGAAAATGCTGGGCGTGAATGACTGCCTGACCTTGTCGTTCGATCTGCCGCTCAACGTGTTGCAGACCGTCGATCTGGCACAGATGCAATTGGAGGAGGGGCCGGTTGCAACACCGTTTGAATACCGTCCAGCGGCGGAAGAGTTGACTCTCTGTCAGCGCTATTTCGAAAAATCCTTTGTAAACCGTTTGCCGATCCGTTCGAACAACGGCCCAGGAACCTGTATCGCCACTTTTTCCCAAGTAGCGGCAGCCAATTCCGGCCAATATGGAATGTGCATCGATATGCAGGTGCCCAAGCGAGTTCAGCCAACGGTCGTGACGTATTGCCCTGGTGAGGCGAGCAATCAAGTCTGGCATTCATCGCTTGCGAAGGCCTGCACAGGAACCATCCTGCAAAGTGTGAGCGAGCGAGGGTTTGCGCTTGCCACCGTGACGCCCGTAGGCAGCTTTCCCGGGCAGGCATTGCAGGTCGATTGGACCGCGGACGCGGAAATCTAGGGACAAGTCCATGAGTTATCAGCTCACATCGTATGGCGTTCTGCGCCTGAGTGATTCAGCGTTTATTCCACAGGATCCCGTTAATCGGGACTGGCTCGAGTACCAGGAGTGGCTGGTTTCCGGAGGACAGGTACTGCCACTGGACCCGCCGCTAGAGAGGCTGACGGCCAATCAAGGCATGCTGGGGTTGTTCAAGCGAATGATCCAGGTGTCCCCGGACAGCACTCTGAAAACTGAGGTAAACAATGGCTGATCAGCTCCGGCCGCCAACCGTGATTCAATCGGAGCATCCAGGGAGGATCGAGCATTATGCAAATTACTGAAGACAACCTACTCAACATCATGCCCAACGCCCGCCGCCAAGCGGGCGTTTTTGTTTCTGCACTCAACGATGCCATGGCGCGCCATCGCATCGACACGCCCAAGCGCATCGCTGCGTTTCTCGCCCAGATCGGACACGAATCGGGGCAGTTGCAGTACGTGCGTGAACTGGGCAACAACCAATACCTGAGCAAATACGACACCGGTACGCTGGCCTTGCGCCTGGGTAACACGCCCGAGGCGGATGGCGACGGGCAGAAGTATCGCGGTCGCGGGTTGATCCAGATCACCGGGCGCGCCAACTATCGCCAGTGCAGTCTCGGGCTGTTCGGCGATGAGCGTTTGCTGGCGCTGCCGGAACTGCTGGAACAACCGCAATGGGCGGCCGAGTCCGCTGCGTGGTTCTGGGAGAAGAATGGCCTGAACGCGCTGGCGGATCAGGATCAGTTCAACAGCATTACCCGGCGGATCAACGGCGGGTTGAACGGCTTGCAGGATCGCCTGGAGCTGTGGGGGCGGGCGAGGGCGGTGCTATGCCTGCCTTCGGTCTGAGCATCTGGCGGCTGATTGGCCTGGTGCTGCTGGTCGCAGGGTCGGCGGCGCTGGCGTGGCAATTCCAGGACTGGCGCTACGGTCGGCAACTGGCCGAGCAGGCCCGGCAGCACGCCGAAATCCTCAATCAACTGACCCTGACGGCCGCGACTGCGCAACAGGCCGAGCAGGACAAGCGACTGGCCGTTGAGCAACGGCTCGCGGCCAGTGAACAAACTCATTACCGAGCACTGAACGATGCCCAACGTGATCAGGATCGCCTGCGCGATCGTCTTGCCACTGCTGATCTGCGCCTGTCAGTCCTCATCGACGCAGGCGATGCTGCCCAAGGCTGCGGTGTGTCAGCCACCACCGGCGCCGGCGGCGTGGATCATGCAACCGTACGCGCCCGACTTGACCCGGCGCATGCTCGACGAATTGTCGCCATTACCGGCGAAGGCGACCGTGGACTGATTGCCTTGCAGGCTTGTCAGGCCTATATCAGAGCGCTGGCGCCTGCACATTTTGAATAAGCTTGTGTATTGAAAGCGCAACCGGCTCGTGTACGGTGGTACCCATTCCATCCGATCCGGAGCGCGCCGTGAAAGAAATCACCCAACTGGCGGCCGAACTTGGCCGACGTCTGCAATTGCTCAACGCCCACGTCACTACGGCCGAGTCCTGTACCGGTGGCGGGATTGCCGAAGCCATCACCCGCATTCCGGGGAGTTCGGCGTGGTTCGAGGCGGGTTACGTGACCTACTCCAACCGCCAGAAAACCCAGCAGTTGAATGTACCGGCTGATCTGTTCGGCACCGTGGGCGCGGTCAGTCGCGAGGTGGTCGAGGCCATGGTACGTGGCGCTCAGGAGAAAAGCCTGGCGCGGTTTGCCGTGGCGGTCAGCGGTGTGGCCGGGCCGGACGGTGGTTCGCCGAACAAACCGGTGGGCACCGTCTGGCTGGCTTGGGGCGTGGGCGACGCGGTTTCCAGTGAGCTCCAGCACTTCCCCGGAAACCGCGACGAAGTCCGCCGACAAACGGTGAAGGCCGCGCTAGACGGCTTGCTGCGACTAGCGGCACGAGAAATCGAAAATCAGGGGTAGGCGATCCGTGAACGCTGTGGAATAATACTGGCTACTTATACAGGTGTTGGCCGTCAGGCCTTATTGATTACGTGAGGACTTTAATGGACGACAACAAGAAGAAAGCCTTGGCTGCGGCCCTGGGTCAGATCGAACGTCAATTCGGCAAGGGTGCCGTAATGCGTATGGGCGATCAGGACCGTCAGGCGATCCCATCCATCTCCACCGGCTCTCTGGGTCTGGACATCGCACTTGGCATCGGCGGCCTGCCAAAAGGCCGTATCGTTGAAATCTACGGTCCTGAATCTTCCGGTAAAACCACATTGACGCTGTCCGTGATCGCCCAGGCTCAAAAAGCCGGTGCGACCTGCGCCTTCGTCGACGCCGAACATGCCCTCGACCCCGAGTACGCCGGCAAGCTGGGCGTCAACGTCGACGACCTGCTGGTTTCCCAGCCGGACACCGGCGAGCAGGCCCTCGAAATCACCGACATGCTGGTGCGCTCCAACGCCGTTGACGTGATCATCGTCGACTCTGTGGCCGCCCTGGTGCCGAAGGCTGAAATCGAAGGCGAAATGGGTGACATGCACGTGGGCCTGCAAGCCCGTCTGATGTCCCAGGCGCTGCGTAAAATCACCGGTAACATCAAGAACGCCAACTGCCTGGTGATCTTCATCAACCAGATCCGGATGAAGATCGGCGTGATGTTCGGCAGCCCGGAAACCACTACCGGTGGTAACGCGCTGAAGTTCTACGCTTCGGTTCGTCTCGACATCCGCCGTACCGGCGCGGTGAAGGAAGGCGACGAAGTGGTCGGCAGCGAAACCCGCGTCAAAGTTGTGAAAAACAAGGTGGCTTCGCCGTTCCGTCAGGCCGAGTTCCAGATTCTCTACGGCAAGGGTATCTACCTGAACGGCGAGATGATCGACTTGGGCGTGCTGCACGGTTTTGTCGAGAAGTCCGGCGCCTGGTATGCCTACGAAGGCACCAAGATCGGTCAGGGCAAGGCCAACTCGGCCAAGTTCCTGGCAGACAACCCGGAAGTTGCGGCCAAGCTCGAGAAGCAACTGCGTGACAAACTGCTGTCGCCAACAGTGATCGCCGACTCGAAGGCTTCTGCGGTCAAAGAGACCGAAGACGACCTGGCTGACGCTGATATCTGATTGCACCGATGACAACCGCCGTACTCGATACCCTCGTCGCGGTGCGGCGAACCGCCATGGACCTGCTCGCACGCCGCGAGCACGGTCGAGTCGAGCTGACGCGCAAACTGCGTCAGCGTGGCGCTCCCCCCGAGATGATCGAAACAGCCCTTGACCGTTTGACGGAAGAAGGGCTGCTTTCCGAAGCCCGTTATCTTGAAAGCTTTGTTTCCTATCGCGCCCGCTCCGGTTACGGCCCACTGCGGATTCGCGAAGAACTTGGCCAGCGCGGTTTGCAACGCGCCGATATTGAACTCGCGTTGCGTGAGAGCGGCATCAACTGGCAGGAGCAGCTAACGGACACGTGGCAACGGAAGTTCTCCGGACAGCTTCCCGGCGATGCCAAGGAGCGCGCCAGACAAGGTCGGTTCCTGGCGTACCGGGGATTCTCGATGGAGATGATCAACTGCTTGTTCAGCGGCAGAGGGATGGACGATTAAATCGCTCCAGCTTCAATCAAAAAACGGCCCGCTATTTCAATAGCGGGCCGTTTTTTTGCCTTCACGTTACCTTCGACGGTTCGCGGGTGCGTTGCGCGGTCTGGGGGTTTGACTCGGCCCAGTTTTCAGGCTGGTTGATGTAGTCCACCAGTTCTCGCAGACGGCCGTGGTCCCGGGCATTGAAGGCGAAGGCCAGTCGCGTCAGGTGGCTGAATTGAGCCTCGTCGTGTTCTTCACCGGCGTAGGCGTGTTGATGGAACTGGTCGCTCAGGCACAGATCGGCAAAGGCTTCCTGCATATGGTCGAGGGCCTGATCGCTCAGCTTGTGGTTCATGCGAATGACAAACTGGCGCTTGAGCCAGCGGCTGGAGTGGAAGTTGCCGTAGAACTGGTTGATCTGTTCCACCGCCTCTTCAACGTTGTAGACCAGGCGCATCAGCTTCAGGTCGGTCGGCAGGATGTAGCGGTTTTCCTCCAATTGCTGGCGGATGAAGTCCAGTGCGCCTTGCCAGAACGTCCCGCCCGGTGCGTCCAGCAGCACCACCGGCACCAGGGGACTTTTACCGGTCTGGATCAGCGTGAGTACTTCCAGCGCTTCGTCCAGGGTGCCGAATCCGCCAGGGCACAACACCAGCGCATCGGCCTCCTTGACGAAGAACAGCTTGCGGGTGAAGAAGAAGTGGAACGGCAGCAGATTATTGGTGCCGTCCACAGTGGGATTGGCATGTTGTTCGAAGGGCAGGGTGATGTTGAACCCGAGGCTTTGATCGCGACCGGCACCTTCATGCGCGGCTGCCATGATTCCGCCGCCGGCACCCGTGATGACCATCATGTTCGAGCGGGCCAGCGCCGCCCCGAGTTCACGAGCCATGGCGTAAAGGGGATGTTCGACCGGGGTGCGAGCCGAGCCGAACACCGTGACCTTGCGTCGTCCCTTGAACTGTTCAAGGGTGCGAAAGGCCTGCTCCAGTTCGCGCAGGGCTTGCAGGGTGATCTTCGCATTCCAGCGGTTGTGGTCTTCCTGGGCCATGCGCAGCACGGTCAGGATCATGTCGCGGTAAATGGGGGAATTCGGGCTGTTGGGTGACACGAGGTTGAGTTGTTCTTCGACCTTGCTGATGAGGTCGTGGCCGCTTTCCTGAAAATGACGGCTGAGCAGGTCATTCGGTTGGTAAGGCATGCAACTTCTCCTTCTGCACAGGGCTTTCGGCCCTGACGTGCGGCGTCAGTGCCGCGCTGCAAGAAAACAAACATCCGGCAGATCCTTTCCTGCCGTTGGAAAAATGAACGGGAATACTTTGAATCTAGACCCTCGAAGCACTTCTCGCTCATCGAGCATTGCGCCGCAAAGTCTTTCCTGGCAACTGCTTATTGGCGTTTTGCGAAGTGTTTTCACCGCTCGTCCGATGCCGCGTCGAGGGCTGAATGCTCTGATTTACTAAGTTAAAGGCGCCGTACGACAACTTTGCGTCAACGACCGTACGCAAGGTGCACGCTATTCAAGGATTTGCGGGTGGCAAGGAGGCAGGACACATGACCAGAGTCATTCTGGAGATCGATACGCAGCTGTATCGGTTGTTGAAAGCATCGGCCGAGACCAACCAAGTGAGTCTCGAGGAGGAGTGCTGCCGACGGCTGGCGGGAGGGGATCGCCGCTCGCGTTACTTGCAGGCCTTGCTGGCCGAACTGCGCGCCGAGGATGAACAGCGGCGCGCCACGTCGCGATGATTACTTCTTCTTCGCTGGAGCCGCTTTCGGGCAATCCGATTCCTGGTAGCTGGCGGAGCCGATCGCCTTGTTGCTTTTCACTTCGGTGAAGTCGTAACGCATGATCGCGCCCTTGGCCATCAGCTTACGGTACGACGGATTGTTGCAAACCGAGGCGCCCAACTGGAAATACACGGCTTTGGGATCGGCGCGCATTTTGTCGGCGTGGCTCTTTTGCACGCTCAGGTGGTTGATCAGCGTAGTGCCTTCGACGGTGTAGCCCTGATCAAGAATGTCTTCGTTGATCGCCCGTGGCGTGCCGACGCTGCTTTGTGCGGCGACATTGCGCAGCTCTCGGTTCAGATTCTGCTCACTCAGGGATGCCGCCTGAGCGCTGAAGGACGAAGCCAGCAGAATGGCAGCGGTGGGAACGATAAGGCGCAGCATGAAACTCTCCTGGTTCAGTGACTGGTGGTTCGACCAGCCACGTGACTGTGCGTTCAGTGGCGGCGAATTATAGGGGAGCCGGTCGGGAGGGTACAGGCTTGTGCCTGCCGCTCTGGTAAACTGCCGCCCTTTATTGCCCTGCCGAGTATCGTTTGTGTCGAGTTTTCCTGTCTGCCGGTGCCGCCTGCAATGAATCATGCCCCCAACGCCGTGGCCCGCCTGCGCGACCAGCGCGAGGATGAAGGTATCAAGCCGATTCAGGCCCGTGGCTTTCGCTCCCCGCGTTGCCGCGATTGTCGGGTGATCATCAGCCATTGCCTGTGCGCCTGGCGGCCGACCGTCGATACGCGCTCGGGCGTTTGCCTGATCATGACAGGCAAGGAAGTGTTCAAACCCAGCAACACCGGTTGGCTGATCGCCGACATCGTGCGCGACAACCATGCCTTCATCTGGTCCCGGACCGAACCTGACGAGCAACTGCTGGCGCTGCTGAGCGACCCGCAATGGCAGCCGTATCTGGTGTTCCCCGGTGAGTACGTCGATCCCTCGCGGGTGACCAACACCGTGGATCTCGATAGCAGCAAGCGTCCGCTGTTCATCTTGCTGGACGCGACCTGGACCGAAGCCCGGAAGATTTTCCGCAAGAGCCCGTATTTCGACCGCTTGCCGATTCTGAGCCTGTTACCCGACAAGCTGTCGCGTTATCGCCTGCGCCGCTCGACCCGCAGTGAACACCTGTGCACCGCCGAAGTGGCGGCGCTGTGCCTGGAACTGGCCGGCGATTCGGACGCCGCGTCGGCGCTGGACGCCTATTTCGATGTGTTCAGCCAGCATTACCTGGGGGCCAAGCAGCAACTGGAGGTCAATGTATCGACGCCGGCCCACGCCGAATTGCAGCCCTATATCCGAAACGCGCCCCCCGTACCGGCCTGATCCTGGCCCATACTGCTAAAGCAGTGGCCGTGCGGCTTGACCACCCCGGCTTCGCTGGTCATGCTTGGCGCCGATTGGGGTGCGGCCAAGGTTTGAAACGCCGTTTTTGTTCGTGATTGGCGTTGAACGTGCCCCTGTGGATGCCGCTGCCGGGCGGTGTCTGGATTTGCTTTGGCAAGGCCCGAATGCGCGGGCCCGCCATCAAAAACAGGATCATTTGAAAAATGGCCACATACGACATCCTGATTGCCGATGATCACCCTCTTTTTCGTAGCGCACTGCATCAAGCGGTAACGATGGGCCTTGGCCCGGACGTGCGCATGGTGGAAGTGGCGAGCATCGCCGAGCTGGAAGCCCGCCTGACCGAAAAGGCTGACTGGGATCTGGTGCTGCTGGACCTGAACATGCCGGGCGCTTTCGGGTTTTCCGGGCTGGTGATGCTGCGCGGTCAATACCCGCAGATTCCGGTGGTGATGGTTTCGGCCCAGGAAGAAGCCTCGGTGATGGTCAAGTCCCGGGAATTCGGCGCCAGTGGTTTCATTCCCAAGTCCAGCGACCTGAGCGTGATTCAGGAAGCGGTGCGCAAGGTGCTGGACGGCGATGTGTTCTGGCCGCCTCAGGCGTTTGAAGCGGTCAGTGTTTCGGATGAAGCCAAGGCTGCCAGTGATGGCCTCGCGAGCCTGACACCGCAGCAGTTCCGGGTGTTGACCATGGTCTGCGAAGGGTTGCTGAACAAGCAGATCGCCTACGAGCTGAGCGTGTCCGAAGCGACCATCAAGGCGCACGTCACGGCGATCTTTCGCAAGTTGAACGTGCGAACCCGGACCCAGGCAGCTTTACTGCTGCAGCAACTTGAGTCAATTCCGAGCCAGTAAGTGCTGGCGTCTTCACGCTTTTTTGACTTTCGTTGATCTAGCTTCCCCACTTTCTTTCGGTCGGTTATCTACTTTATGTCACCTTTCAAGGGCCAGACGGGCCTGAAACGCATCCTCAACGCTTCCGGTTACTCGCTGGACGGCTTGCGCGCCGCCTTCACTGGCGAAGCTGCTTTCCGCCAACTGGTGCTGCTCAACGTGGTGCTGATTCCGCTGACGTTTTTTCTCAATGTCAGCCGGGTCGAGCAGGCGTTGCTGATCGCTGTGTGCCTGCTGGCGCTGATCGTCGAGCTGTTGAATTCGGCAGTGGAGGCGGCCATTGACCGCATCTCGCTTGAGTTGCACCCGCTGTCCAAGAACGCCAAGGACATGGGCAGTGCCGCGCAATTCGTGGCGCTGAGCATGATTGCCCTGGTGTGGGCGGTGATTCTGCTTTAGGCGATGCTCGGCAGAACGATCTCGTCGCTGCGCTGGACCCCGGCGGTGAAGGCGCGGCACAGGTCGAGGAATTCGCGCATGGCGGAGGTCTGGTACTTCTGTTTGTGCCAGATGAAATAGAACTGCCGCGCCAGATCCAGATCCGGCGTCTCCACCGGCACCAGGCTGCCGCGACGGAAGGCATCACGCAGCGCCAGGCGCGAGATGCAGCCAATCCCCAGACCTGATTCCACGGCGCGCTTGATCGCTTCGGTGTGTTCCAGCTCCAGCCGGATGTTCAGCGCGCTGCGGTGATGCCGCATCGCCTGATCGAAGGTCAGGCGCGTGCCCGAACCCTGCTCCCGCAAAATCCACGCTTCGTGCGTCAACTCTTCCATGGTCGCGCTGCCGCGCTTGGCCAACGGATGCTGCGGGGCGCAGAACACCACCAGTTCATCCTCGACCCAACTCTGCACCTCGATGTCCGGGTGGCTGCAATCGCCTTCGATTAGACCCAGATCAATTTCGTAATGAGCCACTTGTTGCACGATATTGGCAGTGTTCTGCACATGCAGCTTCACCTGACTTTCGGGATGGCGCTGCATGAAGCCGCCGATCAGCAGCGTCGCCAGGTAATTGCCGATGGTCAGGGTCGCGCCCACCGACAGTGAGCCGAAACCGGATTTTCCGTTGAGCAGGTCTTCGATTTCCTTGGCCTGATCGAGCAGGGCCACGGCTTGCGGCAGCAACTGTTTGCCCAGAGCGTTGAGGCTCAGACGTTTGCCGGCGCGATCGAACAGCTGGCAGCTGGACTGGCGCTCCAGTTCGGTGATGGAAGTGCTGGCGGCCGATTGCGACAGGTTGAGCAGACCCGCAGCACGGGACACGCTTTCCTGTTGGGCGACAGCAACGAAGACTTGCAGTTGACGAAGAGTAAATCGCATATCGATATAACCGATAACCCTTATCTTAATAATCCAGTTAACAGATATTGTCGGCGCTATTAGAATGCGATGCAATTGCGCACCGTCGGCATCCTTCAACGCGAGCCGGGCAGGCGCAGATCAATCTCCAGGAGTCCCACGTACATGAGCAACATGAACCACGAGCGTGTCCTCAGTGTTCATCACTGGAACGACACTCTGTTCAGCTTCAAGTGCACCCGCGATCCGGGCCTGCGCTTCGAGAACGGTCAGTTCGTGATGATCGGCCTGCAACAGCCAAACGGCCGCCCGCTTATGCGCGCTTACTCGATCGCCAGCCCGAACTGGGAAGAGCATCTCGAGTTCTTCAGCATCAAGGTGCAGGACGGTCCGCTGACCTCCCAGCTGCAGCACCTGAAGGAAGGCGACGAGATCATCATCTCGAAGAAACCGACCGGCACTCTGGTGCTGGACGACCTGAACCCGGGCAAGCACCTGTACCTGCTGAGCACCGGCACCGGTCTGGCGCCGTTCATGAGCGTGATCCAGGACCCGGAAACCTACGAGCGCTTCGAGAAAGTGATCCTGGTTCACGGTGTCCGTTACGTCAACGAAGTCGCCTACCGCGAGTTCATCACCGAGCACCTGCCGCAGAACGAGTTCTTCGGCGAAGCGCTGCGTGACAAGCTGATCTACTACCCGACCGTCACCCGCGAGCCGTTCGAGAATCAGGGCCGTCTGACCGACCTGATGCGCAGCGGCAAGCTGTTCCGCGACATCGGCCTGCCTCCGATCAACCCGCAGGACGACCGCGCGATGATCTGCGGCAGCCCGAGCATGCTCGACGAGACCAGCGAAGTGCTCGACAGCTTTGGCCTGAAGATTTCGGCGCGTATGCGTGAGCCGGGTGATTACCTGATCGAGCGTGCATTCGTCGAGAAGTAAGCTGTTTATAGGTGACGCAGAGCGTCACTGGATGCATTCCCACGCAGAGCGTGGGAACGATCAGCCCGCGTTGCCTGAGAAGGCAGCGCGGGCTTTTTCGTTTTCGGGGTTCAGTCAGCGGCGGGAACCACTTCCAGGACGCGAATCTGCTCCGGCGTCGGGTAATGCCAGCGCACATCCAGATCCCAGAACTGCGCGCCGTATTCGCGTTCGGGCGCGGGCGTCTGATACGCCGGACGCGGATCCTGGGCCAGGCATTGCTCGATCAGCGCCACTAACGGTTCATCGAGGCGTTGAGCGTGTGTGTGCGCCTGTTTCAGCGCCGAGTCCGTCCACTGCACGTCAATCAACTGCGGCGCAGCACTGGCGATGCTGTTGGACGCGTCAGCAATAATGTCGGCGTAGGGCACGTAGGGTTTGATGTCGAGAATCGGCGTGCCATCCAGCAGGTCGATACCGGAGATGAACAGGCGATTGGCCTCGACTTTGTCCAGCTTCACCACTGACTGGCCGATGCCGTTCGGCCGATGCGTGGCGCGAGTGGCGAACACGCCCATGGACTTGTTGCCACCCAGGCGCGGAGGGCGGACTTTGAGGCGCGGCTTGTCTTCCAGTGCCTGATGGAACAGGAACAGCAGCCAGACATGACTGACCTGCTCCAGTCCCTGTACTGCGTCGCCCTGATCGAACGGTGCCACCAGTTCCAGCACGCCACGGGCGGCGGGGGCCAGTTGCGGCTGGCGCGGGATGGCAAACTTCTCCTTGAAGCAGGAGCGGACAAAGCCGATGGGGGAGACGCTGTAAGTCATGGTTTGCATTCGAAGCGGAGCAGGGCGGGCATGATAACCCGGCAGGCTTCAAGTCTGGTGGTGTCAGACCTGGCCTCTTCGCGAGCAAGCTCGCTCCCACAGGGAAACGCATTCCAAATGTGGGAGCGAGCTTGCTCGCGAAGGCCGGATCGCCGACCTAAAGACTGAATCCGCCATCCAGCGGAATGATATTCCCGGTCATGTAGGCCCCGGCAGTACTCGCCAGGCTGATCGCCAACGCCGCCATTTCCTCTTCACGGCCCCAACGTTTCATCGGGATCAGCGCGGTGTCTTCGGCCAGTGCCTGCTGATCGTTGCCGATATGCTGGGTCATCTTGCTCGGGAAACGCCCCGGCGCGATGACGTTGACGTTGATGTGCTGGCTCACCAGTTCCCGGGCGAGAATTCGCGACAGTTGATGCAGAGCAGCCTTGCTCGGCCCGTAGGCGTAGGCCTGTTCACCGAAAGACGAGATCCCCGCCACCGAACCGATGTTGATGATCCGCGCCGGATTGGCCGCCGAGCCGGATTTGCGCAGCAACGGCAGAAACTGCTGGATGCAACTGAACACCGAGGTCACGTTGAGTTGCATGACCTTTTCCCAGCCCTTGACCGGGTAGCTCTCCAGCGGCGCGCCCCAGGTGGTGCCGGCGTTGTTCACCAGAATGTCCAGATGAGTGATCTGCTCGCCCAGTCGCGCGGCCAGTTCTTTAACGCCTTCTTCCGTCGCCAGATTCGCCGCCACGCCCAGGCAAGTGCCCACGGCACTGAGTTCTTCAGCGGTTTGATGACAGGCTTCAGCGTCACGGGAGCAGACGTACACGCGGGCGCCGGCTTCGACAAAGGCCTTGGCGATCATTTTGCCGATACCACGGGTGCCGCCGGTCACCAGGGCGGTGCGGCCTTGCAGGGAGAAATACGGGTGCATGGCGAATCCTGAGGGCTAGGGTTCAGTACACCCTAGTCGCCGGCCGCGAAAAGCGGAGCCACTATTTTTGGAAGGAATGGAGGGGCATGCATGAAAACGGCGACCGAAGTCGCCGTTTTGTTTTTGCAAAAAAATCAGCCGCGAACGCGCAGGGTCAGGCCCTTGAGGAAATTGCGCAGCAACTGATCGCCGCACGGGCGGTAGTTGGTGTGGCCGACCTTGCGGAACAGCGCGCTCAGCTCAGGCTTGGACACCGGAAAATCGGCCGACTTGAGGATCGCGTGCATGTCGTCTTCTTTCAGTTCGAAGGCCACGCGCAGCTTTTTCAGGATGATGTTGTTGGTCACCGGCACTTCGATCGGCAGCGGCGGACGGCTCTCGTCCTTGCCGCGCTTGAAAATCACCAGACCGTCGAGGAAGTGCGCGATGACTTCGTCCGGGCAGCGCACGAAGCCTTCTTCGTCTTCTTCTTTCTTGTCGAGGTACGTCACGACATCGGCAAGCGTGACGTCCAGGCCGCCGAGTTTGATGATCTCGACCACTTTCTTGTCGCTGATGTCGAGCATGTAGCGCACGCTGCGCAGAACGTCGTTGTGAACCATGTGTGCAATCCTGTTTGTTCGCTGTGGGCATCGCGCGGGCGCGGTGCCGGAAATATAGGGTGGCTTGCGAGCCTTAGAATTTCTCTTTGCCGGACAGGTAGCGCCATTGGCCGACCGGCACCTTGCCGATGGACACGCCGCCGATGCGGATGCGGCGGCTGCCGATCACCTTCAGGCCGACCGCTTCGCAGAGCTGGGCGATGATTCCCGGCTGCGGGTTCTTCATGGCGAAGCGCAGGCGGTTTTCGTTCTGCCAGCTGGCCTTGACCGGCGGCAGCTCCTTGCCCTTGTGGGTGAGACCATGCTGCAGGCGATTGAGGCCGTGGGCGACCATTTCGCCTTCGACTTCGACCACGTATTCCTGCTCGATCCTGGCTGCGTCGGCGGTGAGCTTGCGCAGCACCTTCCAGTCCTGGGTGAACACCAGCAGGCCGCTGGCCTTGGGTTGCAGGTCGGCGCTGGCGGTCAGGCGCAGGAAGTGCCCGCGCAGCGGTCGCTTGCCGTAGCGGTGCTCTTCGCTGAGGGTGTCGGCGCTCAGCGACTGCATCGCAGTGTCGACATCCATGCCCGCCGGCACGTTGAGCAGAATGGTCACCGGCTCTGGCGCGGTGGCCTTGGCGTCCTTGTCGAGCTCGACTTTCTGGTCGCCGACCTTGAACTGCGGCTCGTCGATGACTTCGCCGTCCACGGTGACCCAGCCGCCCTCGATGAACAGCTCGGCCTCCCGGCGGGAGCAACCGACCAGTTCGATGAGGCGTTTGGAGAGGCGAATCGGGTCAGTCATGACAGGGCCGTAACAAAAAAGGGGTGGGCATTGTACCTGCCTGGCGCCGGTTAATCGCGATTGCATTTGTACCGTGTGGCTTTTAGCCGCGTACGGCGCGCTGTTCCGGCTGTTTCAGACGCATGTGCAGCAGTGGATACGGCTGTCCCATGCCATCGACTTCCGAGCGGCCGATCACCTCGAATCCCTGTTTGAAGTAAAAACCCAGGGCCTGCGGATTCTGCTCGTTGACGTCCAGTTCATCGGCGTTCAGGTGTTCCATGGCGTATCTCAGTAGCTTCTTGCCCAGGCCCTGGCCGCGATGCTCGGGGTCGATGAACAGCATTTCGATCTTGCCCGCCGCCACGCCGGCAAACCCGGTGATGCGCTGGTGGCTGTCCCTGGTGCAGATCAGCATCACCGCATCGAGGTAGCGGGTCAGCACCAGATTGCGCAACAGCTCGATGTAGCTGTCCGGCAGAAAATCATGTGTGGCACGAACCGAGGCCTCCCAGACCCGGGTCAGTTCCTGATAATCGCTGAGTTTCGGCGTGTGAATGACCGAATGGTGGCGCATGCCCGATAGCCTCTTTGTCATGGATGAGGGAGTCCTTCCCCTCACAAACGATAGCCGTAAAAAAGCCCCGCATCTCGTAAAAGAGAGCGGGGCTTTTCGTATTTTTCGCGTTTAGATCTGTTCGGCCCAGAGGTCGTATTCGTCGGCGTCGGTCACCTTGCACCAGACCTTGTCGCCCGGCTTGAGGTTGCTGCCGTTGTCGATGAATACGTTGCCGTCGATTTCCGGGGCGTCGAAGAAGCAGCGGCCGACTGCGCCTTGCTCGTCGACTTCGTCCACCAGCACTTCGATCTCGCGGCCGATGCGCATTTGCAGACGGGCCGAGCTGATTTCCTGCTGGTGTGCCATGAAGCGCTCCCAACGATCCTGCTTGACGTCGTCCGGAACGATATCCAGGTTCAGGTCATTGGCCGGTGCGCCTTCGACCGGCGAGTACTGGAAGCAGCCGACGCGGTCGAGCTGGGCTTCGGTCAGCCAGTCCAGCAGGTACTGGAAGTCCTCTTCGGTTTCACCGGGGAAGCCGACGATGAAGGTCGAACGGATGATCAGGTCCGGGCAGATCTCGCGCCAGTTCTTGATCCGAGCCAGGGTCTTGTCTTCGAACGCCGGGCGTTTCATCGCCTTCAGGACTTTCGGGCTGGCGTGCTGGAACGGGATGTCCAGGTACGGCAGGATCTTGCCGGCGGCCATCAGCGGGATCAGCTCGTCGACGTGCGGGTACGGGTAAACGTAGTGCAGACGGACCCAGACGCCGAGGGTGCTCAGCGCTTCGCACAGTTCGGTCATGCGGGTTTTCACCGGCGCGCCGTTCCAGAAACCGGTGCGGTATTTGACGTCAACGCCGTAGGCGCTGGTGTCCTGGGAAATCACCAGCAATTCCTTCACGCCGGATTTCACCAGGCGCTGGGCTTCGTCGAGCACGTCGCCGACCGGACGGCTGACCAGTTTGCCGCGCATCGACGGGATGATGCAGAAGCTGCAGCTGTGGTTGCAGCCTTCGGAAATCTTCAGATACGCGTAGTGACGCGGAGTCAGCTTGATGCCTTGCGGCGGCACCAGGTCGATCAGCGGGTTGTGATCCTGCTTCGGCGGCACGACTTCGTGCACCGCGTTGACCACTTGCTCGTACTGCTGCGGACCGGTGACGGCCAGCACGCTCGGGTGCACGTCACGGATGTTGCCTTCTTCCACGCCCATGCAGCCGGTCACGATGACCTTGCCGTTTTCCTTGATCGCTTCACCGATGACTTCCAGCGATTCGGCCTTGGCCGAGTCGATGAAGCCGCAGGTGTTGACCACGACCACGTCGGCGTCCTGATAGGTGGACACCACGTCATAGCCTTCCATGCGCAGCTGGGTCAGGATGCGCTCGGAGTCGACCAGTGCTTTCGGGCAACCCAGAGAAACGAAGCCAACCTTTGGATTGGCCGGCGCAGGAGTGGTGGACATGTCTAACCTCGGTGTTTTGTGACGTCGCTTGCCTGATGGCGGAAGCCGACGGACGGGCGCTTGAAGTGCGCCTCTGATCAAAAAGTGCGCAATTCTAGCGATGAGCAACGCACTTGACCAGCTTTATGCAGGGAAATACGACGAGTGCTGCGCTATGCTTCGCGCCGTTGAGCTTTACCAATTTTTTACAGTCAACAAAACGTCTGTAACAGCAGGTAAAACAGCGCATGCTGCACCACAAAGCATAGTGCTTCATTCAAGAAGCCGGTTCTGAGAAGTAGGAGTGTTGGATGGGTCAGGCAAGTAGTCATGCGGCAGGCGCCGAAGGTTCGGCCACCAAGCCGCTGAGTATGCTGGTCGCGGCAGTCGGGGTAGTTTACGGCGACATCGGCACGAGCCCGTTGTACACCCTCAAAGAAGTGTTTTCCGGCGGTTACGGCGTACCGGTGAACCACGACGGAGTGCTGGGCATTCTGTCGTTGATCTTCTGGTCGCTGATCTGGGTCGTGTCGATCAAATACATGATGTTCGTGCTGCGTGCCGACAACCAGGGCGAGGGCGGCATCATGGCGCTCACCGCACTGGCACGGCGGGCAGCGGGGGAGCGCAGAAAATTGCGTTCGCTGCTGGTGGTCTGCGGCTTGATCGGCGCAGCGCTGTTCTATGGCGACAGCATGATCACCCCGGCGATCTCTGTGCTGTCGGCCATCGAGGGTCTGGGCCTGGCATTTGAGGGGATCGACCATTGGGTCGTGCCGTTGTCATTGGTGGTGCTGGTCGGGCTGTTTCTGATCCAGAGCCATGGCACAGCACGGATCGGCATTCTTTTCGGGCCGATCATGGTCACCTGGTTCCTCGTTCTCGGCGCTCTGGGCGTGTACGGCATCAGCCATTCCCCGGAAGTGCTGAAGGCCCTGAACCCGATCTGGGCCGTGCGCTTTTTCATGGTGCATACCGGCATGGGCGTGGCGATTCTCGGCGCCGTGGTGCTGGCGCTGACCGGTGCCGAAGCGCTGTACGCCGATATGGGCCACTTCGGTCGCAAGCCTATCGCCCGGGCTTGGTTCCTGCTGGTGCTGCCGGCGCTGGTGCTTAACTACTTCGGACAGGGCGCCTTGCTGCTGGACAACCCGGAAGCGGCGCGCAACCCGTTCTACCTGCTGGCCCCGGGCTGGGCGCTGATTCCGCTGGTCGGTCTGTCGACCCTGGCCACCGTCATTGCGTCCCAGGCGGTGATTTCCGGCGCGTTCTCCCTGACCCGTCAGGCGATTCAGCTTGGTTACATTCCGCGTATGTACATCCAGCACACGTCCAGCGACGAGCAGGGCCAGATTTATATTGGCGCAGTGAACTGGGCGCTGATGGTCGGCGTTGTCCTGTTGGTGCTGGGCTTCGAATCCTCCGGCGCACTGGCCTCGGCCTATGGTGTTGCGGTAACCGGCACCATGCTGATGACTACGATTCTGGTGTCGGCGGTCATGTTGCTGTTGTGGAAATGGCCGCCGGTGCTGGCCGTGCCGGTGCTGATCGGCTTCCTGCTGGTGGACGGTCTGTACTTCGCCGCCAACGTGCCGAAGATTGTGCAGGGCGGTGCCTTCCCAGTGATCGCCGGTATCGCGCTGTTCGTACTGATGACCACCTGGAAACGCGGTAAGCAGTTGCTGGTCGAGCGCCTTGACGAAGGCGCTCTGCCGCTGCCGATCTTCATCAGCAGTATCCGCGTGCAGCCGCCACATCGTGTGCAGGGCACTGCCGTGTTCCTGACTGCGCGCTCCGACGCAGTGCCACACGCGCTGTTGCACAACCTGCTGCACAACCAGGTCTTGCACGAGCAGGTTGTGCTGTTGACCGTGGTCTACGAAGACATTCCGCGCGTACCACCATCCCGACGCTTCGAAGTCGAGGCCCATGGCGAAGGCTTCTTCCGGGTGATCCTGCACTTCGGCTTCACTGATGAGCCGGACGTGCCGCAGGCACTGAAGCTGTGCCATCTGGACGACCTCGACTTCAGCCCGATGCGCACCACCTACTTCCTCAGCCGCGAAACGGTCATCGCCTCGAAACTCGAAGGCATGGCACGTTGGCGTGAAGCGCTGTTTGCGTTCATGTTGAAGAACGCCAACGGGAACCTGCGGTTCTTCAATCTGCCGCTGAACCGGGTGATTGAGTTGGGGACGCAGGTGGAGATGTAGGCTCCGTCTGAACTGAAAGCCCCCGTCAGCCTTGTGGCTGTCGGGGGCTTTTTTGTGCGTGTCCGGTTGGAGTGCTTGGTCGGATAGTGGAAACAGCAAGTTGCACTGTGTTTAATTCAGCACAATACTTTGTGCATTAACGTACGCATCAGCATGTGAGTGAGAGGTGATTATGACGGCATTATTAGAGCGTGCTGACCAAGCAATTTCCGTGACTGCCATGGTCAGGAGCTTCAGCGCGAAGCTCAAGGAGATTTCCAGTCGTGCCACTGAGCGTCTGGTCATCTTCAAGGACAATCAACCGGCAGCGGTCATCATCAACGTGCAGGCCTATCAGGAAATGCTGGATGAACTTGAGGACCTTCGCATTGAAGCGGCAGCCCGCGAACGTCTGAGCAATTTTGATCAGACCAAGGCTGTCAGCCATGAGGATATGCGGGCAAGGTACGCCCGGAAGGATTAAGGGAGCGCTGGATGGTTTGGGGAGTGATTTATCATCCGGAAGTCCAAGGGGATCTTGATCAATTGGGATCAGCAGCTGCCAACCGGATACTGGATGTGATCGAAGAACGGATCATCCACGGCGAGCCGGATAAAAGTGGCAAGCCTCTGAGAGCCAGTCTTGCGGGGTGCAGACGAATTCGAACGGGCGACACGCGAATCGTTTATAGAGTTGATGGCCGGGCCATCCAGGTGTTGATCGTTGCGGTGGGGGCTCGACGTGACGAAGAGGTGTATGGCGCTGCTGAAAGGCGCCTCTGAACAAAAGGCCACCGTCAGCCTTTTGGCTGGCGGGGCTTTTTCGTTTTTATGCCGTTACATGCTTTTGGGCAACTCTGCTTCAGACTCGGTTTTCGTTCTCGCGGGTCGCAGCATCAGGGCCTTCATCACGTCGTCGACCAAGGCTTTGCCGATTATCGTCAGGTAGTGCGCGGCCCAGGCGTGACGGTCGCTCTCCTTGTCGTAGGCGGCATCCTCGGCGAAGGATTTGGCGAGGAACAATAGGTCTGAAGCCTGGGACAGTGCTTCGACGATCGGGACGCCGGAGCGAACGTTGAGTAACGCCTGATCCGAGCTGTAGAGGAAAGAGGTGAAGCCGATTGTTGTGAGATCTGCGGGGGACGGCGATTTCGTTTCGGTCATGGTGTTACTCCTTGGTTCGAGGAGCTGCGACTTCCGTTACCACACGAAAGGGAGGCAGCTGTACGCAGGGTGGTAAACCGGGAACCAAGGAAACCGGCACGCCCGAAGGCGTCCCACGCACAGCTGCCATAACTCGAAATCACAGGCTTGAAAGTGTCTGTGATTGTGATGAGGGTGCTGTTGCGCTGGTTTATCCGGGTTACCACACCCGATCGCTGAAAGGGTCAGCGACCTCTGGAGAGTATCCCGTCGGAAAACAGCGCAATAGGGCGGCAAAGTGCTCAAGCAGGAGATTAGGAGTTTGCCTACAAGGTATGCGGACGTCATCTGATATTGCGACACCAGACGTAAACGAAATTCAATGTTGATGGAGGTTTTGCGCGTCTTTGATGCGGCAGATGAATGTGGAGTTGACGACTCGAAAAGGCCAATGAAGCAGGTGTCCACGTTTTATGGAATGTGGACGCCTGGCGTTTTCAATTTCATGAAGAGTCAAGCATTGAGTGAAAAAGCCCCCGCAACTGCGAAGTTGCGGGGGCTTTTTTGGGGGGCGCTTCAGATCACTCTTCCGCCACCTGCGCCGTGTTCTGGCGCTTCTCGATCAAGTCCACCAGACGCTTGGCCAGCGCCGGGTAGTTCTCGTCGAAGTGGTGGCCGCCAGGCAGCTTCACCGCTTCGCCCACTGCGGTCTTGTCGGTGCAGCCGCTTTCGTCGGTTTCTTCTTCACCGTAGATGCACACGACCTTGGCCGGTGGCAGCTTGGCCATTTCCGGGCCGGTGGCGGCTTCTTTGCCGGCATTGCCGAGCCAGCCTTCGACTTCGATTTCGAAACTGCCGGTGCGGGCGAAGGCCAGCAGGATGATTGCGTCGACGCGTTGCTGCTCGGTTTCCGGCAGGCGGTTGTAGATGGCCGGCAGGACGTCGGCGCCGAACGAGTAACCGGTCAGGATGAAGCGTTTGGTGCCCCATTTCTGGCGGTAGTGCTGCATCAGTTCGGTCAGGTCCAGCGCGCTCTGTTCCGGGCTCTTGTGCTGCCAGTAATAGCGCAGGGTGTCGATGCCGACGACCGGGTAGCCGATCTTGGCCATTTCACCGGCCACGTCGCGGTCCAGGTCACGCCAGCCGCCGTCGCCGGACAGGAACAGGGTCACGGTGTCCTTGGCCTGGCCGGCCGGGACTTCCACCACCGGGATCTGCAGGCCGCCGTTGGCCTTGTCGCCGCCGACGAGGATCTTGCGCAGTTCGTTGTTCAGCACTTGCGGCAGGTTGATGTCGTAGTCGCTGATGCTGGTTTCGGCGTTCGGTTGATCGCGCACGAAACCGGCGCTGGTGTCGTCCGGGTTGTCGTTCCACGCCACCAGCCAGTGACCGTGGGCGGAGGATTTTGGCAGCAGATGGGTGCAGCCGGGTTTTTCCAGGGCCAGGTCGACGGAGACGGCCTGGGCCTTGTCGTCTTTCTGTTCGGACAACCAGCGCCACGCCAGCACGGCGCCGGGGCCGATGCCACTGACCAGCGTCGCCGGGCCGTTCAGTTCGCGCAGGCCGGCTTGCAGGGCGCGGCTCTGCAGCAGGCAGTCCTTGGGCAGGATCACCTGAACGATCTGCGCCGAGGCGCTGCGGCTCAGGGTGCTCAGTTGCTTGTCGCTGAGTTTCTGGTCGTCGTTGACCGCCACCAGCACCTGAGCCTTGGGCTTGGTGCCGGGGATGACCCGGGTCATGGCGGCGCCATCGGCCGGGGTGAGCTGTTCGAGGGTCGGTTCCGGTGCCGGGCGTTTGAGGTACCAGAAACCGCCACCGGCAATCGCGGCCAGCACCAGCAGTGCGACCAGGATGTACTTCAGGGAGCGTTGAATCATCAGCGTTTCACCAATCCAGTCAAGCCGCCCGCGATCAGGGCAGCAGTGTCGGCCAGCGCCACCAGCGGATCGAGTCCGGCGGGCACGGCCATATAACGGGGTTCCCAGTCAGGCTGGAACTTGTCTTTGAAGCGGCGCAAGCCTTGGAAGTTGTACAGCTGCTCACCACGGCGGAAAACCATCGAGCCCAGACGCTGGGTCAGCGGTGCCCCGCGCCGGGGTTGCAACCCCGACAGCGGCACCATGCCCAGGCTGAAGCGCGCGTATCCGTGACTCTTATAGTGTTGAATCAGACCGACCATCATGAATTCCATGGTCAGCTTGGGGGCGTCCGGGTGCGCGCGCATCAGGTCGAGACTGGCCAGATCATGGCTGTAGGTCTCGAGCAGGTTGGCGAACGCCACCGGGCGGCCTTCGAAGCGAATCACCGCGATGCGGAAATGCCTCAGGTAATCGTCGCTGAAACGGCCGAGGGAGAAGCCTTTCTCGCGCACGTTCTTGCCGGTGAGCCAGGCATCGGAAATCACCTTGAGCTCATCCATCGGTGCATGGCCCGGCTCATGGATTTCCAGCGACAGACCATCGCGGGTGCCACGATTCCAGGTGTAGCGCAGGTCCTTCATCTCCTTGCCCTTGGCTTCCAGGTCAAAGCGATGCAGATCGACCCGGGCTTCTTCGCCCAGCTTGATCGCGGTCAGGCCGATGTCCATGTAGTACGGCAGGTTCTCGGCGCGCACCTGATAGAACACCGGGCGGGCGTGATGGATGTCGCACAGGTCGCGGAACTGCCAGATCATCTCGGCCCGTTGCTGGCCGGGGCCGATCGGGTCGTACAGGGCCACCAGACTGCGGCCGCGACGGGCATACATCAGGAAGGCTTCATCATTGGGGTGAAACAGCAGCGCCTTGTCGCCGGTCAGGGCCAGGCCGCCGTCCGGTTGCGAAGAGGCCATCAGGATTTTCGAGGCGCGTTCCAGCTCATCGGGTGTCGGCAAGTGGATCACCGGGCGAGCGGTGCGCAGCAGCCAGGTCAGGGCGATCACCAGCAACAACACGGCGGCACCGAGCAGCGAGCGCAGACCGCGCGGGGCGTCGGCGTCGAGGGTGAACTGCCACCACAGTTGATGGCTGTACGGAACGTCCTGATAAGCGAACAGCAAAAGCCAGGTCGAAGCACCGAGTACGCACAGGCTGGCCACCAGATACAGCGGCGAGAACGGCAGTTCGGTCAGACGGCTCGGGCGATAGAACGAACGACGGAACACCCCCAGCAGCGCGGCGGTGAGGGTCATCAGGGTTGCCTCTTCCCAGTCGAAACCCTTGAGCAGCGAGAGCAGGGCGCCCACCAGCAACAGAATGGTGGTCAGCATCCATGCCGCCGACAACCGGCGACGCAGGCCTTGAGCGAGCATCAGGCACAGCACGCCGATCAGGCTGGCGCCAAAGTGCGAGGCGTCGACCAGACGGTGAGGAATCAGAAAACCGATGTGCTCCAGACGAGTGTCGATCTCTGGCGTCGCGCCGGAAAACAGCAGCACCACGCCGGACAGGAACACCAGCACCGCGAGGATCGGTGCCGCCAGACCGGACGCTGCACGCATGGTCTGCGACTGAAACAGGCGCTGGCCTTCGTTGAGCAGCAACAGCACGCAGGCCACCAGCAACGGCAGCACTACATAGATCAGGCGATACAGCAGCAGGGCGGCAGCCAGCGGCGCGGCGCCGAGTTTGTCGGCGAACGCAGCGAGCAGAATCGCTTCAAAAACACCCACACCACCCGGAACGTGGCTGAGTACACCGGCCGCCAGTGCCAGCAGATAGACCAACAGGAATGCACCGAAGGGCGGCGCTTGCGGCAGCAGCAGATAAAGCACGGTTGCAGCGGCGGCGACGTCGAGGGCGGTAATGACCAGTTGCAGGAACGTCAGGCGACGACCCGGCAGACGCAGGGTGCGACGACCGGCCCGGACCAGCAGGTTGTCCGGATAAGGTTGCTCCGGCAGGCGACGGCGATAGATGCCGATGGCCAGAATCGCACCGAGCAGCAACACCACGCCGGCAATCGTACCCAACAAGGTCTCGGACAGTCCCAGTGCCTGTGAGGCGGCCGGCAGGTTGCTCAGGGTCGCTAGGGCGGCCAGTGGCGGCAGGGCGCAGCCCAGCGACAGGCTGGCGAACAAGGTCATGTGCGCGACTTCGGAAGCGCCCAGGCCATGCCTTGCATATAGACGGTAACGCACCGAGCCACCGGACAGCATCGACAGGCCGATGGCATTGCCGATGGCAAACGCGGTGAAGCCGCCCAGAGCCAGGGTTTTCGGTGTCAGCGTCACGCGCGCATATCGACTGGCCGACCATTCGTAGCCGAGCAGAATGATGAAGCCGATGACTGTCGCACCGAGGGCGCCGAGAAGGGCCGGTTTCGGCACCTCGAGAATCGAGTCGTGCAGTGCGTCGAGATCGAGTTCGCTGAGCAGATGGCGACAGGCAATCAGCGCGATGGCGAACAGCAGCAAAGTGACCGCCAGACCGATCGGTTGCCGGTATTTGCTGATCCGATCCAGCAGGCGCAGACGCTCAGGCTTGATCGGTGGGTTCGCTGTGACGGTGTCTTGTGAATCAGACGAGTTGGCGCGCATCAATCACCTCTTGGATTGTGCGCGACAGGATGGAGGTATCCAGCCAAGTTACCAATCCCTGTAGAAAAAAATAATCACAAAATACTACGCCTCTCACCAGGTATCGGCGAGGGCAGCTCCTGGATTGCAGACGCCTTGCCTGCGACTTCAAGCATAGTCGCAACCTGGCGGGACTGAAGATCCTGAACGGTTCACTGCACAGTGACAGATCATTGTTGCGAAAGGACTTTTTCCACAGATACAAAAAAGGCCACTCTTTCGAGTAGCCTTTTTTGATGTTTGGTTGCGGGAGCCGGATTTGAACCGACGACCTTCGGGTTATGAGCCCGACGAGCTACCAGACTGCTCCATCCCGCGTCTGTGTGGCGGCATTCTACAGGCGAACGGCGGGGTGTCAACCGATAATCCCGTGAAAGGTCAAATAAGTGTGCAATCGCGGCAAACGGTCGCAGGGAAAGCGCTAAGTTTCGGAATCGGAACGATTTCCGGAGTGTTCGACTGGATCCGAAAAAACCGACGCGCACAAAAAAGGCCAATCTTTCGATTGGCCTTTTCTGATGTTTGGTTGCGGGAGCCGGATTTGAACCGACGACCTTCGGGTTATGAGCCCGACGAGCTACCAGACTGCTCCATCCCGCGTCTGTGTGGCGGCATTCTACAGAGGAATGCTGTGGTGTCAACCTTCAATTCGGATAAAACCTGTTGAGCTTCAATCGGTTAGCGCTGACGGACGGTCTTTTTATTGAGCGCAGGGCATACAGGGCAAGGGTTTCAGCTCTATTGGGGATTGGTTTTCGATTGAGTAAATAAATTCAAAGTCCTTTTCCTACAAACTGAAAAGAACATTCGTACCACTGGTGCTATATACAGGTGTCAGTGAGATACTGCCGGTCCGGCTCGCCATGTTTCCTTTTCTGTCATGACTCAGCGAAAAATCATCCACGTCGACTGTGACTGTTTCTACGCCGCCATCGAGATGCGGGATGACCCGAGCCTCGCCGGCAAGCCGTTGGCGGTCGGTGGTTCGGCGGACAGGCGCGGGGTGATCGCCACCTGCAACTATGAGGCGCGGGCTTACGGCGTTCGCTCGGCGATGTCGTCCGGGCATGCCTTGAAGCTGTGCCCGGACCTGACCATCGTCAAGCCGCGAATGGATGCCTATCGCGAGGCGTCGAAGGAAATTCATACGATCTTCAGCGATTACACCGACCTGATCGAGCCGCTTTCGCTGGACGAGGCCTATCTCGACGTCTCGGACAGCGCGCATTTCGGCGGCAGCGCCACGCGCATCGCCCAGGACATTCGTCGCCGGGTTTCCAATCAACTGCACATCACGGTCTCCGCCGGCGTGGCGCCGAACAAGTTTCTGGCCAAGATCGCCAGCGACTGGAGAAAGCCCAACGGCTTGTTCGTGATTACCCCGGACCAGGTCGAAGACTTCGTCAGTGGCCTGCCGGTGAGCAAGTTGCACGGGGTGGGCAAGGTCACGGCCGACAAGTTGAGCAGGCTTGGTATCAGTGACTGTCTGCAGTTGCGCGAGTGGGACAAGCTGGCGCTGGTGCGGGAATTCGGCAGTTTCGGCGAGCGCTTGTGGAGTCTGGCCCGTGGGATCGATGAGCGGTTGGTGCACAACGACAGCCGCCGTCAGTCGATCAGCGTCGAAAATACCTACGACGTCGATCTGCCGGATCTGCGCAGTTGCCTCGACAAGCTTCCGGAATTGCTGGAAACCCTGAAAACCCGCATGGCGCGGATCGACAGCAGTTACCGCCCCGGCAAGCCATTCGTCAAAGTGAAGTTTCACGATTTCACCCAGACCACGCTGGAGCAGGCCGGGGCAGGGCGGGATCTTGGCAGTTACCAATTGATGCTGACGCAGGCGTTCAACCGCGGTGGCAAACCGGTACGGCTATTAGGAGTGGGCGTGCGGCTGGAGGATTTGCGCGGCGGGTTCGAACAAATGGAATTGTTCGAGCGATAAGCGGACAAAAAAATGCCCGACTCAGGTTCGGGCATTTTTTCAGGGTTTTCAGTTCGGCCCCGGATCCGCCACCAGGCGCCCCGCATCCCGGGTCAGGGATTTGAGGAACTCGGTCTGCAACTCGGGATCGTTGCGGGTCAGTTCGATCAGACTTTGCTCCAGCTCACTGGCTTCTTCTTCCAGACCCAGTTCCGACAGACGCTTGACCCGGTGCACCCACTGGCTCACTTCGTCGTCTTCCAGATCGTCGTAGATCAGTGCGTGAGCCTCCAGCAACTTGCCGCGCAGGTGAGTGCTGATCGCCAAAGACGAATCGGAGTGCACGTCGTCCTTGCTGTCTTCGACAATGATCTGCAGTTTGCCTACATGATTGAGGTCGTTTTCGGCGAACGGGCTGTCCAGCAGGTTCAGACGCAGCACGCCGTGGCGATCGGTGGTCATGTCGAAGGTCTGCTTGCCGGCCTTGATCTGAACCGGGCGCTCGCTCCACGGCAGGCTCGAATACTCCGTGCGCTTGTCGCGCTGGACTTCGTCGATACCGGCCAGGTTCTGTTGCGCGCGACCATTGGATTGCACGTTCATGAACGGGTTGAGCCCGGCGAAACCGTAACTGAGCCAGTCACGGGTCACGCTGTCGGGCAGATTGCCAAGGGCAAACACGTTGACCACGTTCGCACCGATGCCGCCGACCACCGCCACCGCGCCCAGCGGAATCTCGTAGATCTCCCGCCATGGCTGGTAAGGCGTGTAACGGTCGTAATGGCGCGTGACCTCGAACTCGGTGACCTCGAAGGTCTTCTGTTCGTTGATCTTCACCCGCCGTTGCGGCAGCTCAAGCACCTTGGGCTCGCCGACATCGATCTGCAGGCTGTGATCGAGCAGTTTGCGCTCGACACGTTCCTCGTGCTCGCTGCGTTGTGACATGTGATTGGCACAGCCGCTGACCAGCAGGGTGCCGCACAGGGCGGCACCACCGAGGCCTAAGGTGTTTCGCTTGAACATGACGTCTCTATCTGGTTTCAGCGGCGGATACGGGCCTGAAGGAAGGACAGCACGTCGGCAACCGGCAGCGCTTGCGCCTGGCCTTCGGTACGGCTCTTGTATTCCAGGTTGCCTTCGGCAAGGCCGCGATCGCTGACCACGATCCGGTGCGGAATGCCGATCAGCTCCATGTCCGCGAACTTGATGCCCGGGCTGGTTTTCTTGTCGCGGTCGTCCAGCAACACTTCGAAGCCAGCCGCGGTCAGTTCCGCGTACAGCTTGTCGGTGGCTTCGCGCACCAGCTCGGTTTCATAGCGCAGTGGTACCAGGGCGATCTGGAACGGTGCCAGGGCGTCGCTCCAGATGATGCCGTTCTCGTCGTTGTTCTGCTCGATGGCGGCGGCCACCACGCGGGAAACGCCGATGCCGTAGCAACCCATTTCCAGGGTCACCGGCTTGCCGTTCTCGCCCAGCACTTCGCACTTCATCGCCTTGCTGTACTTGTTGCCCAGCTGGAAGATGTGCCCGACTTCGATGCCGCGCTTGATTTCCAGGGTGCCCTTGCCGTCCGGGCTCGGGTCGCCGGCCACGACGTTACGCAGGTCGGCCACGGTCGGAACCGGCAGATCACGCTCCCAGTTCACGCCGAAGTAGTGCTTGTCGTCGATGTTCGCACCGATGCCGAAGTCGCTCATCAGCTCGACCGAGCGGTCGATGATGATCGGCAGCGGCAGGTTCAGCGGGCCGAGGGAACCGGCGCCGGCGCCAATGGCGTCACGCAGTTCGGCATCGGAAGCCATGACCAGCGGGCTGGCAACACCTGGCTGGTTGGCAGCCTTGATTTCGTTCAGTTCGTGGTCGCCACGGATGATCAGCGCGATCAGCTTGCCTTCTTCTTCGGCGTGCACGATCAGGGTCTTGATGGTCTTTTCGATCGGCAGACCGAATTTTTCCACCAGGGCCGCGATGGTCTTGGTGTCTGGCGTGTCGACCAGGCGCAGCTCTTCGCTTGGCGCGGCACGCGAGGTTTCACGCGGTACGGCTTCCGCTTTCTCGATGTTCGCGGCGTAGTCGGAACCGTTGCTGAAAACGATATCGTCTTCGCCGGACTCGGCCAGCACGTGGAACTCGTGGGAACCGGCACCGCCGATCGAGCCGTTGTCGGCTTCCACCGGACGGAACTTCAGGCCCAGACGGGTGAAGATGTTGCAGTACGCTTCGTGCATGCGGTCATAGGTGACCTGCAGCGACGCCTGATCCGCATGGAAGGAGTACGAGTCTTTCATGATGAATTCGCGACCGCGCATCAGGCCGAAGCGTGGACGGATTTCGTCACGGAATTTGGTCTGGATCTGGTACAGGTTGATCGGCAGCTGTTTGTAGCTGCTCAACTCGTTGCGCATCAGATCGGTGATCACTTCTTCGTGGGTCGGGCCCGCGCAGAAATCACGACCGTGGCGGTCTTTGATGCGCAGCAGCTCAGGGCCGTATTCTTCCCAGCGCCCCGATTCCTGCCACAGCTCGGCCGGTTGGGTGCTCGGCATCAACACTTCCAGAGAGCCGGCGGCGTTCATCTCTTCGCGAACGATGGCTTCCACCTTGCGCATCACTCGCAAGCCCATCGGCAGCCATGTGTACAGGCCCGAGGCGAGTTTGCGGATCATGCCGGCGCGCAGCATCAGCTGATGGCTGATCACGACCGCGTCGGAAGGCGTTTCTTTCTGTGTGGCGAGCAAAAATTGACTGGTGCGCATGGTTGGCCGTTGTCGGTTGCTATGACTGGAAATGACGGAGCAGTGTAACGGCGAGATCCGCCGACGTACAGAAGTGCAACCCCGGCGCGAACCCTCTCGCCGGGTGCGAGATGTCTTACGATTCTTCCACGACGGAGGTCGGTGCAGGTTCCGGCGTCGGCGTCGGACCTTCGCGGCGGCTTTCCTGGAACCAGTGCAGGGCAATCAGCACCAGGGTCGGCACGCCGAGCAGCGCGGTGATCAGGAAGAAGTTGTGATAACCGAATTTCTCCACCATCACGCCGGAGTAGCCGCCGATCAGGCGTGGCAGCAGGAGCATGATCGAGCTGAGCAGGGCGTATTGAGTGGCGGAGAACTTCAGGTTGGTCAGGCTCGACAGGTAGGCGACGAACGCCGAGGTGGCCAGACCGGAACTGAAGTTGTCGAGAGAGATCGTCACCACCAGCATCTGCAGGTTCGGGCCCATGTCCGCCAGCATGAGGAACAGCAGGTTGGTGGCCGCCGACGCAGCGCCGCCGATGAACAGGATCGGCAGGATGCCGAAGCGCACGATCAGCAGACCGCCCATGCCGGCGCCGACGAGGGTCATGATCAGACCGAAAATCTTGCTGACGCTGGCGATCTGGTCCTTGGTGAAGCCCTGGTCGATGTAGAACACGTTGGCCATCACGCCCATCACCGTGTCGGACATCCGATAGGTGGCGATCAGGCCGAGCAGCAGCAGCGCCTGCCAGCGGTAGCGTAGGATGAAGTCGTTGACCGGCGTCAGCACCGGCGCCAGACCGCGACGGCCCATGGCCGAGAGGCACAGGCAGGTCAGCGTGGTGTAAAGAATCGCGCGCAGGAACGCCCGGTCTTCAAGCAGCAGGTCCAGCGGGCTCATGTCACCAAACAGCACGCTGGCGAAATCGGTGTTGTAGAGCTGGGTGAACATCGCCGGGACGGAGACCAGCAAAATGATCAGCACGAACACCGACATCAACTGATGCATGAAGGTGTAGCGCCCGGCCTGCAACTGAGTGCGCAATGGCACCGGCGGCTCGCGCATCAGCAGGGTGGTGAGCAGGGCAGGGACCATCAAGGCGCCGAACAGCACGTAGGTGCCGGTCCAGGCGGAGTGCTGGTAGTTGAACCCGGTGGAGCCGAAGCCTTCGGCGAAGAACAGTGCACCGGCGGTCGCGAGCAGGGCCGCCACCCGATAACCGGACATGTAACTGGCGGCCAGAGCGGCCTGACGGTTGTCTTCGGCGATTTCCAGGCGATAGGCGTCGACGGCGATGTCCTGGGTGGCGGAAGCGAAGGCGACGATCACTGCGATAGCGATCAGCCAGGACAGGTGTTTCTGCGGGTCGCAAAAGCCCATGCCGATCAGGCCGAGGATCACCAGCGTCTGTGAGAGCACCAGCCACGAGCGACGGCGCCCCAGCTTGCCGAGCAACGGCAGGCGCCATTGATCGAGCAGGGGCGACCAGACCCATTTGAAGGCATAGGCCAGACCGATCAGGCTGGCGTAGCCGATCGTCTCGCGGGCCACACCGGCTTCACGCAGCCAGACCGAAAGTGTCGAGAACACCAGCATGTACGGCAGGCCGGCGGCGAAACCCAGCAACAACAGCACGAGCGTCGAAGGACTGGCATAGGCGGCGAGCGCGGCGCGCCAGGTTTTACGGGGCATGGGCTGAAGTCTGCCTCAAGATTGCGAAAACAAAGCGCGCACTCTAACCGCTGTGCTCTACCGGACGCCAGCCATGGCGCCGAATATCCACACGATTGTTCAGGATGGTGATGCCTTCCATGCGCAATCGCGCCCGCTGTTCGTCCCCGGACGGGCTGCCCGCCGGCAGGCTGATCCGACCGCCGGCGCCGAGTACGCGGTGCCAGGGCAGTTTGGTATCGCCGGGCAATTGGCTCAGGGTCCGGCCGACCCAGCGGGCGGCGCGCCCCAACCCCGCCAGTTCGGCCAACTGACCATAGCTGACGACCTTGCCCTCGGGCACTTGGGCGAGGGTGGAATAGAGTGCCGTGCGTCGGATTTGCGGATCGTTTTCGCAGGCATGCATCGGGTCTGTCACGTGCGCGGTTCCTGAACTTGATCGCGTTATGTCCTCAAGCGTAATCGGTGCAAGGGCAATTGAGAAATGAACTCAATAGAAATAGCCGGGTCATTCCTTGTCAGGGAATTATTCCTACGGATAATGCCGACCATTTTTTCGCAAACTTGAGTCCCCGATTTGCTTATGTTGTCCAGAACCCTGCTGTGCCTTGCTGTCTTCAGTGCGTCCACACCCCTGCTTGCCGACACCGTCTGGTTGAAGAACGGTGACAAGCTGAGCGGCAAAATCACGCTGTTCGACGGTGGCAAGTTGCTGGTCCAGACCCAGTACGCGGGCGCAGTGACCATTGACTGGAAGCAGGTCAAGACGCTGGAGAGCGATCAGGAGTTGCTGGTCAAGCAGGACGCCTACAACGGCGAGAAGGCCAAGTCGCTGAGCGCTGCCGAAGACGGCAAGGTCACCCTGGCCAACGGCGAAGCGCCGAAAACCGTGGAGTTGGCGAGCATTCAGCAGATTCTCAAACCCAAACCGGTGGTCGAGGATCTGGTGTGGAAGGGCAACGTCGATCTGGCGCTGGATTATCAGCGCGCGGAAAAGGACACCGACGATTACGACATCGGCTTCAAGACGTCCGCCCGCCATGGTCGCTGGCGCCACACCGCCGAGGGCGAGTACAACCGCGAAGTGCAGGACGACGTGACCACCACCGACAACTGGCGCGCCGAGTATGCACTCGACCGTTTCCTGACGGACAAGTGGTTCTGGCAGGGGCGCCTGAATTACAAGCGCGACCACATCGAAGAGCTGGCGCGTCAGCGCGTGGTCGGTACAGGTCCGGGTTACCAGTTCTGGGATGACGAGCTGGGGGCATTCTCCCTGGGCTCGCTGCTCAACCGCACCGACTACCAGTATCGCGATGGCAGCAAGGACAACTTCTATTCGGTCGCGATGAAGTGGGATTACAACCGCTACCTGATCGGCAAGAAAGTCGAGTTCTTCACCAATGGCGAAGTCGGCAAGCCGCTGTCCGGTGTGGCCGACTATGCTCTGGATGCGGAAATGGGCCTGCGCTACAAGGTCACCGACTGGGCCTCCCTCAACCTCAAGGCCGAGCGCGACATCATCAGCGGCACCGAGGACGCGGACCTGAGCAAGACCCGCTACACCGCCGGTTTCGGCGTCGCCTGGTAAACAACAAAAAAGATCGCAGCCTGCGAAGGCTGCGATCTTTTTTTGCGCCCGGAAAAACAGACGCTCACAAAAAAGCCCCGCTTTTGAGGGCGGGGCCTTTTACTAAAGAAGCTACAAGTTAGATAACTTGTACTTCTTCAGCTTGCATGCCTTTCTGACCGCGGGTAGCGATGAAAGAAACCTGTTGGCCTTCTTTCAGGCTTTTGAAGCCGTCGGATTGGATAGCTTTGAAGTGAACGAACAGGTCGTCACCGGATTGTGGGGTGATGAAGCCGAAGCCTTTTTCATCGTTGAACCACTTAACGGTACCGGTTTGGCGATTAGACATGGTGTAACTCCTTGAACAAAGATAACTGCGACTCAGGAAGAACCCTGGCCGAGACTGAGTGCAAAGAGCAGGAAAAATTCTTGTAGATGGTTGGATCGAAATTCAACATATCGTGTAGAGATTCTCAGTGACACAAGCAGCACAGTGGCGCCACCTTAACCCTTTTTCCGGAACGTGCCAATGCTTCTTGCGAAGGTTTCTCTGTTTTAGGGATCGGCGGTCTGACGGTTCGTCGCCAGGCCGCGTAATTCCTGCACGTTCGGCGAGATTTGCAGCCCGGACTTTGAACCCGGCGGCGCGCCCGGTAAGATGCCGGACAGATTTTTTCCACCTCGCTATTCAGGACACCCGCCATGAGCATCAAATCGGACAAGTGGATTCGCCGCATGGCGCAGGAACACGGCATGATCGAGCCGTTCGTCGAGCGCCAGGTACGTGGCAGCGACGACAGCCGTGTGATCTCCTACGGTGTGTCGAGCTATGGCTACGATGTGCGTTGCACCAATCATTTCAAGGTGTTCACCAACATCAATTCAGCCATCGTCGATCCGAAAAACTTCGATGCCGGCAGCTTCGTCGACGTCCACAGCGACGTCTGCATCATTCCGCCGAACTCCTTCGCCCTGGCCACGACCGTTGAATACTTCCGTATTCCACGCAACGTCCTGACCATCTGCCTGGGCAAGAGCACCTACGCTCGCTGCGGCATCATCGTCAACGTCACCCCGCTCGAGCCCGAGTGGGAAGGCCAGGTGACCCTGGAGTTCTCGAACACCACCAACCTGCCGGCGAAGATCTACGCCAACGAAGGCGTGGCGCAGATGCTGTTCCTTGAATCCGACGAGGAATGCGAAGTCTCCTACAAGGATCGCGCCGGCAAGTACCAGGGCCAGCGTGGCGTGACCTTGCCACGTACCTGAGCCGTCCATCCGGCAGTTACCGGGAATTCTTCGGCGGGTAGACACTCTATGAGGTGTACTGCCCGATTCGCGGACAGCGAAACGGGCCTTCGCCGAGGAGTGCTCCATGAAGATCGATCCGCAAATCACTGCCGAACTGGCAAGGCTCGAGCCCAATCAGGTTGGCGTATTGGCCTGGTCCTTGTTGGCACACCCACCCATCGCCATGGCTGGCGGAATTCCTCACCAGCCCGATCCCGATACCCCCAACGAAGAACCGACCGAGCCCGGCGAGCCTACGTTGCCGGACAAACCGCCACCCGCGCCTGTCGCTTGATTGAATGTATGGCCCGTCGGCTGAGTCCTGAGCAGGACTTCAGCCGACGGGCCATATTTCGTTGTCGCCAATGACAAAGATCCGACAGCTGTCTTCCTTCTCCACCGGATAACCGCCGGTGAAGGCCCCGAAGGCCGGCAGCAGACTGATGCGTTCTCCCAGCCTGAAGCACGCCAGCCGCAAACGCTGACGCCCCTTGCCGTTCAATCGAAAAACCGGGTGTACGTGGCCTGCAAGGACGTGGCGTTCAGGGTGCGGTTCGGGTTCGTGCTGCAACGCGAAAGGCCCTAGCAACAGGGGTTCGGGCACCACTCGAATGTTCAGGATCTGCGGTGGATCACCGGCACGTTTATCGTGATTGCCGCGAATCAGCGTGATCGGCAGATCGGCGTGCCGCGCCCGCCATTGCGCCAATGCCTGCAAGGTGTCGGGAGCGTGGGAGCCGGGCCCGTGCAGAAAGTCCCCAAGAAAGATCAGTTGCCGACACGGCAGTTTCGCCAGCAGCTGCTCGATCACGGCGATGTTGCTCGCCGTGGTGCCCTGCGGCACCGGTTGCCCCAGGCGCCGGTAAGCGGCAGCCTTGCCGAAATGCACATCAGCGATCAGCAACGCCTGTTGCGCCGGCCAGTACAGCGCCTTTTCCGGCAGCAACCAGAGGTCTTCGCCTGCCAGGCGCACAGGATAGGGCGCGTTCATCAGGATTGGCCCTTGTCGGCGGTTTTCTCCAGGTCGCCAACCATGCGGCGGATGCGGTCGGCGAGCTTTTCCGAACTCATGCTTTCGCGCATGCGCTCCACCAGCAATGGAAAGCCGAGCGGTGTGGGACGTTTGATCAGGTGCATGTCCAGTTTCATCCGGTTGACTCGCTCCAATGTCTGTTCCAGCCGACGAATATCCAGCTCTTCGCGCAGGACCTCTTCCCCGGCCTGTGCCAGTAGCAGATTGTCGGCGTCGTATTGTTTGAACACTTCAAAGAACAGCCCGCTGGAGGCCTGCACCTGACGAGTGCTTTTCGGCGCACCGGGGTAACCGGCGAACACCAGACCGGCAATCCGGGCGATTTCCCGAAACCTGCGCAGCGCCAGTTCGCCCGCGTTGAGGCTGGCCAGCACATCCCTCAATAAATCCTCGGGACTGAGCAGCGCGTCATCCAGTTGCACAGGCCAGTCAACGGGCGTCGCGCTGAGCAATTCCAGGCCGTAATCGTTGACCGCAATCGAGAAGGTCACAGGCAGGCGCTGACTGACCCGCCACGCCAGCAGGCTGGCCAGTCCCAGATGCACCTGGCGTCCGGCGAACGGGTAGAGGAAAAGGTGCCAGCCTTCGCGGGATTTCAGCACTTCGGCCAGCAGATTGTTAACGGTCGGCAGGCCCGACCAGCGCAGCTGCGTTTCCAGCAACGGTCGCAACGCCTGCATTTCCGGGCCGGCAAACTCACCGTTTGCCGCCGCGCTGAACCGGCTGACCACCGCTTGCGCCAGTTCGCTGGACAGCGGCATACGCCCGCCATTCCAGCGCGGTACAGCGGCTTTTTTCGCCGTGCTGCGTTTGACGTAGGCAGTCATGTTTTCCACCCGCACCAACTCCAGCAAGCGCCCGGCGAACAAGAAGCCGTCGCCGGGTTTGAGGCGGGCGATAAAGCCCTCTTCAACGCTGCCCAGTTGCTTGCCGCCACCGCCCTTGCTCCAGAATTTCAAATGGATCGAAGCGTCGCTGACGATGGTGCCGACGCTCATGCGATGGCGGCGTGCGAGCCGTGCATCGGGGACCCGCCAGATCCCGTGCTCATCCGGTTCGACCCGGCGGTAATCCGGGTACGCCGTCAGCGACATCCCGCCGTGGCGTACGAACGCCAGCGCCCAGGCCCAGTCTGCACGTGTCAGGTCGCGATAGGCCCAGGCACCACGGACTTCCTCGTACAACTCATCGGGAATAAAGCCACCGCCCAGGGCCATGCTGACCAGATGCTGCACCAGCACATCCAGCGGTTTGTGCGGTGACAATCGAGGTTCGATCCGCCGCTGTGCTACGGCATCACCAGCAGCAGCGGCTTCGATCAGTTCCAGGCTATGGGTCGGCACCAATGTTACCCGCGACGTTCGACCGGGCGCATGGCCCGAACGCCCGGCACGCTGCATCAGCCGCGCGACACCTTTGGCCGAACCAATCTGCAGCACCCGCTCCACTGGCAGGAAGTCCACCCCCAGATCCAGACTCGACGTGCAGACCACGGCCTTGAGCTGACCATTCTTCAGCGCCTGCTCAACCCAGTCGCGGGTGTCGCGGGACAGAGAACTGTGATGCAAGGCGATCAACCCGGCCCAGTCCGGCCGCGCTTCCAGCAAGGCCTGATACCAGATTTCCGATTGCGCCCGGGTATTGGTGAACACCAGGCTGCTGGCGCAGACGTCCAGTTCGGCGACCACCTGCGGCAACATCTTCAAACCGATATGCCCGGCCCATGGAAAGCGTTCGATGGCCGGTGGGAGCAAGGTGTCGACCTTGAGCGACTTTTCGCTTTTCCCCTGAATGCTGATGCCACCGCCTTGTGGGATCAGTACCTGTTCGGCGTGGGATTGATTGCCGAGCGTCGCAGAAACACCCCAGACGATCAGTCCCGGGTGCCAGCGCCGCAACCGGGCGAGGGCCAGTTGTAGTTGGACGCCGCGCTTGTTGCCGAGCAATTCGTGCCATTCATCCACCACGACCATGCGCAGCGTCGAGAGCGCCGTTTGCGCGTCGGCGCGGGCGAGCATCAAGGTCAGGCTTTCCGGGGTGGTGATCAGTGTGGTGGGCAGTCGCCGGTTCTGCCGGGCGCGTTCGCTGCTGCCGGTGTCGCCAGTGCGCAGGCCGACGCTCCAGGGAATCTGCAGATCGTCCAGCGGCGTTTGCAAGGCGCGCGCGGTGTCGGCGGCCAGCGCCCGCATCGGCGTGATCCACAAGACAGTCAGCGGTTCGGCGGGCGGTGGACGTTTACGGGTGGTTTCGGCAACAGGCCCGGAGCGGGCAAAGCGATTGAGCGCGGCAAACCACACCGCGTAGGTTTTACCGGCGCCGGTGCTGGCGTGCAGCAGGCCGGATTCGCCACGTTTGACCGCCGCCCACACCTGTTTTTGAAAGGCGAACGGCTTCCAGTCGCGGGCGCTGAACCAAAGTTTGGCGAAGTCGGTGGAAGTGCCCATGCCGGCGACGTGTGCTCTGAAAGTGTTCCTTCAGAGACCGCGCCGGCGGGGCAATAGTTTTACTTGAGATTGCCGCTGAGGAATTGCTTCAGACGTTCGCTTTTCGGATTGCCCAGCACTTCTTCGGGCGCACCTTCTTCTTCCACCAGCCCCTGGTGCAGAAACAGCACCTGGCTCGAGACCTTGCGCGCAAAGCTCATTTCATGGGTGACCATGATCATGGTCCGGCCTTCCTCGGCCAGGCCCTGGATCACCTTGAGCACTTCACCGACCAGTTCCGGGTCGAGTGCCGAAGTCGGTTCGTCGAACAGCATGACTTCCGGTTCCATGGCCAGCGCGCGGGCAATCGCCACCCGTTGTTGCTGGCCGCCGGAGAGGAACGCCGGGTACTGATCGGCCACCCGCGCCGGCAAACCGACCTTTTCCAGATATCGCCGGGCGCGGTCGTCGGCTTCCTGTTTGCTGCAACCCAGCACCCGGCGCGGGGCCATGGTGATGTTTTCCAGCACGGTCATGTGGCTCCACAGGTTGAAATGCTGGAACACCATCGCCAGCCGCGTGCGCAGGCGTTGCAGTTCATCGGCATCGGCGACGTGCATGCCGTGGCGGTCGGTGACCATGCGGATCGCCTGGCCGTCGAGGCTCATCGCGCCGTCGTTGGGTTGTTCGAGAAAGTTGATGCAGCGCAAAAAGGTGCTTTTGCCCGAGCCGCTGGCGCCGATCAGGCTGATCACGTCGCCGGTCTTGGCCTTGAGCGAGACGCCTTTGAGCACCTGATGGTCGCCATAGCTTTTGTGCAGGCCTTCAACGGTCAATTTGTACATGGAACAGGCATCCTCAAGGCGAAAGTAGATAGCCGCTGCGATAGGCTTCGGCGCCCGCGACGTGGGCGATCACCATCCCGGCGGTGGCCATGCGCCGCAGCGAGCGGGCATAGAGCAGACCGGAAGCGGTGCAATGGACTGGCGTGACCCGGTCGTTGATCGGGTCGATGATTTCGGCGATTTTCTGCCCGGCTTCCAGCCACTGGCCGGGTGTGGCGCTGTAGACCAGCAGGCCGCCGACGGGAGTGGCGACCGGTTCCACGCCGGCCAAAGGCGTGGCGGGATGTGGCAGTGTCGGCAAGGCTTTCGGTTCGCCGACGATGGCGCCGAAATGGATCAGGTAATCGATCAGCGCCTGGCAGTCGCCACTGGCCAGCGGATGGGTGACATCTCCCTGACCGCGCAACTCGACGGTGACCGAGAAACTGCCGAGCGGAATGTCGAAGTGTTCGCCGAAGCGCTCCTTCAATTGCCACCACAGCAGGGTGAAGCACTCATCGAACGACTGGCCGCCGGAGTCGGTGGCCAGCAGGCTCGCTTGGGATTCGATATAGCGCGCCAGCGGCTCGACCTGCGGCCAGGCCTCGGGCGTGGTGTAGAGGTGAACCACGGATTCGAAATCGCAATGCAGGTCCAAAACCATGTCCGCATCGCAGGCCAGCCGTTGCAGGGTCAGGCGTTGGGATTGCAACTGAGTCGTGGCGGTGTGGCGGTCGAGTGCGTTGCGCAGGCTGGATCGGATCAATTCGAGGTTGCGCTGCGGGTCGTCGCTCAGTTGCGCTTCGATTTCGTTGCCGATTTCTTCGCTGAGGTCGACGAACCAGCGGTTGAAATTCTGCCCGCTCTCCAGCTCGTAGCGGCCCAGCGGCACATCCATCAGCACCTGTTCGAGGCCGACCGGGTTGGCCACCGGCACCAGCACGATTTCGCTGCGCAGGCGCCCGGCGGCTTCCAGCTCCGCCAGACGCTGCTTGAGGTGCCAGGCCACGAGCATGCCGGGCAGTTCGTCGGCATGCAGCGAGGACTGGATGTAAATCTTGCCCTGGGCCTTGTCCGGGCCGAAGTGAAAGCTGTGAATCTGTCGTGCGGTCCCCGGCAGCGGGGCCAGCAGGTCGTGTATCTGGTGGCGCATCTCAAAAGGGTCCTAGTGGGTCGGGCCGAGAAAGGCCAGCCATCGGCGTTCGGCAAGACGGAACAGGCCGACCAGCGCAAAGGTGATGGTCAGGTAGATCAGGGCGGCGATGCCGAACGACTGGAAGGTCAGGAAGGTCGCCGAGTTGGCGTCCCGCGCGACCTTGAGGATGTCGGGGATGGTCGCGGTGAAGGCCACGGTGGTCGAGTGCAGCATCAGGATCACTTCGTTGCTGTAGTACGGCAACGACCGGCGCAGCGCCGACGGCATGATGACGTAGGCATAGAGTTTCCACCCGGTCAGCCCGTAAGCCTTGGCCGCTTCGACTTCGCCGTGGTTCATGCTGCGGATCGCCCCGGCGAATATCTCCGTGGTGTAGGCGCAGGTGTTCAGGGCGAAGGCCAGGATCGTGCAGTTCATCGCATCGCGGAAGAAACTGTCGAGCAGCGGTTGCGCGCGCACGGCGGCCAGGCTGTAGATCCCGGTGTAGCAGATCAGCAACTGGATATAGAGCGGCGTGCCACGGAACAGGTAGGTGTAGAACTGCACCGGCCAGCGGATGTAGAAGTGCGGCGAGACGCGGGCGATCGACAGCGGAATCGACACGATGAAACCGAAGAAGATCGACGCGCTGAGCAGCCACATCGTCATCGCAAGGCCAGTGATGTTCTGGCCGTCTGTATAAAGGAAGGCTTTCCAGTATTCCTGCAGAAGTTCGATCATCGTACGGCCTCCCGTGCACCGGCGGCGTAGCGGCGTTCGAGCCAGCGCAGAATGAAGTTCGAGGCACTGGTGATCAGCAGGTAAATCAACGCGGCGAGAACCAGAAAATAGAACAGCTGATAGGTGCTCTTGCCGGCGTCCTGCGCGGCCTTGACCAGATCGGCCAGGCCGATGATCGAGACCAGCGCGGTGGCCTTGAGCATCACCATCCAGTTATTACCGATGCCTGGCAGGGCGAAGCGCATCATTTGCGGGAACACCACGAAACGAAAGCGCTGGCCGCGCTTGAGACCATAGGCGGTGGCGGCTTCGACCTGACCGCGTGGCACGGCGAGAATCGCCCCGCGGAAGGTTTCAGTGAAGTACGCGCCATAAATGAAGCCCAGGGTCAGGACCCCGGCGCTGAACGGGTCGATCTCGATGTATTCCCATTCCAGGTAATCGGTGAGCGTCGTCAGCCAGGTTTGCAGGCTGTAGAAGATCAGCAGCATCAGCACCAGGTCCGGCACCCCGCGAATCAGCGTGGTGTAGATCTGGGCGGGCAGGCGCAGCAGTTTGACTTTTGACAGCTTGGCACTGGCGCCGAGCAGGCCGAGCAACACGGCCACCAGCAGCGACAACGCCGACAATTTGATGGTCATCCAGGTGCCTTCCAACAGCAACGGGCCAAAGCCCTTGAGGCTGAAGGCGGAGAGCCCCAGATTTTGTAAGAGGTTTTCGAACATAAATCAGCAACCTGACTGAATGAAAAAGGCGCCCATCGAGGATGGGCGCCGGGGCATTATTTGCCGCTGTACAGATTCAGATCGCCAAAGTGTTTCTTTTGAATCTCGGCGTATTTGCCATCATCGTGTAACGCTTTGATACCTTTATCCAAAAGCGCTTTCAGCTCGGTGTTACCTTTCTTAATACCGACAGCGGTCTTGGCTGGCAGCAAGTGGTTGTCGACCGGCTCGCTGACAGCATAGTCGGCACCCTGTGGCGACTTCAGAAAGCCCAGTTCGGCCTGCAACATGTCCTGAATGCCCGCATCGAGACGGCCGGAAGTCAGATCGGAATACACCTGATCCTGGTTCTGATAGGCCTGGGTTTTCACGCCGGCCTTGTCCAGCACGGCTTTGGCATAGGCTTCCTGGATGGTGCCTTGCTCGTAGCCGACGGTTTTGCCTTTCAGCGACGCGACGTCGTTGGTGATGCCGGAACCCTTCTTCGACACGTAGGCAGTCGGGCCGGAGAACAGCTCGCTGGAGAAGTCGATGACTTTTTCACGGGCTTCGGTCACGGTCATCGACGAGATCACACCGTCGAATTTATTGGCCTTGAGGCCCGGAATCATGCCGTCGAAGTCACTTTCGACCCATTTGCACTTGACCTTCAACTCGGCGCAGATCGCGTTGCCCAGATCGATGTCGAAGCCAACCAGGCTGCCGTCTGCCGCTTTCGACTCGAACGGTGCGTAGGAAGGGTCAACGCCAAACCGCAGTTCTTTGTATTCCTTGGCCAGCGCGGAGCCGGCGGCCATGCACAACGCCAGTGCAGAAAGGGTCAGCAATGCTTTTTTCATTATTCAATCCCTAAGAACCAATATGAGCGCTTGTGGCGCGGAATGATTGTTACTGGAGCGCTTACGACTTATAGAAAGTAGCAATTTCCGAACCAGAGTCCCGAACAAGTGTTTTAAAAGGTGCAGGAAGTGCATGCCGGGGCCGGTCAGTGCACGAAAACGGGCGCGCCGCAAAAGCTGCACCAGGATGGTTCAGGGGATCGTTCCCACGCTCTGCGTGGGAATGCAGCCCGGGACGCTCCGCGTCCCAAAGCGGACGCAGAGCGTCCATTGAGGCATTCCCACGCGGAGCGTGGGAACGATCGGGGTGAGGGGGAGTATCGGGGGAAGGAGTCAGACCAACAGCTCTTGCAAGGTCGCCAGGCTGTCGGCCTCATCCACGGTCTTGTCCTGGCGCCAGCGCAGCATGCGCGGGAAGCGCACGGCGATGCCGCTTTTGTGCCGGCGGGAGAGGGCGATGCCTTCGAAGCCCAGTTCGAACACCAGGCTTGGTGTCACGCTGCTGACCGGACCGAATTTTTCCACGGTGGTCTTGCGCACGATGCTGTCCACTTCGCGCATTTCCGCATCGGTCAGCCCGGAATAGGCCTTGGCGAACGGCACCAGCGCCCGCGCACTGGAACCGGGCGGGCCGTCCCACACCGCAAAGGTGTAATCGCTGTAGAGGCTGGCGCGGCGCCCATGCCCGCGCTGGGCGTAGATCAGCACCGCGTCGACGCTGAACGGATCGACCTTCCATTTCCACCACACGCCCATGTCCTTGGTGCGGCCGACGCCGTACATCGCATCCCGGGCCTTGAGCATCATGCCTTCGACCCCAAGTCGCCTGGAGGCCTCACGCTGGCGGGCGAGATCGAGCCAGTCATCACCCGTCAGGAGCGGCGAAGGCAGCAGCACCGGGTTGTTGCATTTGGCGATGACCTGCTCCAGTTGCTCACGACGTCTGGCCTGGGGCTGGTTGCGCCAGTCTTCGCCCTGCCATTCGAGCAGGTCATAGGCGAGTACCACCACCGGCGCGTCTTCGAGGATTTTCCGGTCCAGCGACTTGCGGCCGATCCGCTGTTGCAACAGCGCGAAGGGTTGCACCGCCGGGGCTTGCGTCGACTGGGGATCGAACGCGTCTTCGGTGACCGGGCGGTTGTTCTTCCACACCACGATCTCACCATCGATCACTGTGCCGTCAGGCAACCCTTGCACCAGTGTGGCGAGTTCGGGAAAACGTTCGGTGACCAGCTCTTCGCCCCGGGACCAGACCCACAATTTGCCGTCGCGCTTTACCACCTGCGCGCGGATACCATCCCACTTCCACTCCACCTGCCAGTTGCTTGCAGGCCCGAGCAGGGTGTCGAAGGTTTCCACCGGTTGCGCCAGCGCGTGGGCGAGGAAGAACGGGTAGGGCTGGCCTCCGCGCTGGGCGTGTTCATCGCTGGATTCGGGCGCGATCAGTTTCAGGTAGCTGTCAGCGTTCGGCCGGTTGGACAAGTCGGTGTAACCCACCAGCCGTTGCGCCACGCGTTTGCTGTCGAGCCCGGCCATGGAAGCCAGGGCTCGGGTCACCAGCAATTTGGACACGCCAACCCGGAAGCTGCCGGTGATCAGTTTGATGCACAGCATCAGGCTCGGTCGATCCAGTTGCGCCCACAGTGCGGGTAACTGGTGGGCGAGGTATTCCGGGGTTTCACCGCGCAAGGGCAGCAGTTTGGCTTCGATCCATTCGGCGAGGCCGGCCTCGGAGGTGTGCGGGTGTTCCGGCAGCACCAGCGAGATGGTTTCCGCCAGGTCGCCGACTGCTTGATAGCTCTCCTCGAACAGCCACGGCTCCAGCCCGGACACTTCGACCGCCAGATCCCGCAGGATCCGCACCGGCACCAGTTGCCGAGGCCGCCCGCCGGACAAAAAGTACACCGCCCACGCCGCATCCTGCGGTTGCGCCTGAGCGAAGTAAGTCTGCATGGCCGCCAGTTTGGCGTTGCTGGAGGTGGTGGCGTCGAGTTCGGCGTACAACCCGGCGAAGTCTTTCATGGCTGCACCTCGGCGACGGCGGGCGTGGCGGTGGAATGCTCTTCTTCATCGTCACCGTATTCAGTATTGAAGCCTTGGGCGTCGAGCCCTTTTTCGCGCAGATGGCGCACCAGTACACCAATCGAGCCGTGGGTGACCATGACCCGTTCGGCACCGGTCTGTTCGATGGCCCACAACAGGCCGGGCCAGTCGGCATGATCCGAAAGCACGAACCCGCGATCGACCCCGCGCCGCCGGCGGGTGCCGCGCAGGCGCATCCAGCCGCTGGCGAAGCTGTCGCTGTAATCGCCGAACCGGCGCATCCAGCTGCTGCCGCCGGCCGACGGCGGGGCGATGACCAGCGCCTGGCGCATGATCGGGTCGTTCTTTTTCACGTCGCCGGCGTAGATCGTCGGCGGCAGGTAGACGCCGGCCTCGCGGTAGACCCGGTTCAGCGGCTCGACCGCACCGTGGCTGAGGATCGGCCCGAGGGTTTCGTCGATGCCGTGGAGAATCCGCTGGGCCTTGCCGAACGAATAACAGAACAGCACGCTGGCCTTGCCCGCCTCGATGTTGGCCTGCCACCACTGGTTGATCTCGGCGAACACCTGCGCCTGCGGCTGCCAGCGATAGATCGGCAGGCCGAAGGTCGATTCGGTGATGAAGGTGTGGCAACGCACCGGTTCGAACGGCGCGCAGGTGCCGTCGGGTTCGATCTTGTAGTCGCCGGACGCGACCCAGACTTCGCCGCCGTATTCCAGCCGCACCTGGGCCGAGCCGAGCACATGGCCGGCGGGATGAAAACTCAGGGTGACGCCGTGGTGGGTCAGGCGCTGGCCGTAGTCGAGGGTTTGCAGGTTGATGTCCTGGCCCAGGCGCGCGCGCAAAATCCCTTCGCCGGGGCTGGCGGCCAGGTAATGCTGGTTGCCGCCACGGGCATGATCACCGTGGGCATGGGTGATCACCGAGCGCTCGACGGGCCGCCACGGGTCAATGTAGAAATCCCCGGCGGGACAGTAGAGGCCTTCGGGGCGAGCGATAACAAGGTCCATGGTGTTACCGGAATGGAGGACTTGTTAGCTATGAGGCAGGCGCGAAGTCAGAAGTTCTATCGAGTTTTTTACTGTCACATGATTGTTCCCACGCTCTGCTTGGGAATGCAGCCCGTGACGCTCCGCGTCCCTTGAGGCATTCCCACGCGGAGCGTGGGAATGATCAACTGTGGGGGGATTACTTGCCGGGGGTAAGCGTCAACCGCGTCTTGCCATACACCCGGTCAAAGTTCTGCGGCTGCATCGGCAGGCCGATGTACTGGCCCTTGAGCCACGGATCGATGCCGTTCAGGTAGTTCGGGCTCACCGGATTACCCGATTGCCCCGTCCCGTTCTGCCCCATCAGCGGCTCGCTCTGACCGAAGTCGACGATGAAACGCATCGACGGCGCACGGGTGGTGTTGAAGTCCTGGCCCCAGGCAAACGCCGCCATGTTGAGCGTGGTGTGGTCGCCGCCCGCCGCGATCGGGCCGCGAACAGTCTGGCCGTTGGCATTCTTCCACTCGTAGCGGTGCAGTTTGCCCCACTGCCACGACCGGCGGTCGCCACCCAACTGACTGTCGCCAGCGCTGATCGCAGCCGCCAGACTGCGGGCGAGGATCGCCGGTTTGTCTTCTTTTTGCGGCGTACGGGCGTCGTCCCAGAACGGACTGTCTTCGCGGCCCAGCAAGTGATCGGCCTGTGTGGCGTAGGACAGATCGCCGTTGGCGATAAACGCTTTCCACGCCGGACTGTTTTGCGGGCCGAGTTCGTCGAGGAAAATCTGCTTCATGCTTTCCTGCAGGAACAGCTCGTAAATCGCCGCATCGGCGGAAGTCGGGCTGAGCTTGCCGTCGAACGCCATCAGACGGGTGTAGGCCTCGCGGGCCTTGCTGCGCTCGGCGTCCGGCAGCGCGTCGATCGCCTGTTTCAGCGGCTGCGCCATGCCCGGTGCTTCGAACATTTTCTTCAGCTTGGCAGCGAAGGTGGTGGTCTGGTCGTACTGCATGGCGATCACGCTGCGACCATCGTGTTTGCCGCTGCCGGCCAGTTCAGCCAGGCGCTCGCCACGTTCCGGCGCCGCCCAGGAATTGGACAGTTGCATGCCGTAGCCATGGGGAATGACCCGCTGGTTGGCGGTGCCGAGCCAGCCCTGGGCCGGATCCTGATCGTAGGGGTGCAGCATCGGGTCGGCGTAGCCGTCCCAGTCGTAGCGACCTTCCCAGCCCGGCGACGGCAGCAGGCCTTCGCCCTCACGGCGGTTCGGGAAACGTCCGGTGACTTGCCAGCCAATGTTGCTGGCGTCGGCAAACACCAGATTCAACGCGATGGCGCGGATTTCCCGGCTGGCGTCCGAGGCGCGTTCAACGTTCTGGGCGCGGCTCAGATCGAAAAACGCATCGAGGGATTTGTCGTCGGTGAAGCTCGGCGTCTGCAGGGCCAGGCCGAAACCTGCGCCCTGAGCGGCGGCTTGAACACTGTTGAGCAGCGCGCCATGGCGGGTTTCGTACACCGCTTCGCGAATTGGCCGCTGGCCTTTGACGAAATAGGTTTCGTTGCGCACGGCGACCGGTTGCCACTTGCCGTTGACCTCGTAGGACAGCGTGCTGCCCTGACGACGGATTTTTTCCAGGAACAGGTCCTGGTTATCGCCGAGCACGCTGGTCAGGCTCCACGCCACCTTGCCGTTGAAGCCGCCGAGCACCATGGGCAGACCCGCCACGGTCACGCCGGCGGCCTGGTATTTCGGTGCGCGGATCTGCACGAAACTCCACAGCGACGGCGCGGCCAGCGGGCCATGGCTGTCGCTGGCCAGCAGGCTCTTGCCGCTGCGACTGCGTTGCGGAGCGATGGCCCAGTTGTTCGACGACTGAGTGCCAAGCAGGTTGATGGCGGCCAGTTGTTCGCTGGCGTTGCTCAGTTCCGTCAGCCCCGGAATCTGCCCGTTGAGCTTGATGCCTTGCAGCTTGTCGGCCTCGGCCAGCGGCAGGTTTTCGTCAGGGGCGGACGGCGTCAGCCACGCCAGTTTGTCGTTGGTCACGGTCTGCGCCAGCACCAGCGAAGCGATTTCTTCCGGCAGGTTGGCCGACTGGCTGAAATTCAGCAGGCAGAAGATCAGCGCCGAATCTTCCGGTTTCCAGTACTCGGGCTTGTAGCTGCTGGATGCCAGATCCCCCGGCAGTTTGTCGGCGTAGCGGAACAGGTAGGCGTTGACGCCCCGGGCATAGACTTCGAAAAAGCGCTTGAGCCGTGGCGACGAGGCCTTGTACAGCTCGCCGGCGCTTTTCTTCAGGTTGACGGCGCGCATATAACGGTCGGCATCGAGCATCGACGAACCGGACATTTCCGCCAGACGGCCCTGGGCCAGCAGGCGCAGGGTGACCATCTGATTGATCCGGTCGCTGGCATGCACGTAGCCGAGGGCGAAGAGTGCGTCGTGGAAGCTGTTGCTTTCGATCAGCGGCATGCCCATGGCATTGCGGCGTACCGAAACGTTCTGCGCCAGGCCCTTGAGCGGCTGCACACCGGAGGTCGGCGGGAGGGTGTCCTGGGCGTTCCAGGTCTGACAACCGGTCAGGCTCAGAACACCGGCCACTGCTGCGGCAACGCCGAACCGGGGAAGAAAATGTGAAAGGGCTGGCGAGGCCATGGCAAAGCTCCTGCGGGGGTGTAGAGGCTGGGGGCGCAATAAAGCCGCTACGTTAGTGAGCAGGTGGGGGCCGCGCAAGCGGGGCGAGCGGTTATTTCTTCCCGCTCATGCAGATCGTTCCCACGTCGAGGCGCCGAACCGTCTGCGCGGGAATGCAGTCCGGGCCGCTCTGCGGCCCATTTTCACGCGCACGATTCGACGCCTCTGCATGGGAACGATCAAGACAGGTCAGGACTTTGGCGGATTGATCTTCTGCACCAGCGCATACGCCTTCACGGTCGCCGGGCGATCCTTGATGTGGTTGAACCAGCGCTGCACGTTCGGGAAGTCTTCCAGGTTCTGGCTCTGCCACTTGTGCGAAACGATCCACGGGTAGATCGCCATGTCGGCGATGCTGTATTCGCTGCCGGCGACGAACTCATTGTTCGCCAGTTGCTTGTCCAGAACCCCGTACAGGCGCGCGGTTTCGTCGATGTAGCGCTTGATCGCGTAGGGGATTTTTTCCGGGGCGAACTGGCTGAAATGATGGTTCTGCCCGGCCATCGGCCCCAAGCCGCCCATTTGCCAGAACAGCCATTGCAGCGCCACCTGGCGGCCACGCAGATCCTTGGGCAGGAACTTGCCGGTCTTTTCCGCGAGGTACAGCAGGATCGCCCCGGACTCGAACAGCGACAACGGTTCGCCGCCATCGGCCGGCTCATGATCGACGATGGCCGGGATGCGATTGTTTGGCGCGATTTTCAGAAAGTGCGGCTGGAACTGCTCGCCTTGGCTGATGTTGATCGGGTGCACGTCGTAGCGCAGGCCCGCCTCTTCGAGGAACAGGGAAATCTTGTGGCCGTTGGGCGTGGTCCAGTAATACAGGTCGATCATGGAAAACTCCAAATCAGGAAAATGACTTACGTGCGGACAGCAAACGCCGGCTTCAGGTTGTCCTGTGTGCGTTCGATAGCTTGCTTACTCACAGGAGGTGATGCTCAAGTACGGGAAATTCAATGACCCTGCGTGAGAAAAATCGCCATGGAGCTCAAGGCCAACGCTGCACTTATCATCATCGACCAGCAAAAAGGCATTCTGGAACCGCGTCTGGGGCGGCGGAACAATCCGTCGGCCGAAGAGCGGATCCTCGATTTGCTGGGCTTCTGGCGGCGCAGCGGGCGGCCGGTGATTCATGTGCAGCACCTGTCGCGCTCGCCGCAATCAGTGTTCTGTCCAGAGCAGTCAGGGGTGGAATTTCAGGACCGGTTCTTGCCGCAGGACGGCGAATGGCTGATCCGGAAACAGGTACCGGATGCGTTTTGTGCGACGGGGCTCGAGGCGAAGCTGCGTGAGGCGGGGATCGGGCAGTTGATCATTGTCGGCGTGGCGACGAACAACTCGGTGGAGTCCACGGCACGCACGGCGGGCAATCTGGGGTTCGAGGCGTGGGTGGCGGAGGATGCGTGCTTTACCTTCGACAAGGCTGACTATTTCGGCACGCTGCGTTCGGCGCAAGAGGTGCATGCCATGTCGCTGGGGAATCTGCACGGGGAGTATGCGACGGTGGTTGGCAGTGCCGAGATTCTTGCGGCCCGATAGGGCTTTGCTGAATGTGCCGCCGCCATCGCCGGCAAGTCGAATCGTCGCACCGCAGCTCCCACATTCGACCGAGTTGCTCCTGACGGAACGCGATCCCTGTGGGAGCGAGCTTGCTCGCGAAAGCGGTGTATCAGGCGAAGTCGGTCTTCGCCCGAAACATCAAGCGCCGTGGCACTTCTTGAACTTCTTGCCGTTGCCGCATGGGCAAGGGTCGTTGCGGCCAACGTCTTTCAGGGCATTGCGCACCGGTTCCTGGTGGGCGTGGCCGCAGTTCGGGCCGTGGACATGGCCATGGTCGTGATCATGGTGGTGGTCATGATCGTGGTTGCAGTCAGGGCCATGGACATGAGGTTGCTGGGTCATCGGGGTCACTCCGTAATCAAATCGGCGGGGATTATCACGCCATTGCGCGCCAGGTGCACGTAGTGAGCGATGAATAAACCGGTTTCCATCTCGCCTTCCAGCCGATAGGGAATCTGCTGGTTCGGGTTTTTCAGCATTTTCACCACCTCTTTGACCTTCGGCCACAGGTTGGTACGGATCGGCACGTTGTAGAACGCGCTGCTTTTGGGGTTCACCGTGATCCAGTGTTCGTGCTCGCCTTCGGCCAGCAGCATGTCGGCCAGGTGTATGCGGTATTCCAGGCCGCGCACGGTCAGGTCGCTGTCGTTGGGGTTGTCGATGCGAAAGTGCAGGATGAATTTCTGTTCCAGCAACCTGGCGCGTACTACTTCGACTTTCACCAGGTGCACGGCGGGATCGCGGGAGTCGTCGCTGAACCAGGACGCGCAGCCGCCGAGCCCCAGAAACACGAGCAGTGAAAGGACCTGAAATGTGCGCCAATGACCGAGCATGGTTTAACTCCCTTTGCGGCCCAGTCTAGCCTCAGCTGCCGAAATACCCCGCACAGCATTTCTTGAACTTCTGGCCGCTGGCGCACGGGCAGGCGTCGTTGCGGCCCAGCTTCAGTTGCACGGTCGGGTCGATGAAATACCAGCGCCCGCTGTTCTGCACGAACGACGAGCGTTCGCGGTGGCTGTGCTCGCCCTGACCGTCATGCCAGCGCGCAGTGAACGTGACGAACGCGTGTTCCGGCTGGCCGCCGAACACTTCCGAGCTTTCCACGTCCAGACCGAGCCAGGTGCTCTGGGCGCTCCAGTTGCTGATCGACTGGCGATCCAGCCCCGCTTGCTGGGCGGGCAGGGTGGTGGCCACCAGATAATCGACCAGACCCAGCACGTAGGCGCTGTAGCGCGAACGCATCAGGGCTTCGGCGCACGGGGCCGGGTGGCCGGCGTGATAAGGACCGCAGCAGGCATCCAGCAGGTTGCCGCTGCCGCAAGGGCAAATGGCTGTACTCATTGAATTACCACCAGTATTTCCCGAAGTTTTCCGGATTGGCCCAGAACCGCGAATTGAGCCAGTCGGGGACTTGTTTGTAGTCAAGCAGATCGTAGGTGAAGAGGGTCAGCACCTGTTCGTCCCGGGCGAAGCGTTCGCTGGCCTGCAGGGCCAGGGAATAAAAATCGGTTTCCTGCCAGCCGCTGGCCGGCAGATCCGCCAGCACCGCGATGCGGCTGGCGTTGAGGTTGCGGATCCCGCCCAAAAGATTGAGGCCGTCGCGCTTGGGCAAATGTTCCAGGCAATCGACCACCAGCGCCAGGTCGAAACGTTGGGCCGCCAGTTCGGCCGGCAGCGCACCGGGCGCGGCGTGCGCGACGCAGGTCTGCGGGTGCGCCTGCTTAAAGGCAGCCAGCGCCGGGAATTCGCTGGCGCCGATCAGCAGCAGGCGTGCCGGGGCGTAGCGGTCGAGCAGGGCGGCTAACGCCTGCTGCGGGGTGCGGGAAGAAATGGCAACGTTCATCGAAGCTCCTCAATCAGAGCGCCAAGACTAGCCTGCCCGGACGCCAAGGCCTAGATCTCTGTCCTGCGGGTTTGCGGCAAATTCGCCGAAGTCCCGTGAACAGGCGCACAAACGGCAATGGCCTATTGCTGGCGGAGATTAAAACTCCGGTCTTTACTCCCTGAATCGGTTCTAAGCCGATCCCTCAGGAGAAAACTAGATGAGCATAGTTCGGACAGCATTACCCTTGGTTCTGCTAACCAGTGTGTTGACTGGTTGTGCAGGTTTGCAGAAAACCGACTGGCCGACCTGTGCGGCAGTCGGCGGTGTCGTCGGTGCGGGCCTCGGTGCGACCGAAAGCTCCGCATGGGCGGGGTATGGCGCGTTACTCGTCGGCGGTACGGCAGCAGCCTATTGCTGGGTTCACGGTGATGGCGATGAAGACGGCGATGGTGTGCCGGACAGTCGCGACAAGTGCCCGGGCACGCCTAAAGGCGTACAGGTCGATGCTGACGGCTGCCCTCCACCAGCCCCTGCGCCAGTGGTCGAAGAAGCTGTAGTGGTCAAGGAAGAAACCATTGTCATCCGCGATGTTCACTTCCAGTTCGACAAGGCCACGCTGACTCCGGCCGACAAACTGGTCCTGGATAAAGTCGCTTCGCGCCTGAAACAGGAATCCAGCACGGCGCAACTGACCGTGACCGGCCACACCGACAGCGTCGGCAGCGATGCCTACAACCAGAAACTGTCGGACCGCCGTGCGCACTCGGTGGTCAAGTACCTGGTCGAAAGCGGCGTACCGCAAAGCAGCTTCGTGTCGGTGACCGGTGCCGGTGAAAGCCAGCCGGTGGCAGACAACAAAACTGCCGACGGTCGCGCGCTGAACCGTCGTACCGAAATCAAAATCAACCGCTAGCCCCCCTCGCATCCGCGGCTTGTGCAGTCGCGGATGCGGGTCTTTACTCCTGTGTAACCGGTATGGGCCGGTGACACAGGAGCTTTAACGATGAGTGTTCTTACAAGGTCCGTCTTGCCGGTTCTGCTGCTGGGCAGCCTGTTGACCGGTTGCGCCACCCACAGCGATGGCACCGCTCCCCTCAATCAACGTACCTGGCCGATCTGCAGCCTTATTGGCGGACTGGTCGGCGGCGGTCTCGGCGCGCTCGAAAATAGCGGCTGGGCCGGCGGTGGCGCTGCGCTGGGGATCCTCACTGGCGGATTGATCTGTTACGCCCAGGATGGCGATGAAGACGACGACGGCGTATTCGATCGCCGCGACCGTTGCCCCGACACCCCGGCCAACACTCCGGTCGATCATCGTGGCTGTCCGTTGCCGCAATACCCGGTCACCGAGAAACCGGCCGAACCGGCCCCGCAAACCGAAGTCATCACCCTCAACGACGCCGGTAACGTGTTGTTCGATTTCGACAAGTCCGATTTGAAACCCGCTGCCAAAAGCCAGCTGGACACGTTGATGGACAAACTGCGCAATGCCGATGTGGTGAGCATCAAGGTCATCGGCCACACCGACAGCAAGGGTTCGGATGCCTATAACCAGGCGCTTTCGGAACGTCGAGCCAGCAGCGTGGCGGAATATTTGCTGAGCCAGGGCCTGGCGCCGAACAAACTCACCAGTGAAGGGCGCGGCGAAAGCGAACCGGTCGCCGATAACAATACTGATGAGGGGCGTGCGCAGAACCGTCGGGTGGAACTGCACATCAATCGTTAGATAACGTCTGTAGTCTGCAGGCTAGAGCTGTCGGTCGATGAATCTCGTCGAACCGGCAGCCATCCGGCGGCGGACCGGTTTTTTTCATTTTCCCCTCTGGCTTATCCCCTGCAGAAGCCGTTACTGTGCGCCCAAAGAATAATTCGCAACACGGGGGAGCGTATGAAGGTGTTCTGTGGGCTGGGGCGATTGTTGACCCTGCTGTTCTGCTGCGTGGTGCTGGCCAATCAGCTGGTGCCGTTTGTTCATCCGCTGCACCTGATGGTCAATCTGGCCGCCGGTCTGCTGCTGGCGATCCACCTACTCGAAGTGCTGTTGTGCAATCGCAGCCTCAAGGGTCGCTCTCACCCCTGGCGTGATCGTGGCCGCATCCTGTTGTTCGGCGTATTCCACCTGCAAACCATCCCGGCCCCGGCCGCTCCGGAGGCTTCCCATGCGTAAACTCTGCCTGCTCGCTGCATTCATCAGTCCCCTGGCCTGCGCCCAGGTGGTCAGCGTCGAAACCAACTCCCTCATGCGTCTGCCGAACACCGCCAGCACCTTGCAGCTGGAAAAACTGGTGGTCGCCGATTACGGCACCTTGCTGATTCCTTCGAACGTGACCGAACTGAATGTCGGTGAATTGCAGCTGGGCCACGAAGCACGCATCGCCATCGTGCCGAGCGAACAGGCGCTGGATATGAAAGTCATCCGCGCCGAACTCGCCGAAGGCAGCCAGATCACCGCCCGTGGCGCGCCGGGGACGTACGAAAAAGCCGCCCGCGCCGGGCGCAATCTGAATCTGCAATTCAAAGCGTTGAATGCGCCGAAACTGGTGGTCGATGCCCGTGGCGGTACCGGTGCGCCGGGTTTTGTCGGGCTCGATGGCGCCAACGGTCAGGAGCCGGGTTGCACCTGGGGTCAGGCAGGGCGCGGCTTTGATGGCAGCAACGGTAGCGACGGTCAGCCAGGGGCACCGGGCGCACTGGTGCGTCTTGAAGTGCCGCGGGAATTTCCGGCCGAGCTGATCAAGGTCGAAGTCGCCGGCGGTGCCGGTGGTCCGGCCGGTCCCGGGGGCAAGCCGGGTGCGGGTGGCAAGTCCAAGGGCTGCCTGGTCTATCGTGCCGATGGTGGCAAGAGCGGCAAACCGGGGGCCGACGGACAGCCGGGGCCTGCGGGTGCGGCGGGGTCTGTCACCGTACAGCGCCTCTGACCGATTGATCGTTCCCACGCTCTGCGTGGGAATGCCTCAAGGGACGCTCCGCGTCCAGTGACGCGGAGCGTCACGGGCTGCATTCCCACGCGGACGGTTCGACGCCTCGACGTGGGAACGACCAGCATCACTTCAGAACGACGGTCGCGCTGCGGCAATCGCCACCAGCACCATCCCGACCAGCAGATTGAACCCCACCACCTTGCGAATCCGCCCCAGCACTGCCGCACCGGCCGGCCAGTCTTTCGCCTGCACCGCCGTGCGCAGTTCCGGCAGCATCAATGCCTGAATGCGGATGAACAGCGCAGTCATCACCACATACAACCCCATCATCACTTGCACGTAACGCGGCGCGCTATCGAAGGCGATGTGTTGCAGATGCAACATGCCTACTCCGGTCACCGGCAGCAAAATCACCGCCCCCCACACCCAACGAAAAAAACCTTGAAACACTTCCACCCAGAGCGTCAGGCGCCCGGGACCGTCCAGCGCCTTCATCGCCGCAGGACGCAGCACCATCCAGGCGAAAAACATACCGCCGACCCACACCAGCGCGGCCAGTACATGGATGGGGTAAACGAGGCTAAAAGGTGTCATTGGGGTACTCCGTTCTGCGCGGGATCGATTCGCGGGGTATGATAGCCCCCCATTCGAACCACTGAAAATTTATCCAGCGTTTTTTGCGCCCGACACTCAATGATCAGCACTGAACTCAAAACCACGATCCAGGGCGCCTACTCGCGTTTTCTAGAGGCCAAGAGCCTCAAGCCGCGTTACGGCCAGCGCCTGATGATCGCTGAAGTCGCCAAGGTCCTCGGGGATATCGACACCGATGACGAAGGCCGGCGCAGTGGCGACCCCGCGATTGTCGCGGTGGAAGCCGGCACCGGTACCGGCAAGACCGTGGCCTACAGCCTGGCCGCGATCCCGACGGCGAAACTGGCCGGCAAACGCCTGGTGATCGCCACCGCCACCGTCGCCCTGCAAGAGCAGATCGTCTACAAGGACTTGCCCGACCTGATGCGCAACAGCGGGCTGAACTTCAGCTTCGCCCTGGCCAAGGGCCGTGGCCGCTACATGTGCCTGTCCAAGCTCGACATGCTGCTGCAGGAAGGCCATGCCCAGACCGCCACCGCCCAGTTGTTCGAAGAAGAAGGCTTCAAGATCGAGGTCGATGAGGCCAGTCAGAAGCTGTTCACCAGCATGATCGAGAAGCTCGCCGGCAATAAATGGGACGGCGACCGCGACAGCTGGCCCAACGCGCTGGAAGACGCCGATTGGGCGCGCCTGACCACCGATCACAGCCAGTGCACCAACCGGCATTGCCCGAACTTCGGCCAGTGCGCCTTCTACAAGGCCCGCGAAGGCATGGGCAAAGTCGACGTGATCGTCACCAACCACGACATGGTGCTGGCCGACCTGGCGCTGGGCGGCGGGGCGGTATTGCCCGATCCGCGCGACACCATTTATGTGTTCGACGAAGGCCATCACCTGCCGGACAAGGCCATCGGCCACTTCGCCCATTACACGCGCCTGCGTTCCACCGCCGACTGGCTGGAAACCACCGCCAAGAACCTCACCAAACTGCTGGCCCAGCACCCGCTGCCGGGTGACCTCGGCAAGCTGATCGAGCAGGTGCCGGAGCTGGCGCGGGAGATCAAGACCCAGCAGCAGTTCATGTTCACCGCTTGCGAACAGATTGCCGATTTCAAGCCCGGCGAAGACGTCGAGGGCCGCGAACGCCCGCGTCATCGCTTCATCGGCGGGGTGATTCCCGAACACATGCGCGAGCTGGGCATCGAGCTGAAAAAAGGCTTCGCCCGCCTCAACGATCTGTTCACCCGCCTGACGGATCTGCTCAAGGAAGGCATGGACGGCGAGGTCAACATCGGCATCGCCAGCAATCAGGCCGAAGAATGGTATCCACTGTTCGGCAGCCTGTTGTCCCGTGCCTCCGGCAACTGGGAACTGTGGACCGCATTCACCGCCGAAGACCCGGAAGACAACCCGCCGATGGCCCGCTGGCTGACCCTGGCCGAAAGCGGTTCGCTGTTCGATATCGAGGTCAACGCCAGCCCGATCCTCGCCGCCGAAACCCTGCGCCGCAGTCTGTGGAACGTGGCCTACGGCTGCCTGGTGACTTCCGCGACCTTGACCGCGCTCGGCACGTTCGATCGCTTCCGCATGCGCGCCGGCCTGCCGAAAAAAGCCGTCACCGCCGTGGTGCCGAGCCCGTTCCATCATGCCGACGCCGGAGTGTTGCGGGTGCCGGACCTCAAGGCCGACCCGCGCGATGCCGCCGCCCACACCGCCGCGATCATCCGCGATCTGCCGGAACTGGTGGAAGGCTCTCGCGGCAGTCTGGTGTTGTTCTCGTCGCGCAAACAAATGCAGGACGTGTTCGACGGCCTTGACCGCGACTGGCGCAAGCAAGTGTTCATTCAGGGCAACCTGTCGAAGCAGGAAACCCTGAACAAGCACAAGGCGCGGGTCGATGGCGGCGATTCCAGCGTGCTGTTCGGTCTTGCCAGTTTCGCCGAGGGTGTGGACTTGCCAGGGGCCTATTGCGAGCACGTAGTGATTGCCAAGATCCCGTTCTCGGTGCCGGACGATCCGGTCGAAGCCGCGTTGTCTGAATGGATCGAAGCCCGGGGCGGCAATCCGTTCATGGAAATCTCGGTGCCCGACGCCTCGCTGAAGCTGGTTCAGGCCTGTGGTCGTCTGCTGCGCACCGAAGAAGACCGCGGCACCATCACTTTGCTGGATCGGCGACTGGTCACCCAGCGCTACGGCAAGGCGATCCTCAATGCGTTGCCTCCTTTCCGTCGTGAAATATCCTGAGACATCGGTGGGCAGTTTTGCCCGCCGCGCTGTCTATCTCTCTGTCATTGCTTTTCCATTGGCCCTTGCGGGTCGTTAGGGAGAATTCCGTTCTCATGATTCGTCGTTCGTTGCCTGCCATTTTTGCCCTGGTTTTCGCTGGCCCCTTGCTGGCGGCACCTGCCGGCCAGCAGACCCTGTTCAACTTTGTCCGCCCCGCCGATGTGGTGAAAGTGGCGACCGAAAACGCCGACCTGCCGCAAGCCAATGCCGAGCAGACCCCGGAAGGTGAAGTGCTGCGCCGGGTGACGTTCAATCCGACGGCCCGCCCGACCTTGCGTCTGTCCCCGCAGACCGGTGCCTGGGACTGGTCGCAGTCCGGCATGATGAGCCTGCGCATCCAGAGTGCGATGAACTGGGCGGTGACCGTCTACGTACAAATCCAGAGTAACGACGGCAAGACCCTGGTCAGCCGCGTTGATCTGCCGGCCGGCCCGGCGCAGACCTTGCTGGTGCCATTGACCGCGACCTCGCCACTGAGCCAGGGCATGAAGGCCGGGCCCGTGATGCCGATGACGATTGACGGGCAGCGCGTCCTGCTGGCGAGCAGCAGCGGTGAGCTGGATCGCAGCCAGGTAGTGTCGGTCAGCCTGTCGATGGACCAGCCGAAAGCCGCGCAAAGTCTGTTGCTTGAGCGTTTTGGCGTGCAGGACGAAGGTGAGGTGATCAAATCCGCCTACGGCAATCTGGTGGATGCCTATGGCCAATCGACTCGCGGTAAGTGGCCGGAAAAAGTCGCCAACGACGAACAACTGAAATCCGCCGCCGCCAAAGAACAGCAACAACTGAAAACCTGGCTGGCCGAGCGCGAAAAGTCGTCGCTGGACAAGTTCGGTGGCTGGAATAAAGGCCCGGCGTTCAAGGCCAGCGGTTTCTTCCGCACCGAAAAGCGTGACGGTCGCTGGTATCTGGTGACGCCCGAGGGCCATCCGTTCTATTCCCTGGGCGTAAACACTGTCAGCCCCGAGGTCAACCAGACCTACGTGGCCGGTCGCGAATACATGTTCGAATCCCTGCCCAAACCAGGAGAGCCGCTGGCCAGCCACTTCGGCGAAGGTGACAACCGTGGCGGTAACGGTGTCGATCAGGGCCGTGGTTACAATTTCGGGCGCTGGTACGACTTCTACGGCGCCAACCTTCAGCGCCTGTATGGCGAGCCCTGCATCCCGGACAGCGACAACAAGGCCGGAGTGGCCGAAGCCGCCAAGGCTGGTGCCGCAGAAGAGGCGGCAACCAACGCCAGTGCACCGGTAGCCGCCTCCGAACAGCCGAAAGCCGGGGTTGCCGAGTCGGCTGCTACCACCGGGCAAAGCGTAGCGACACCGTGCAAAAACACGGTCGACGAGCAAAAGTGGGCCAGCCACACCCTTGATCGCCTGCAAGCCTGGGGCTTCAACACCATCGGTAACTGGAGCGCCCCCGTCCTCGGTGACGCCGAGCGCATGCCGTACACCTTGCCGCTGTCAATCGTCGGCGACTACACCAGCATCAGCACCGGCACCGACTGGTGGGGCGGCATGCCTGACCCGTTTGATCCACGTTTCGCCATGGCCACCGAGCGCGCCGTGGCGATTGCCGCCCGCGATCATCGCGATGATCCGTGGCTGATCGGCTACTTCGCCGACAACGAACTGGCCTGGGCCGGCCCCGGAGATGATCCGAAATCTCGCTACGCGCTGGCCTACGGCACCTTGAAAATGACTACAGACGTGCCGGCCAAACGTGCGTTCCTCAAGCAGTTGCGCGACAAGTACCGCAACCAGGCGGGGCTGTCGAGGGCCTGGGGGATTGATCTGCCGGCATGGGAATTGATGGAAGACCCGGGTTTCGAGGCGCCACTGCCGAATCCGGAGCATCCGGAAATCGAGGCCGACTTCAAATACTTCCAGAAGGTTTTTGCCGACACCTACTTCAAGACCATTTCCGACTCGCTGAAATGGCATGCGCCGAACCAGTTGCTGCTCGGCGGCCGTTTCGCCACCAGCACCCCGGAAGCCGTGGCCTCCTGCGCCCAGTATTGCGACGTGCTGAGTTTCAACATGTACACCCTGCAACCGCAGGACGGCTATGACTTTGCCGCGTTGCGCAGCCTCGACAAACCGGTGCTGATCACCGAATTCAACTTCGGCTCCACCGACCGTGGCCCGTTCTGGGGCGGCGTGACCCCGTTGAGCAAGGAAGAAGACCGAGGCCCGGCCTACGCCAACTTCCTCAAGCAGGCGCTGAGCGAACCGTCGATTGTCGGCGTGCACTGGTTCCAGTATCTGGATCAACCGGTGACCGGCCGCCTGCTCGATGGCGAGAACGGTCACTTTGGTCTGGTTGGCGTTACTGATCTGCCGTTCCAGGGTTTTGTCGAAGCCGTGCGCAAGAGCAACCTGGCGACCGTCGATCAGTTGAACAAAGAGGCGCAAAAAGCGGCTGCCGCATCGGACAAGGCTGGCCACGAAGCCGAAGGCGGCCGCAAGGCTGACGCCGGCAAAGGCCCGGGGCAGGGCGCTGGCCACAGCGGCGGGCATTCCGGCAACGGTCACTGATCGTTACGAAACCTGAAGACCGCCCGGCCCGCAGCAGTTCCCAAAACCCTCACGGGCTGGAACAATGCGGGCCACTTTGTAGAGCGTTTTCGCGGGGGAGTTGCGGGTGCAGATTCAGGGACATTACGAGCTTCAATTCGAAGCGGTGCGCGAAGCCTTCGCCGCACTGTTCGACGATCCCCAGGAACGCGGCGCCGCGTTGTGCATCCGGGTTGGCGGGGAAACCGTCCTTGACCTCTGGTCCGGTACCGCCGACAAGGACGGCGCCGAGGCCTGGCACAGCGACACCATCGCCAACCTGTTCTCCTGCACCAAGACCTTCACCGCCGTCACCGCGCTGCAACTGGTTGCCGAAGGCAAGTTGCAGCTCGATGCGCCAGTCGCCCGTTACTGGCCGGAATTCGCTGCCGCCGGCAAGCAATCCGTCACCCTGCGCCAATTGCTTTGCCATCAGGCCGGTCTGCCGGCCCTGCGCGAATTGCTGGCACCTGAAGCGCTGTACGACTGGCAAACCATGGTCAACGCCCTCGCGGCCGAAGCACCGTGGTGGACGCCGGGCACCGGTCACGGCTATGCCGCGATCACGTACGGCTGGCTGATCGGCGAATTGCTGCGGCGCGCCGACGGTCGCGGGCCGGGGGAATCGATTGTGGCGCGGGTCGCCAAACCGCTGGGGCTGGATTTCCATGTCGGTCTGGCCGACGAAGAATTCCATCGCGTGGCGCACATCGCCCGCGGCAAGGGCAACACCGGTGATGCGGCCGCCCAGCGCCTGCTGCAAGTGACCATGCGTGAGCCGACAGCCATGACCACCCGGGCCTTCACCAATCCGCCGTCGGTGCTCACCAGCACCAACAAGCCGGAATGGCGGCGCATGCAGCAACCAGCGGCCAACGGCCACGGCAATGCCCGCAGTCTGGCAGGGTTCTACGCCGGTCTGCTCGACGGCAGCCTGCTGGAAAGCGAAATGCTCGACGAATTGACCCGCGAACACAGCCTCGGCGAGGACAAGACCTTGCTGACCCGCACCCGTTTCGGTCTCGGCTGCATGCTCGATCAACCCGACGTGCCGAATGCCACTTACGGCCTCGGCCCGCGTGCATTCGGGCATCCGGGTGCCGGCGGTTCCATCGGTTTTGCTGATCCGGAGCACGATGTGGCCTTTGGATTTGTGACAAATACACTGGGGCCGTACGTCTTGATGGATCCGCGCGCGCAGAAGCTGGCGCGGGTACTTGCCACTTGTCTGTAAAGCGTCGCCCGAGGTTCCAGGGCCGGAACCTCATGGCGATTTTCGTTTCAAAGCGTCTGTTTATCCGGGCGAAAGTCCTCTGATTGTTCACTAATTCTTTTTGTGGGTTTCCAATGTCGTCCAAACAAACTCTCGCCCTGGCCCTGTGTTTCGCAATCACCGGTTGTGCACAGACTCCGAAGAACGACGCCGATGGCGGCAGCTGGTGGCCGTTCGGTTCTTCCGACAAAGTCGCCGCCAAGGAGCCGGCTCCGGCACCCGCACCGTTGAAACCGGCTGCTGCCGCGCCGGTGGCCAAGGCCGAGAGCAGCAACCCCTGGTACTGGCCGTTTGGTTCGGACGACTCGGCGGACAAGGCTGAAGTGAAAGCTGAAGCCAAGCCCGAGGCAAAACCGGTCGAAGTCGCCAAGGCTGAGGCCGACAAGGGCGGCAAATGGTGGTGGCCGTTTGGCGGCAAGGAGCAGGACACGGCCAAAGTCGTGCCGATGCCCGATCCGAAAGTGACTCAGGCCTGGCTGGATGATTACGAGCCGCGCTTGCGCACCGCGATCAAGGACAGCAACCTGCAACTCGAGCGTCGTGAAAACGTACTGGTCGTAACCGCGCCGGTGGAAGGCTCGTTCAACCCGGATCGCCCGGCCATGCTGCTGCCAGTGACACTCGGCCCGTTCACCCGCGTGGCGAAAATCCTTGAAGCCGACCCGAAAACCGCCGTACTGGTGCTCGGTCACAGTGACACCACCGGTGCCGCTCCGGCCAACATCAAGCTGAGCCAGGAACGTGCCCAGGCGGTGGCGGCGATCTTCCGTCTCAGCGGTCTGCAGCGTGATCGCCTGATGCTGCGCGGCATGGGTTCCGAAGCACCGCGCGCCGCCAACGACAGCGTTGAAGGCCGTGCCCTCAACCGTCGTGTCGAACTGCTGGTGACCCCGCAGAACACCATGGTTGCGCTGCTGAGCAAGTACAACATGCCAGCACCGAAGCCAGTGACCATGGTCGCCGCTCAGGACGTCAAGCCTGCCGCCAAACCGGTGACCCCGGCGCCGGCTGCGAAGAAAGCCGACGTACCGGCCACCAAAAAGGCCCCGGCCAAGAAAGCTGCTGCCAAGGCTCCAGCGAAGAAGGCCCCGGCCAAGGCTCCGGCGAAAAAGACCGCGCCCGCCAAAGCTGCCGCAACTGACAAGAAAGTCGCTGCGACCGATACCACCAAAAAGTGATCCGCTAACGAAAAGGAATGCGCCGTGACCCAGTCTCTGGCAGATATGCGTCGTGATTACACCCGGGACGGCCTGACCGAGGCGCAAGCCCCGGCCGAGCCCTTTGCGTTGTTTCACCAGTGGTTTGCCGAAGCGGTGAAAACCGAACAGGCGCCAGTGGAAGCCAACGCGATGACCCTGGCCACGGTGGATGCGGACGGCCGTCCGCATTGCCGCATTCTGCTGCTCAAGGGGCTGGACGAGCAGGGCTTCACCTTCTTCACCAACTACGAGAGTGCCAAGGGCCAGCATCTGGCCGCGAATCCGTTCGCGGCCATGACGTTCTTCTGGCCGACCCTCGAGCGCCAGGTGCGGATTGAAGGGCGGGTGGTGAAGGTCTCGCCCGAAGAGTCCGACGCGTATTATCAGGTGCGACCGCTGGGCAGCCGACTGGGCGCCTGGGCTTCACCGCAGAGCCGGGTGATCAACGGCCGGGGTGAACTGGAAGACTTGCTCAAGGCGACCGAACAGCGCTTCACCGACACTCAGCCTCACTGCCCGGAACACTGGGGCGGCTACCGCTTGCTCCCCGAACGCATCGAGTTCTGGCAGGGCCGCGCGAGCCGTTTGCACGATCGCCTCAACTACCGTGTGCAGGGCGCCGAGTGGATTCTTGAACGTCTGGCACCCTGAGCAGTCTACCGAGCGGGATAACCTGCCGCAGCGGCCTCAAGCCACTTCGGCAGGTCCCGGCGCTTGATCTTCTGTGCCTGAGCCTGCTCCAGCCGTTCGAGCATGAATGCGCGTTTGCCTTCATCCTTGCCGGCCAGTGACAAGGCCAGATCGCGATCCATCCAGCGTTTGATCCGCACATACAGCCACCAGTGGAAGTACAGGCCGGCGGCGGTGGTGACGACAATGATGAAGTAATCCATGGAAATCCTTGGGTCGACGGCGCAGGAAATGGGATTTGGCGCTACTGTTGGGTGAGTTCGCGGGTGCCTGTACCGGACCTGAATGAAAGCAACTTTATCCGGGCCACGTCGTGACAGGCGTCAAGCTGCGGAGTTTAATGAATACCTGTCCTTTGGAGTTGATGCTATGCGTAAGTCTGTTCTGCTGGTTGCTTCCTTTTCCACGATGGCGATGTTGCTGACCGGCTGCCAGTCGAGCCTGACCGGTGACTCCTACTCCCGTGACGAAGCGCGTCGCGTGCAGACGATTCGCATGGGCACCATCGAATCCCTGCGTCCGGTGAAAATCGAAGGCACCAAGACCCCGATCGGCGGCGCCGCCGGTGCAGTGGTCGGCGGTGTCGGCGGCAGCGCCATCGGCGGCGGTAAAGGCAGCATCGTTGCAGCCGTTATCGGTGCCGTGGCCGGCGGCCTGATCGGTTCGGCCACTGAAGAAGGCCTGACCCGCACTCAAGGTGTCGAAATCACCGTGCGCGAAGACGACGGCAGCATGCGCGCCTACGTGCAGCAGGTTCAGGAAAATGAAGTGTTCCGCGTCGGTGAGCGGGTACGGATTTCGACTGTCGGTGGGACCAGCCGCGTTTCGCACTAAGCGCAAACGAGCGGTAAAGGAAAACCCCGATCAGGTGACTGGTCGGGGTTTTTGTTTGGTGTTCAGCAGGGATCGCGATAGACGAATGCGATTTGGTAGGACGTATCTTTAAAGGCGTGGGGGATTTTCGACGTGAATAAGGGCCGACATTAAGAGAAGTCGAAGGCTTGTGATCTAGATCAGTTTATCGAGTACGAACTCTTTAAACCAAGGTGGCTGTACGTCTGATTTAATTTCAATCAGCTCCCCGTCCGTAATCTCTGCTACATGTGTCAGTCCTTCGCTACCTTCGTCGGAGTTATCAAAGATATAGGCTCTGTTCGAGGTGAGGATTGCGTCCGATAGAAGCGCCAGAGATCTCCAATAACGCTTTCGTATCTTTTCAGGAGGAACGTTGTGACCACCCTGCGATACGCGATAGGCAACCCTGGCAACATTGATTTCCGGGTCGGCTGTTGCAACGTAATAGACGTAAACCCTATACCCGGATCTCTGGGCTTCGTAGAGCAAATCGACCTTGTCTGAGGAGGACATTACAGTTTCGAACGTAAAACTGATTTTCTCTTTGATCAGAGAACGCCGTATGAAGTCGGAGAGAGCGGAGGCTACATATGAGTCGATTTGAGTATCCGAGAAGCTGAGCCTGTCACCTTCAATCGCAATCGAATCCAATTTTGCCAATGACTCCGGAGCTTTTTTCAGCAGGGCGTGGCTGCGGAAAAAGTCGAAAATGTCATTTTTGTGAGATTCGATGCGATAGGTGGTGAAATCAAAATATCCAGTGTCTTTGATTGCACGCTCTATATCATCCGGGTTTATGTAATTGCCTAATAGATGCGCAGGAACCAACCGATTAAAGGTGCTTTTTCCTGATCCATTTGGTCCGGCGAATATACGTATCCTCGGTGTGCTCAAGAAACGACCTGTTTAGACAGTTTGCTGATGTGCAGGCGAGTCCCGCTTTTCAGGTTTCCATAGGTGCCGATCGAACGCAGTGCGACTGAAGACTTTTCTGTCACTTCAAACAACTGACCATCTTTGGCGACAAGCACCGCAGCCCCATTGGCAAGTGCCATTTTGTAGGCGTTATTGAACGCTTTCAGGGCAATGTCCGGAATATAAGATTCCTGCACGGCGATCTGACTGTCCGTCATTGGGCGCTTTTCTGCTTTGCGTGACATGGAAAACTCCGAAAAAACGTTCTGGGGTAACGCTGCTGTCAACAGAAGATATAGCACACTTGAAAGGCTCAGGTTAAGCGCTGCGAGCAGCACCAACGGGACACTTACCAACGGTTTGCAGGGGGCTGGAGCCCAATCATGTGTGTGAATCTTTCATTGAATCCTGGGCCTTCCAGCGAGAGGCGCCGTATTGATCGTGTTAACTGCTTTTAGTGGATCTTTTTCTGCTCGCCGCCAACGTTACTGCATAACCGATCAATGCCGCGAACACCGAACCGGTGAGAATGCCCATCCGGTCCATCCCGGCGTATTCACTGGCACCCGGCACGAAGGCGAGGGAGCCGACAAACAGGCTCATGGTGAAGCCGATCCCGCAGAGCATCGCCACGCCCAGCACCTGACCCCAATTGGCGTTCTCGGGCAGGGCGGCGATGCCGGATTTGACGGCGAGCCAGGTCAGGCCGAACACGCCGATGGTCTTGCCCAGCAGCAGGCCGACGGCGATGCCCATCGGAACCTGGTGGGTGAAGCTTTCGGCGGTCACGCCGGTCAGCGACAGGCCGGCGTTGGCGAAGGCGAACAGCGGCAGGATGCCGTAGGCGACCCACGGGTGCAGCGCGTGTTCGAGGGTCAGCAGTGGCGAAGGCTCGGCATTCCTGGTGCGCAGCGGAATGCAGAAAGCCAGGGTCACACCCGCCAGCGTCGCGTGAACACCGCTCTTGAGCACGCAGACCCAGAGGATCAACCCGATGATCATGTACGGCCCGAGCTTGACCACCCCGAGCCGGTTCATCGCCACCAGCGCCGCGATGCACGCGGCAGCGAGGCCCAGCGACAGGGTCGAGAGCTCGCCGGAGTAGAAGATCGCAATGATCACGATGGCGCCGAGGTCGTCGATGATGGCCAATGTCATCAGGAACAGCTTCAGCGACACCGGCACGCGCTTGCCGAGCAAGGCCAGCACGCCGAGGGCGAAGGCAATGTCGGTGGCGGTCGGAATGGCCCAGCCGTCGAGGGCGGCCGGGTTGTCACGGTTGAGGAACCAGTAGATCAGCGCCGGCACCAGCATGCCGCCGATGGCCGCCGCGCCGGGCAGGACGATCTGCGACGGTTTCGACAACTGGCCGTCGAGCACTTCGCGCTTCACTTCCAGGCCGATCAGCAGGAAGAACAGCGCCATCAGACCGTCGTTGATCCACAGCAGCAGGGGCTTGGCGATCTTCAACGCGCCGATCTGCGCCACCACCGGAGTGTCGAGCAGGCCGCTGTACAACCACGACAGCGGCGAGTTGTTGATGATTAGAGCCAGGATGGCCGCGGCGATCAGTAACAGACCGCTGGCAGCTTCCAACTGAAAGAAACGCGTGAAAGTGCTACGCAGAGGCAAGGTCGATCTCCATCGATAAAGTCAAAAGGTGGCACACCCTAACCCGTACTGTTAGTTGTTAAAACAAAAGTTATATTCTTTTTTGTTATATATGGTTACAAGGCGCATGCCAGACCTGCAGCAGAGCCTAGCAGTTGCCAAAGGTATTGAAGCTCAGCTGTATCTGTCAGTGCTGTAGGTTTTTTCCTAAGCTTGGGGGCTGAGCCTGTGAAGGCACTTCTGCCCGATTCAATGAGAACGACAGCCATGAGCGACAACCGACAGTGGGCCCGCGAAGCCATCCGGATCATCGAAGCGGACTTCCAGCGCAGCGCCGACACTCACCTGATCCCCTTGCCGCTGCCGGGGTTCGCGGGCATCGAGTTGTACTTCAAGGATGAATCCAGCCACCCGACCGGTAGCCTCAAGCATCGGCTGGCCCGTTCGCTGTTTCTCTACGCCTTGTGTAACGGCTGGCTGAAACCCGGCGCGCCGGTGATCGAGGCGTCCAGCGGTTCGACGGCGATTTCCGAAGCGTACTTCGCGCGGATGCTCGGCCTGCCGTTCATTGCGGTGATGCCGGCGACCACGTCCAGGGAAAAGATCGCGCAGATTGCGTTCTACGGTGGCCAGAGTCATCTGGTGCAAGACCCGACGCAGATATACGCCGAGTCCGAACGCCTGGCCCGCGAGCACGACGGTCATTTCATCGACCAGTTCACCTACGCCGAGCGCGCCACGGACTGGCGGGCGAACAACAACATCGCCGAGTCGATCTTCCAGCAGATGCGCTACGAGCAACACCCGTGCCCCACCTGGTTGATTTCCAGCCCCGGCACTGGCGGCACCACCGCGACCCTCGGCCGTTACGTGCGTTATCGCCAGCACTGCACCCGTGTGCTCTGCGCCGACGCCGAGCGTTCGGTGTTCTTCGACTACTACCAGACCGGCGACGCGAGTTTGCGGCTGGATCACGGTTCGCGGATCGAAGGCATCGGCCGGCCACGGGTGGAGGCGTCGTTCCTGCCCAAGGTGATCGATGCGATGGTCAAGGTGCCGGATGCCTTGTCGCTGGCGGCCATGCATTACCTGGCGCAGCGTCTGGGCCGGCATGTGGGCGGGTCGAGCGGGACCAACCTGATCGGTGCGTTGATGGCGGCGCAGCAGATGAAAGCGGCGGGGGAGTCGGGGTCGATCGTGGCGATCCTGTGCGATGGCGGCGAGCGCTATGCGGACACCTACTACGATCAGGCGTGGCTCAAGGCGCAGGGTTATGAGCTGGAGGGATTGATAGCGGTCGTGGCGGCGAGTGCCGAACGGGGTGAGGCGCTGCCGGCCAGCGTATTACGCGCCAATATCTGACGCCGAATACCCCTGTGGGAGCAAGCTCGCTCCCACAGGGGTTGTGTCACTTCAAAGCTTGTTTATCAGGCTTCGAGGCCCAGGATGTCTCGTGCCACGGCTTCCGCAATCCGAATCCCGTCCACACCCGCCGACAGAATCCCGCCCGCATAACCCGCGCCTTCGCCGGCCGGGAACAGACCTTTGACGTTCATGCTCTGCAGCGCCTCGTTACGCGTGATGCGCAGCGGTGACGAGGTGCGGGTCTCGATTCCCGTCAGCACCGCATCGTGCAGTGAATAACCGCGAATCTGTTTCTCGAACGCCGGCAATGCTTCACGAATGGCTTCGATGGCAAATTCCGGCAGCGCCAGGGCCAGATCGCCCAGAGCGACGCCCGGTTTGTATGACGGCTCGACTTCGCCCAACTCGGTCGAAGGAATGCCATTGATGAAGTCGCCGACCAATTGCGCCGGCGCCTTGTAGTCGCTGCCGCCGAGGATGAAAGCGTGGGATTCCAGACGTTCCTGCAACTCGATCCCGGCCAGCGGGCCGCCCGGATAATCGACTTCCGGGGTGATGCCGACAACGATGCCGGAGTTGGCGTTACGCTCGTTACGCGAGTACTGGCTCATGCCGTTGGTGACTACGCGGTTCGGCTCGGAAGTCGCCGCCACCACCGTGCCGCCCGGGCACATGCAGAAGCTGTAGACCGAACGGCCGTTTTTGGCGTGGTGCACCAGTTTGTAGTCGGCGGCTCCCAACTTGGGGTGGCCGGCGTACTTGCCGAGGCGCGCGCGGTCGATCAGCGATTGCGGGTGCTCGATGCGGAAACCCACCGAGAACGGCTTGGCTTCCATGAACACACCACGGCTGTGGAGCATGCGGAAAGTGTCGCGGGCACTGTGGCCCAGCGCCAGAATCACGTGTTTCGAATGCAGGATCTCGCCGCTGGCCAGTTCGACGCCGACCAGTTGGCCGTCCTCGATCAGCACGTCGGTGACACGCTCCTGGAAGCGTACTTCACCGCCCAGAGAGCGGATTTCTTCACGCATGGTCTCGACCATGCCGGTCAGACGGAACGTACCGATGTGCGGCTTGCTGACGTAAAGAATTTCTTCCGGCGCGCCGGCCTTAACGAATTCATGCAGAACCTTGCGGCCGAGGAATTTCGGATCCTTGATCTGGCTGTACAGCTTGCCGTCGGAGAACGTGCCCGCGCCGCCTTCGCCGAACTGCACGTTGGACTCGGGGTTGAGCACGCTTTTACGCCACAGGCCCCAGGTGTCCTTGGTGCGCTGGCGCACTTCGGTGCCGCGTTCGAGGATGATCGGCTTGAAGCCCATCTGCGCCAGCAACAGGCCGGCGAAGATCCCGCACGGGCCGAACCCGACCACGATCGGGCGCTGGTTCAGGTCGCTTGGCGCCTGGCCGACGAATTTGTAGCTGACATCCGGCGCCATGTTGACGTTACGGTCGTCGGCGAACTTGCCCAGCACTTTGGCCTCGTCGCGCACTTCGAGGTCGATGGTGTAGATGAAGCACAGTTCGGAGGACTTTTTGCGCGCATCGTAGCTGCGCTTGAACAAGGTGAAATCGAGCAGGTCATCGCTGGCGATGCCCAGGCGTTGCACGATGGCAGCGCGCAGGTCTTCGTCGGGATGGTCGATCGGCAGCTTGAGTTCGGTGATTCGTAACATGACAGGATCCGGTTCGCGGGGCGCACAACTGCGCCAGGGCGTTTGAAGGCGGCGATTATAAGCCGCAACGGCCGGATCCCGTGAGGGTAAAACGATCAGTCGTTACGTGAACCGCCGAAATACCCGCAACCGCGCTGTACCTTGCCGTCGATACGCAACTCGGCGCTCATGTGCTGCACGCTGCCGGTGTTGCTGTCGACGCAGCGCTGCGGCGCTACCCACAACTCGATGCGCTGGTTGTTGGCTTCGCTGCTGAGGTTGAAACGACCGTCGCCCAGTTGCTCTTCGACGTAGGGCACGGCGAGTGGTGGCTGGCCTTCGCGGTCGAGGACCAGGCCCTTGCCGCTGACCTTGACGTTCCATTCCGGGCCATGGCCGGAGGCGCGCAGGATCAGCTGTTTGAAGTTGGGGTCGTCACAGGCAGTGCCGGAACGTTCGACGCGATAGAGCTGCGTCAGGTCGAGGCGGTCGCCGGCGATCTTTCCGCGCACGTCGGCGAACAACTTGCCCTGTTGATCGGCCAGGGTGGCGGCCTCTTGCAGGATGCTGGTGCCGCCGATGTCATTGACCACGTACTGGCGCTGCTCGCCGCACGCCTGGAACACCAGTTTGCCGTCGGCAGCGGTCAGTTGTCCCTGCATCCGCGTCTGGCCGACGTGGGAGGCACTTTCCCGCGCACCATCGAACAACTGGCACGCGGCAAACAACGGGAGCAGGGCAACAACGATCAGGGAACGGGCAACACGCATCTTTGGCTCTCCAGACAAGTGTCGCCACGTTACGCAGGCTGACCGTTCATCACAAGGGTTTAGCCCACGTGAAATGTCTGACCTGTCTGCAAGCCTTCGACACTTTTGGCGTAGGCCAATGCCACATCCGCCGCAGGAACCGGCTTGTAGCCACGGAAGTACGGGGCGTAACTGCCCATGGCTTCCACCAGCACGGTCGGGCTGATCGAGTTGACGCGCAGACCGCGTGGCAGCTCGATGGCCGCTGCGCGGACGAAACTGTCGAGCGCGCCGTTGACCAGTGCAGCCGACGCGCCGCTGCGGATCGGATCGTGGCTGAGCACGCCGGTGGTGAAGGTGAAGGATGCGCCGTCGTTGGCGAATTCGCGGCCGATCAACAGCAGATTGACCTGGCCCATCAACTTGTCTTTCAGGCCGAGGGCGAAGCTGTCTTCGGTCATTTCACCCAGCGGGGCGAAGGTTACGTTGCCGGCGGCACACACCAGCGCGTCGAACTTGCCGGTCTGTTCGAACAATTTGCGAATCGATGCGCTGTCGCTGATATCCACCTGGAAATCGCCGCTGTTGCGGCCGATACGAATGACTTCATGACGCTGCGACAGCTCTTTGTCCACCGCCGAACCGATGGTGCCGCCGGCGCCGATCAACAGAATTTTCATCGTGATTGCCTCAAGTGATTGAACGAGGTTTCAGTCTAGAGTGGTTTTTTCTGCGGATAAGCGCACTAATGAGCAACCTTTGGTTTTCAAATGGAAACAATCCATGAGCGAGATGGATGATCTGGCGGCGTTCGCGGTGTTGATCGAGGCCGGCAGTTTTACCCTGGCGGCGCAGCAATTGGGGTGCAGCAAGGGGCAGTTGTCCAAGCGTATCAGTCAGCTGGAGGCGCGTTTTTCCGTGGTGTTGCTGCAACGTACGACGCGTCGGCTGAGCCTGACCGCGGCCGGTGCGGCGTTGTTGCCACAGGCACAGGCGCTTGTAGTCCAGGTAGAGCGAGCGCGTCAGGCATTGGCGCGATTGAAGGACGACATGGCTGGCCCGGTGCGTATGACGGTTCCGGTGTCGCTGGGAGAAACGTTCTTCGACGGTTTGCTGTTGGACTTCTCGCAGAAATACCCCGAAGTGCAGATCGAACTGGAGCTGAACAACAGCTACCGCGACCTGTCCCGCGACGGCTTCGATCTGGCGATTCGCACCGAGGTCGCCAATGACGAGCGACTGGTGGCCAGGCCGCTGCTGGCCTGGCAGGAAATGACCTGCGCCAGCCCCGCCTATCTGGAACGTTTTGGTGAACCACTGACGCCGCAGGCACTGGCCGAACACCGTTGCCTGCTCAACAGTCATTACAGCGGTCGCGAGGAATGGCTTTATCACCAGCAACACGAACTGCTGCGGGTGCGGGTGTCGGGACCGTTCGCCAGCAATCACTACAACCTGTTGAAGAAAGCCGCACTGGCCGGCGCCGGGATCGCTCGCCTGCCGTCCTATCTGTTGCAGGCGGAATTGGCTGACGGCCGATTGCGCTGGCTCCTTCGCGATTTTCAGACCCGTCGCATGCCGATGTACCTGGTGCACCCTTATCAGGGGGGATTACCGAAACGTACTCAGGTGCTGGCGGATTACCTGATCGGCTGGTTCAAACTCAGCGGCGAAGCGCTGGACCGGTTGTAGTGCCTGGCGATCAAGTGATCGATCGACACTTTGCCCGGCCCGGTGGCCATCAGGTACAGGAGAACCGCTGCCCAGGTGCCGTGAGTCGGGTAGGCGTCGGGGTAGACGAATAGCTCGATGACCAGCGTCATGCCCAGCAAGGCCAGCGCTGAAAACCGTGTGGCGAAGCCGATCAGGATCAGCATCGGGAAGAAGTGCTCGGCAAACGCCGCCATGTGCGCGGCGATGTCCGGCGACAGCAACGGCACGTGGTATTCGCTCTGGAACAGCGGAATCGTCGAGTCCGCCAGATGCGGCCAGCCAATCTGGAATGTTCCGTCGATCAGGTCGATGGCCAGGCCCTCGACCTTGGTCTGTCCGGATTTCCAGAACACCGCCGCGATGGAAAAACGCGCGATGAAGGCGATCAGGCTGTGTGGGATTTTTTCCAGCAGCGCGATGGCGCGCGCAACGAGACTGTTCATGACGACACCTTTGGATAGAAATGAGTGATGACTTGGCGGTTGATCAGCAGGGCGAGGGTCTGGCTGAGGTCGAAGGCTTCGGCGGACTCCAGCGCCTGCGTGAGTGACAGGCCGGCCTTGAGGTGGCGAATGAACTGGCCGGCGCCGCGATCCACGGCGAACACCTCGACCTCCAGTCCGTTGCGCAGAATCAACGCGTGTTGGGCGTGAAGAGGATCGATCCCGGCCAGTGTGGCGTCGTGCTGATGCGCGGCCCAGATGTTCACTACGGCGAAGCTTGAATCGAGCAGATGCAGCGAAGGGTGCAGGCCGATGCGCAGTTCATTCAGCGCATCGGCATCTGCAAACACGGCGGCGATCCGCTCCTGACTCAAAGGCAAAGCATCGGCCGCGTGATAAGCCAGCGTGCGCAAGCGTTCCAGCCGCGCGACGTCGGCCAGATAGGGGACGCTCGCGGCAGGTTCGAATCTGCTGATGAAGTCCGCCAGCTCACTGCCGTAGTCGCTCATCAACGGACTGTGTGGCGGATGGCTTTGCACGAAAACGCCGGCCATGGCCTGGAAGAATTCGTCACCCACCAACTGCATCACCACGGGATAGCTGTCGGCCAGTGCGTTGATCAGCGAACCCTGCACGTTGTTGCGGTAGACCGCGAAACGGCTGGCCGGATCGGCGCCGTTGGCGCTGCACAAACCGTCGGGGCAGGGCAGCCCGGTATCGAGCAACGCGGCGCTGAACGCGGTTTGAGTGCTCATGGCCGAGCTCCCGCACCCAGCAACAGCGCATCGGCTTGCTGCGCTTCTGCCAACAGCACGTTAAAGGCCGGCACCTGATTGTCCCGTTCGATCAGCGTCGCCACCGGGCCGACGCGTTCCAGCGCTTGCCGGTACAAAGACCAGACGGCTTGATCGATTGGCGCGCCGTGATCGTCGATCAGCAAACGATCACCGAGGCTGTCGGAGTCTTCAGCGAACCCCGCCAGATGAATCTCGCCCACCGCGCGCAGAGGTAGTGCGTCGAGATAGGCCAAGGGATCACGTTGATGGTTGATGCACGAGACGTAGACGTTGTTCACGTCCAGTAACAGGCCGCAGCCACTGCGCCGGACGACTTCACGGATGAAATCCGCTTCGTCGATGGTCGAGCGCTCGAACGCCAGATAGGTTGCCGGGTTTTCCAGGAGCATCGGGCGTTTGAGGGTGTTCTGCACCTGGTCGATGTGGTCACAGACGCGGTTCAGCGTCGGTGTGTCATACGCCAGAGGAAGCAAATCATTGAGAAACACCGGGCCATGGCTGGACCAGGCCAGGTGTTCGGAAAAGGATTGGGGTTGATAGCGCTCGATCAGTGCCGCCAGGCGTTTGAGGTGCTGGACATCCAGCGCGCCTTCGGTACCGATAGACAGCCCGACACCGTGCAGCGACAGCGGATACGCCTCGCGGATCAAACCCAGAAAATGATGGAACGGGCCGCCGGCCACCATGTAGTTTTCGGCGTGGACCTCGAAGAATCCGATGCCCGGAAGAGAACCGAGCACTTCACGAAAGTGCCCGGTCTTGAGCCCCAGCCCGGCGCGGGGCGGGAGCCCGGTGAGGGCTGCCCGAGTGCGGGGGGAGGCATGGTCGCAGGAGGTGATCATGTTCGTCACTCGGGCAGGCCGTGGATCAGGACTTGGCCTTGAAGGCTTCCATCTGGCCGAAACCGGTCGGCGAGGTCTTGCTTTCGGTGGTGGTGCAGGTGCCTTTCGGTACGAATTTCCAGGCGTTGGCCTGGTAATCCATTTTCGCTGTGCCTGCACAGGTGGTGCCGGCGCCGGCGGCGCAGTCGTTATGACCTTTCATGGCCACGCCGAAGCATTTTTCCATGTTGCTGTTGTCGGCGGCCTGAGCGGTCGAAACGGCGGCCATGCTCAGGGCAGAACCGAGGGCCAGAACCAGGGCGGTGGCGGACAGGGTGCGGGTGGTAGCAGTCATGATGTTTCTCCGGTCTTTTACTTGGGTTGAACAAGCGAATGCGCTTGCTTGCCCCACTAGAGAAACGACTTGGCGATGCGTTACAGCGATCGGTAAAAGTTTTTTTCCGGCACAAACAGAAAACGGCCCGAAGGCCGTTTTCTGTTTGCTGCGATCCATCAACCGCCGAGGTACGCCTCGCGTACTTTCGGGTCGGTCAGCAGCGCTTCACCGGTGCCTTGCATGACCACCCGGCCGTTCTCCAGCACGTAGGCGCGGTCGGCGATTTTCAGCGCCTGGTTGGCGTTCTGCTCGACCAGGAACACCGTCACACCGTCCTTGCGCAGCTGTTCGATGATGTCGAAGATCTGCTGGATGATGATCGGTGCCAGGCCCAGCGACGGCTCGTCGAGCAGGAGCAGTTTCGGCTTGCTCATCAGCGCGCGGCCGATGGCGAGCATTTGCTGTTCGCCGCCGGACATGGTGCCGCCACGCTGGTTGAAGCGTTCTTTCAGGCGTGGGAAAAGTCCGAGAACCTTGTCCATCTGTTCCTGATAGTCGCCCTTGTCGGTGAAGAATCCGCCCATGGACAGGTTTTCTTCGACAGTCAGGCGGGCAAACACCCGACGGCCTTCCGGCACCACGGCGATGCTTTTGCGCATGATCTGCGACGAGTCCTGGCCGACCAGTTCCTCACCCATGTAGCGGATGCTGCCACTGTGGGCCTGCGGCGAACCGCACAGCGTCATCAGCAGCGTGGACTTGCCGGCACCGTTGGCGCCGATCAGGGTCACGATCTCGCCCTGGCGGACTTCGACGTTGACGCTGTGCAGGGCCTGGATCTTGCCGTAGAAGGTGGAAACGTTTTCGAACTGCAGCATTTACGCTTCCCCCAGGTAGGCTTTGATCACTTCAGGATTGTCGCGGATCTGTTCCGGCGTGCCGTTGGCCAAAGGCGTGCCCTGGTTGATCACGACGATGTGGTCGGAAATGCTCATGACCAGTTTCATGTCGTGTTCGATCAGCAGCACGGTCACATTGTGCTCTTCACGCAGCACGCTGATCAGCGCCTTGAGGTCTTCGGTTTCCTTCGGGTTCAGGCCGGCGGCCGGTTCGTCGAGCATGAGAATCCGCGGACGGGTCATCATGCAGCGGGCGATTTCCAGGCGACGCTGCTGACCGTAGGCCAGGGTGCCGGCGGGGCGGTTGGCGAACTCTTTCAGGTTGACCTTTTCCAGCCAGTACTCGGCGAACTCCATGGCCTCGCGCTCGCTCTTGCGAAACGCCGGGGTCTTGAACAGGCCGGACAGGAAGTTGGTGTTCAGATGACGGTGCTGGGCGATCAACAGGTTCTCGACCGCCGTCATGTCCTTGAACAACCGCACGTTCTGGAACGTGCGCACCACGCCTTTGAGGGCGATCTTGTGGCCCGGCAGGCCCTGGATCGGCTCGCCGTCCAGCAGGATGCTGCCGCCCGACGGCTGGTAGAAACCGGTCAGGCAGTTGAACACGGTGGTCTTGCCGGCGCCGTTCGGCCCGATCAGTGCCACCACCTGTTTTTCCTTCACGGTCAGGGCCACGCCGTTGACCGCCAGCAGGCCGCCGAAGCGCATGCTCAGATTTTCGACTTTCAGGATCTCGCGGCTCATTTGCGCAGCTCCATGTGAGGACGTTGCATGGGCAGCAGACCTTGAGGTCGCCAGATCATCATCAGCACCATCAGGGCGCCGAACATCAACATGCGGTACTCACTGAACTCACGCATCATTTCCGGCAGCAGGATCATCACCACGGCCGCGAGAATCACGCCCAGCTGCGAGCCCATGCCACCCAGCACCACGATGGCGAGGATGATCGCCGACTCGATGAAGGTGAACGATTCCGGCGTCACCAGACCCTGACGGGCGGCGAAGAAGCTGCCGGCAAAACCGGCGAAGCTCGCGCCTAGGGTGAACGCCGACAGCTTGATCACGGTCGGGTTGAGACCCAGCGCACGGCAGGCAATCTCATCTTCACGCAGTGCTTCCCACGCACGGCCGATCGGCATGCGCAGCAGGCGGTTGATGATGAACAGCGCCGCCAGCGCCAGCAGCAGGGCAACCAGGTAGAGGAAGATCACCTTGTTGATCGAGTTGTATTCCAGGCCGAAGTACTCGTGGAAGGTTTGCAGGCCTTCCGCGGCCTTGCGTTCGAAGGTCAGGCCGAAGAACGTCGGTTTCTCGATGTTGCTGATGCCGTTCGGGCCGCCGGTGATGTCGGTCAGGTTACGCAGGAACAGGCGGATGATTTCCCCGAAACCCAGGGTCACGATCGCCAGATAGTCGCCGCGCAGACGCAATACCGGGAAACCGAGCAGGAAGCCGAACGTCGCCGCCATCAGGCCGGCAATCGGCAGGCAGATCCAGAAGCTCAGGCCATAGTAGTGCGACAGCAGCGCGTAGCTGTAGGCGCCGACGGCGTAGAAGCCGACGTAACCCAGGTCGAGCAGACCGGCCAGACCGACCACGATGTTCAGGCCCAGGCCGAGCATCACGTAGATCAGGATCAGCGTCGCGATGTCCACCGCGCCACGGGAGCCAAAGAACGGCCACACCAGCGCACCGATGATCAGCGCGATGATGAAGTAGCGCTGGGTGGTCGGCAGGGTCAGGAAGTTGCTGGCCTTGGCCGGGATCAGCGGCATGCCCGGCGACGAACGCCACGCCTTGCTGATCTGCTGGTTGAACAGCACCCGCAGGAACATCAGCACCGAGCAGATGGCGATGGTCGCCAGAATGGCCGGGCTGGTGTTGTGCACTTCCAGGTTGATGCCGACGATGGTCAGTTTCAGTCCCAGTACCGGATAGGCCACGGCCCAGACCAGCAAGGCGCTGAACAGCGCCTGTTTAAGATTCCTGTTCATACTTTCTCAACCTCCGGACGGCCCAGAATGCCGGTCGGACGGAACAACAGCACCAGAACCAACAAGCCGAAAGCCACGACGTCCTTGTACTGGTCGCCGAAGATATCGGCACCAAAGGCTTCCGCCACCCCGAGCACCAGCCCGCCGAGCATGGCGCCGGGGATGCTGCCGATCCCGCCCAGTACCGCAGCGGTGAAGGCCTTGAGGCCGACGAGGAAACCGGCGTTCGGGTTGATCACGCCGTATTGCATGCTCAGCAGCACGGCCGCGACGGCCGCCAGCGCAGCACCGATGACGAAGGTCAGGGCGATGATGTTGTTGGTGTTGATGCCCAGCAGGTTGGCCATCTTGATGTCTTCGGCGCAGGCGCGGCAGGCGCGGCCCAGGCGAGAGCGGGAGATGAACAGCGTGAGGCCGAGCATGGCGATCAGGGTCACCACGAACACCACGATTTGCATGTAGGAAATCAGCACTTCATGTGCGCCACCTGGGCCGAAGGCAAAATTGCCCGGAATCAGGTTGGGGATAGCTTTGTCCTTGGAGTCTTGCGCCAGCAGAACCGTGTTCTGCAGGAAGATCGACATACCGATCGCGGAAATCAGCGGGATCAGACGGTTGCTGCCGCGCAACGGGCGGTAGGCAATGCGTTCGATGCTGTAACCGTAGGAGCTGGTGACGACGATGCTGGCGATGAACGCCACGGTCATCAACAGCGGGACGCTTTCGAGTCCCATCATGGTCAGCCCGGCGATGGCGATGAACGCCACGTAGGAACCGATCATGTACACCTCGCCGTGGGCGAAGTTGATCATTCCAATGATGCCGTAGACCATCGTGTAGCCGATGGCGATCAGGGCATACATGCTGCCAACGTTCAAGCCGTTAACCAGCTGTTGGAAGAAGTGATAGATGTCAGGCATTACAGCGCTCCTAAAAACCTGATACGCATTTCACTGGTGGAGTCATTTTCCCGCCCGGTCCCGTGGATCTTTATCCACTTCGAATCCGGGTTTTGCCAGCGAACCGCTGATGACGGTTTTGAGATTTTCAGGTGGGGAGACTGGCGGATCACGCCAGCGCGGCCCAATACATTCGTAAAACAAAGCCCACGGCACGCCGTGGGCTTTATTGGCAGTCAGTCAGGCAGCGCCTTACTGAGGCGACACTTCGGTTTTAGGTTTGCCGTTGTGCCACTCGTAAACCACGAATTTGAAGTCCTTCAGGTCGCCCTTGGCGTCGAAGCTCAGATCGCCGGTCGGGGTCTTGAAAGTACCGGCGTGAATGGCTTCAGCCACTTTGGCAGGGTCTTCGGACTTGGCCGCAGCGATACCGCCGACAATCACTTCAACTGCCGAGTAGGACGGGAACACGAACGGACCGCTCGGGTCTTCTTTCTTGGCCTTGAATGCATCGGCCAGGGCCACGTTGGCCGGATCCTGGTCGAAGGATTTCGGCAGGGTCACCAGCAGGCCTTCGGATGCGTCCTTGGCGATCTGGGTGATCGAGTCGTTACCCACGCCTTCCGGACCCATGAACTTGGCTTTCAGGCCTTTTTCCTGGGCTTGACGCAGGATCAGGCCCAGCTCCGGGTGGTAGCCGCCGTAGTAGACGAAGTCGACGTTGGCTTGCTTGAGTTTGGCGATGATCGCGGAGAAGTCCTTGTCGCCGGCGTTGACGCCTTCGAACACGGCAACCTTGGTGCCTTTCTTCTCGAGGGTGGATTTGACGGCGGTGGCGATGCCTTCACCGTACTGCTGCTTGTCGTGCAGCACGCCGACGATTTTCGGCTTCACGTGATCGGCAATGTAGTTACCGGCGGCAGGGCCCTGGGCGCTGTCCAGACCGATGGTGCGGAAGACCATTTTGTAACCACGGTTGGTAATGTCCGGGCTGGTGGCAGCCGGGGTGATCATGATCACGCCTTCGTCTTCGTAGATGTCCGAAGCAGGCTGAGTGGAGCTGGAGCACAGGTGACCGACCACGAACTTGACGCCGTCGTTGACGACCTTGTTCGCAACCGCTACCGCTTGTTTAGGATCGCAAGCGTCATCGTATTCAACGGCTTCGAGCTTCTTGCCGTCGACGCCGCCTTTGGCGTTGATCTGTTCGATGGCCATTTTCGCGCCACTGAACTGCATGTCGCCGTACTGGGCTACTGGACCGGTTTTGGGGCCGGCGATACCGATCTTGATGGTGTCAGCCGCGAACGAATGGCTGGCAACCCCGGCCAGAACCATAGCGGCAAACAGTTTGGAAATCTGCTTAGTAGCCTTAGTCATAGTGCTCCACTCTTACTGTTGTATTTTTTAGAGTCCTGACGCCGTAGCAGCAGAACCGGGACAGATATCTAGGCGATACCCTCCGGAAAAGCCCCCGGCAACTGTACCGGTACAGTGTAGAGCGCCGGTTGTTGGCCTGGGAAGCTGGCGCCAGGGGGCAAAACCTGAGGGTGTCGCTTAAATGAAAGAAAAAGACAGAATTGCGGCGGGGCGTTCAGAGGGTTTATACCCAATCATCAGCATTCCCTGGCGTTCCTGCTCTTTTCGTTCGGTACGGCCTTTTGCAACCGGGTTTTTCTGCCGGACCACCGACGTTATCATTCGCGCCGATTTCTTTTCCGGACAGTCCCATGAATCAAGAACCTAGCACCCTCTATGCCAAGCTGCTTGGTGAAACCGCAACTATTACGTGGAAGGAGCTGGAGCCCTTCTTTGCCAAGGGTGACCTGTTATGGGTCAGCGCCGAGCTGGATTTGATCGCCGTGGCAGAGGCAATGGCATCGAATCAGAGCGCGAAAGTGGCTGCCTGGCTGGGCGAAGATAAGGTCGCCAAGCTCTCTGCGCCGCGGGCGCAAGACATTCTTGAGCGCGATCCCGAGTTGTGGTCGGTTGTGGTGCGACCGTGGATTCTGATCCAGGAAAGGGCGTCGCGCTGAATCGATGCCCTTTTGTGGTGCGTGTCACTGCCGGGAAAAAGTGTGTAGCCGAGTAGCGTGATGGCACGTTGCCGTAGAGAAATGCCACAAGCGTGGGTGGCATAACGGTGACGTAAACGTAACGGGCACAGTTCAGTAAGCAGCCTAACGGCTGCTTAATTGTTTCGGGATGTTGGAAAGACTGAAATTTTCAGGGAATTTCGGGGCCTCATCGCTGGCAAGTCGAGTCGTCGCACCGCAGCTCCCACAGGGGCCGAGTGAACACAATATTGTGGACACCACGAAAACTGTGGGAGCTGGCTTGCCAGCGATGGGGGCGACCCGGTCTTCGATCAGACCGAGTAAGACTTGCCAGTATGGTTATTGAGGGAAATAACCTTGGTCTTGCCGATCCGGTGACGGTAGATCTCGCGCAGGTACTTGATCGACTTCTTCACGCAATCGCGCGACAGGCGAATGTCGTTGATCGAGACAAACTTCTCTTTGTCGTTGATCAGCTCGCGGTACTTCTTCTCGTACATCGGCTTGATCGCATACCAGTTGGTATCGAGGATTTTCGCCGGGTTCTCGAACTCGTTCAGCAGGTCGTCGATGCGGTCTTCGTCGAATGCTTCGCTGATGATGAAATCGAGGATCGAATTGTCCAGGGTGTCATCGAAACGGTACGGGGTCTTGGCGAAGCAACGCTTGATGAACGCCACGATCAGCGTCAGGAAGTCGTCCGACAGGCAAGGGCTCTTGGCGATCAGGGTGGTCAGCGACAGGTTGGCCGAGGCGCCTATCACCAGCGCGTAGCGCTTGAGCGTGGTGTTGGGGAACAGGCTGTTGAGGTGGGTCTTCAACCGGTTCAGGTCCATGTACGACAGCTTGTAGTCTTTTGGCAGCGAAACGATCGAGACCACCGACGAGCAGTTCTTGAAGAAGTGCAGGTCGTGCAGCGCGGCCGCGTCGTAGCCGGAATTCTTGTACTGCTCCAGCGACGCGCGATAGCGCTTGGACTCGATCGGCAACAGGCTGATGCCTTCGATGGCCTGGGTCACTTTGTTGAAGTGCGGCAGGTCGATCGAGCGGAAGAACAGGTCGTCGATGTTCAGGCGTTGCGGCTCTTTGTCGAATACCTTGAATTTGTCGCTGCTCGGCGGCGGCGTTTCCGGCACCACGGACTCGGCGTAGGCAATCGCCACCGGGCCGGCCAGGCTCATGAACAGGTCGTTGGCATCCAGGCGAATGGTCTCGCCGATGTCGATGCCGGCGCGACGGAAATAGTTCTGGTCGTAGTCGGTCGTAACCGCTTGGGCCGTCAGAATGTTGAAGATCTGCTGCGAGATATATTGGTTGGCGTGTTTCTCCATCGCATTGACATCAATGTTCTGGATGTTGCCGTCATCGCTCTCTTCGGCGTAACGCATGATGTCGTTGGAGATCAGCATCATCGCGTTCCATGGGCGGATACGGCCCATGACGCTGGCTTCGCTGCTGTCTTCGTTGGCGAAGTTGTACGAGAAATCCCATTCTTCCGACAGGTATTTGCACAGCAGGCGACCGGCGTTGATGTGCAGCGCCTCGGACATTTCGCTGCGGTGGTCGGAAATGTTCGGCAGTACGCAGATGCCGCTGGTGAAGATCGGTTCGAACACGAACGAATGACCGCTCTTGCCGTCATGCTCGTCCATCGGCTTGGTGTCGAACGTCTTGTTCATGTACGAGTGCTGCTGAGCCAGGCCGAATTCCGAGGCCATGCCCGAACCGGTACCGCCGCCGGCACTGAAGATCGAGAAATACAGGCGCGACTGGTTGGCCTTGATCCCGCAGCTGTCGATCAGGTACGAGTGGATCATTTTCCAGTCAGGGCTGGAGAAGCGCTGGGTGTCCTTGTTGAGGATGATCTTCGCCAGATACTGGCCGAGGATCGGCGCGTTACCGGCGCCACCGGCGTGGACTTCCGACAAGTCCATGATCTTCATCTTGCTGTAATCGCGCAGGAAACCGCTTTTTTCGCCCTTGCGCGAGAAACGGATGCGCCCGGCAATGTCCTTGTCGAGGTCGCCGAGCATCACCAGCGGTTCCACCAGAAACACCGGTTTGCTGCCCTTGTTCGGGCCGATCCGCAGGTTGGTCTTGATCCACTGGGCCGGGCTGTAGCCTTTGTCGGCCAGGCGACGCTCGCTCGAAGGACGATCTTCGTTGTTGAATTCGTTGAGGTAGAACTTGCGCGCGTTGTACACCAGCTCTGCCACGTCGAGGGCGATGTTGGAGCCGCAGCGACCGAGGCCGATCAGGCACACCGAGGGGAATTCCTGGTCGTTGTGCTGTTCGTTGTCGCCTTCCAGATGCGGCGGGCGCGGGAACACCAGGTCACGCAGGCCATCGAGATTGTCGAGGATGCGGTCGGTATTGGTTTCGGTGAAATACAGGTATTGCTGGGTGCCCAGCGGACGCGAAGGTGGCAATGGCTTCATTGGGGCAGGGCTGTTCGCCGCAGGGCTCAGAGTCAGATCGGATACCGCAGTGGCCGGATTGTTTTTAGAAGTCATTGTGCGCCATTTACCTGGACTGGTTGGATCGGCGACCGCTGTCGTCGAGCCTCACGGAATGGGAATCTCGCGTCTTTTTTCTGCGCGTGTTTGGCCCGTGCGTCAGGGTGATGGCCTGAGTGCCGCGCGGGGGAATCCTTTCCTGATTGATGATGGATCGGCCATTATTCGGCGATCTTTAATCAAAAGGAGGCTAAATGATGTCAACGCGACCTTCGTTGGGGTTTGCCGGAATCGGCCTGATGGGCCTGCCGATGTGCCGCCGTCTGCTGGCCGCCGGTTATCCGTTGACCGTGTGGAACCGCAACCCGGCCAAGTGCGCGCCGCTGGTCGAGGCCGGCGCCCGGCAGGTGGCAACCCCCGCCGAACTCTGTGAACAGGCTGATGTGGTGATGTTGTGCCTGGCGGACACGGCGGTGGTGCGCGAGGTGGTGTTCGGCCCGGCCGGCGTGGCCGAAGGGGCGAAACCCGGTCAGTTGCTGGTGGACTTTTCCAGCCTCGAACCGACGGCCACCCGAGAAATGGCGGCTGAGCTTGCCGGCAAGACGGGCATGGCCTGGCTCGATTCGCCGGTGTCCGGCGGAGTGGTCGGGGCCGAGGCGGGCAGTCTGGCGATCATGGTCGGCGGTGATGCAGCGGACCTTGATCGGGTACGCCCGGTGTTGCTCGAACTCGGGCAGCGCGTCACGCACATGGGCGGCGTCGGCGCCGGCCAGGTGACCAAGGCCTGCAACCAGATGATCGTTGCCTGCAATGCGCTGGTGATCGCCGAAGTGGTCGCGCTGGCCGAACAGGCCGGGGTCGATGCCAGCCTGATCGCCGAGGCGCTGGCCGGTGGCTTTGCCGATTCCAGACCGTTGCAGATCCTCGCCCCGCAAATGGCCGAAAGCCGTTTCGAGCCGGTGAAGTGGCACGTGCGCACGCTACTCAAGGATCTGGATACCGCAGTGAAGTTTTCCCGGGAAACCGGCTCGGCCACGCCGATCAGCGGATTGGCCGCACAACTGATGCGCCTGCATGGGGCACAAGGCTTTTTGCAGAAGGATCCAGCGACACTGGTGCAAATGTACCGCGCGCCAGACTCAGCGGATTGACCGTGTGCGCGTGTTTGCGCTGGTTGATTTCCTCCAGCACCGGGCGCAGTTCCGCCAGTGGCACCGGGCGGCTGAGCAGGTAACCCTGAATGAAGTCGCAGCCCGAGCGCTCGAGGAACTCGTATTGCTCCAGGCTCTCGACGCCTTCGGTGACCACCTGTAAATGCAGGGTGTGCGCCATGACGATGATCGCCTGGACGATCTCCATGTCGGCGGTGGCCTTGGGAATGTCGAGGATGAACGAGCGATCAACCTTCAAGGTGTTGAGCGGCAGGCGCTTGAGGTAGGCCAGCGACGAATAGCCGGTGCCGAAGTCGTCGATCGACAGTGACACGCCGAGGGCGCGGATCTGCCGCAACAGCACCAGGGTGTTGGCGATGTTGCCCATCAAGGCGTTTTCGGTGACTTCCAGTTCCAGCCGTTCCGGGGCGACGCCGGCGCTGCGCAAGGCATGCTCGATTTCATTGGCCAGTTCTTCCCGGGCCAGATTCAGCGGTGAGCAGTTCCAGGCGATCTTCAAGTCTTCGCAACCATGGCGCGACAACTCGCCGAGGTCTTCACAGGCCTTGCGCAGGACCCAGTTGTCGAGCTCGGCGATCAGGCCGTTGTTTTCGGCGATGGCAATGAAGCGATCCGGGGTGAGCAGGCCGTGCACCGGATGCTGCCAGCGGATCAGCGCTTCGAGCTTGGTGACCTTGCCGGTCTTGAGTTCGAAGATCGGCTGGTAATACAGCAGCAGGCCGTTCTCTTCACGCAGCGCATGGCGCAGTTCTTCCTCCAGTTGCAACTCGAGGCTGGCGCGGTTTTTCAGGTTGGAATCGAAGAAGTGCACGCCGTTGCGCCCGGCGCCCTTGGACTGGTACAGCGCAAGATCTGCGTGCTTGAGCAGTTCATCGCAGGTCGTGCCGTCTTCGGGAAACAGGCTGATGCCGATGCTGGTCGTCATCACCATGCGCCGTCCGGCCAGTTCGATCGGCTCTTTCATCTTGAGCATGATGCGCTGGGCCAGATTGCGCGCTTCTTCGCGGTCGCGCAGGCCGATCAGGATGCAGAACTCGTCGCCGCCAAACCGCGCCACCACGTCTTCATGGCTACGGACCGAGCCCTTGATGTGCTGGGCGATAACCTTGAGCAGTTGATCGCCGGCGTCATGGCCGAGGCTGTCGTTGATGCGTTTGAAGTGGTCGATATCGAGAAACATCACGGCCAGCATGCCGCCTTCGCTGGATTTCTGGCTGAGTTTTTCCGCGAAGATCTGATTGAAACCGCGCCGGTTGATCAGGTTGGTCAGGGCGTCGTAGTTGGCCACGTGCTGCAGCGACATGCGTGCCTGATCGAGCTGGCTGAGGAGGGCGTTGACCCGGCGCAGGTCGTGTTCCTTGTTCTGCAGCTTCTTGTCGGCCAATGCGGCGCTGATGGCGCTGCCGAGGATCAGCAATGTGATCAACGCGACGGTGAGGCCCAACTGCAAGTGACTGGTTTGCGACGCCTGAGTCGGCAATTGCCCCTCGGGCAGCACCAGTTGCAGTGCCGCCATGCCGGTGAAGTGCATGCTGAGGATGCCCGCGCCGAGAATCAGCGCCGCCACGTATTTGAGCATCTGGATGTGCAGGCCGTTGCCTTCGCGCAGATGACCGGCCACCCACAGCGCGGCGAAGCTGGCGCCGATGGCGATCACGATCGATGAGATGAACAGAGTGGGTTGGTAGTAAGTCGTGGCGGCGGATTCGATGGCCGCCATGCCGACGTAGTGCATGCCGGCGATGCCAAGGCCGATGACGATGGCGGTCTTGAGGTATTCCAGCAGGCTTGGTTGGGGCGTGCTCAGGGTGTGCATCGCCAGCCAGGATGCGAGTAACGCAATTAACAGCGAAAACAGGGTCACGGGCAGATCGTACTGAATGTCGATCGGCGCCTGGAACGCCAGCATGCTGATGAAATGCATGGCCCAGATGCCGCCGGCCAGGCAGGTTGCGCCGATCCAGCGCCACAGTCGCTGCGAACCGGGTTCTTCAGCGTGGGCGACCCGTTCGGCCATGTCGAGGGTGGCGAAACTCGCGGCGCAGGCGACCAGGTAGGCCACCAGCACCAACAGGGGATTGTGTGTGCAATTGAGGATGACCTGCCCGCTCTCCGGCTGCTCGGCAACAAATTGCAAACCAAGCCACTCCATAGCATGCCCCGTCTCTGAGTGCGTCCTTACTGCGTCATCAACGCAGGCGAATGTCTGGAGTATAGAGGCGGTTTTTGCCGTGCAAGCGATAGTGGCACATTGGCGCTAATGATTTCGGCATTAGCGTCATAGCGATTGGCGCTAAGTGCCCGGATGCCGCTGTTCAGGCGACTTCGTTCCAGTGCGGTTGCAGTGGCGGCAGGCCGAAACGGGCACGTGCCTTGTCACAGTCGATGTTCTGCGCGCCGTTTTCCCACGATGCTTCGAACTCGCGGCAGGGGCTGGAACGCTTGTCGTAGATCGTGCAGGCCACTGACTTTCCGACTTCGCCTTCCAGCGCGGTGCAGCGCGGCGCCTTGCGGTCGGTGCCGATCATCGCGACCCGGCTGGGCGTGATCTGAGTGACCAGTTCATCGGGGACTGTCCCGCCGGAGGATGCGCATTCACCCCAGAAAAAAGAAACACGAAAATGGGAACAGCAGGCACCGCAATTCAGACACGGACTGGCTTCGGACATGGGCGGGGTATCAAAGGGATTGATCGGCAGGATCCGGACGGATCCGGCGGCCATTCTAGGCTTTGCCACGGCGTTGGGAAGGGGGGCGCGAAAGTATTTTTTCATTGCCGGATTTTTCCGCGAAACCCCCGGTTTCAGGGGGATTCGAAGCATTTCAAGGGCTTACGTTTCGTTACACGGCCATGGCTTGTCATCAGGCTGACGAATGATGACAGACAGCCCCGACGAGCGTGACTAGATTGCAGGTCCCGGGCTCGGATGCGTTGGCAGTGAAGCCCCAATAACAATAAAGAGACGGACCCATGCAGAACTCGACCCAAGCGGCGAATGCCTGGCGCATTCTGTTCCTGCTGTTCCTCGCCAACCTGTTCAATTTCTTCGACCGCACCATTCCGGCGATCATCATCGAACCGATCCGCATGGAATGGCACCTCAGCGACTTCCAGCTCGGGATCGTCGGCACCGCGTTCACGCTGGTCTACGCGATTGCCGGATTACCACTGGGGCGCCTGGCCGACACCGGTTCGCGCAGCAAACTGATGGGCTGGGGCCTGGCGACCTGGAGCGCGCTGACTGCCGTTAACGGTCTGGTCGGCAGTTTCTGGAGTTTCCTGCTGGTGCGCATGGGGATCGGCATCGGGGAAGCGAGTTACGCACCCGCCGCCAACTCACTGATCGGCGACCTGTTCCCGGCCCATCGCCGCGCTCGGGCCATGGGCATTTTCATGCTCGGCCTGCCGCTGGGGCTGCTGCTGGCTTTCTTCACCATCGGCTGGATGGTCAAGGCGTTCGACAGCTGGCGCGCGCCGTTCTTTATTGCCGCCGTGCCAGGGTTGGTGCTGGCGGTGTTCATGTTCTTCATCAAGGAACCCAAGCGCGGCGCGGCGGAAACCGTGCAGGTGTCCCAGGAGAAAGTCGACAAGCCGATCCGCCGCGTTCTCGCCGTGCCGACCTTCCTGTGGCTGGTGATGGCCGGGTTGTGCTTCAACTTCGCGACCTACGCCTGCAACTCGTTCCTGGTGCCGATGCTCCAGCGTTATTTCCTGATGCCGTTGCAGGAAGCGGCGGTGGCGACCGGCGTGATCGTCGGTGTGACCGGGCTTGTCGGGTTGACCCTCGGCGGCTGGATCGCCGACAAGATTCACCAGCGGGTGGCCAACGGGCGACTGCTGTTTGCCGCGTTCAGCCTGATCATCTCGACCCTTTGCACGGCGTGGGCGCTGCATGCCGGGCGTATCGAGATCGGGGTGTTTGTCGCGGTGTTCAGCGTTGGCTGGCTGTTCGCCTACAACTTCTATACCTGCGTGTATACGGCGATTCAGGACGTGGTCGAGCCGCGCCTGCGGGCTACGGCGATGGCGCTGTTCTTCGCCGGGTTGTATCTGCTCGGCGGCGGCCTGGGGCCGGTAGTGGTGGGCGGTTTGTCGGATCACTTCGCCAAGTCGGCGATGGTCTCGGCGGGTGCCGAGCAGATGACCGAAGCGTTCAAGGCTGTCGGCCTGCATGATGCGATGTACCTGATTCCGGCGGCGCTGTTCCTGACCATGGTGTTCCTGTTCCTCGCGTCGCGGTGTTTTGTGCGGGATGCGAAGCGGATGAAGGAAGGGCTGGTGGCAGTGGTTGAGCCGCAGAGTCAGGCCGTTACCGCTTGATGACCTGCATCGCCTGAACGTTCCCACGCGTGCGTGGGAATGCAGCCCGGGACGCTCTGCGTCCCATTCAAGAGCTGGAACGCGGAGCGTCCCTTGAGGCATTCCCGCGCGGAGCGTGGGAACGATCTGCGGTGTACAAAAAAGGCCCGCATCACTGCGGGCCTTTTCATTTTTGGCGATGGAGCAGGGCGGTTCAGCCCGCTACCAGCACCCGGATCGCTTCCAGTCGCAGCGCCGCTTTGTCGAGCATCGCCAGACCTTGTTCACGCTGCTTGCGCAGGGCGTCCAGTTCGCTGTCGCGTACGGTCGGGTTGACCGCTTGCAACGCGGTCAGGCGCGCCAGTTCTTCGTCGGTGTCGGCTGCCAGACGACGGCGGGCTTCGGCGACGCGCTCGGCGTGGCGTGGGGCGACCTTGCTTTCACCGGCGTTGATCCGTGGCGTCAGCTGGTCGCGCTGGGCCTGGATGAACTTGTTCGCGCTGGCGCGCGGCACGCTTTCCAGTTGATCGTTCAGGGTTTCGAAGGCCACACGCGACGACAGGTCGTTGCCGTTGGCGTCGAGCAGGCAGCGCAGGGCGGCCGGCGGCAGGTAGCGACCCAGTTGCAGCGAGCGCGGGGCAACCACTTCGCTGACGTAGAGCAGTTCCAGCAGTACGGTGCCTGGTTTGAGCGCCTTGTTCTTGATCAGCGCGACGGCGGTGTTGCCCATCGAACCGGACAGCACCAGATCCATGCCGCCCTGCACCATCGGATGTTCCCAGGTGATGAACTGCATGTCTTCGCGCGACAGCGCCTGGTTGCGGTCGTAGGTGATGGTCACGCCTTCGTCGTCGCCCAGCGGGAAGCTGGCGTCGAGCATCTTCTCGCTCGGCTTGAGGATCAGAGCGTTTTCCGAATGGTCTTCGCTGTCGATACCGAAGGCGTCGAACAGGGTTTCCATGTAGATCGGCAGGGCGAACTGATCGTCCTGTTCGAGGATGGCCTCGACCAGCGCTTCACCTTCGCCGGCGCCGCCGGAGTTGAGTTCCAGCAGGCGGTCGCGACCAGTGTGCAGCTCGGCTTCCAGTCGCTCGCGCTCGGTGCGCGCTTCGTCGATCAGCGCTTGCCACTGGCCATCGTCGGCTTCTTCGAGCAGCGGCAGCAGGCGCGGGCCGAACTGATGCTGCAAGGCGTTGCCGGTCGGGCAGGTGTTGAGGAACGCGTTCAGCGCTTCGTGGTACCACTGGAACAGGCGCTCTTGCGGGCTGGTTTCCAGGTACGGCACGTGCAGTTCGATGATGTGCTTCTGGCCGATCCGGTCCAGACGACCGATCCGCTGCTCCAGCAGGTCCGGGTGCGACGGCAGATCGAACAGCACCAGGTGGTGGGCGAACTGGAAGTTGCGACCTTCGCTGCCGATTTCCGAGCAGATCAGCACCTGCGCGCCGAACTCTTCGTCGGCGAAGTAGGCGGCGGCGCGGTCACGCTCGAGGATGTTCATGCCTTCGTGGAACACCGTGGCCGGGATGCCGGAGCGCACGCGCAGGGCGTCTTCCAGGTCCATCGCGGTCTCGGCGTGGGCGCAGATCACCAGCACTTTGGTGCGCTTGAGCATTTTCAGCTGGTCAATCAGCCACTCGACGCGCGGGTCGAATTTCCACCAGCGTTCTTCTTCGCTGGCGTCCGGCTGGGCCTGGAAACTGACTTCCGGGTACAGCTCGGCGTGTTCGCCCAGCGGCAGTTCCAGGTATTCGTCCGGGCACGGCAGCGGGTACGGGTGCAGTTTGCGCTCCGGGAAACCCTGCACGGCGGCGCGGGTGTTACGGAACAGCACGCGGCCGGTGCCGTGGCGGTCGAGCAGTTCACGCACGAGTCGGGCGCTGGCTTCGCTGTCGCCATCGTTGACGGCGGTGAGCAGGGCTTCACCTTCGTTGCCGAGGAAGCCGTGGATGGTCTTGTGCGCGGCCGGCGACAGGCGCCCCTTGTCCAGCAGCTCCTGAACGGCTTCGGCCACCGGGCGATAGTTTTCGCTCTCGGCGCGGAAGGCGGCCAGGTCATGGAAACGGTTCGGATCGAGCAGGCGCAGACGGGCGAAGTGGCTGTCCTGACCGAGTTGTTCCGGTGTCGCGGTGAGCAGCAGCACGCCGGGAATGACTTCGGCCAGTTGTTCGACCAGCGAGTATTCCGGGCTGACTTTGTCTTCATGCCAAACCAGATGGTGGGCTTCGTCGACCACCATCAGGTCCCAGCCGGCAGCGAACAGGGCGTCCTGCGCCTTTTCATCGTCGACCAGCCACTCCAGCGCCACCAGCGCCAGTTGGGTGTCTTCGAACGGGTTGGTGGCATCGCTTTCGATAAAGCGTTCTTCGTCGAACAGCGCGACCTGCAGGTTGAAACGCCGGCGCATTTCCACCAGCCATTGGTGCTGGAGGTTTTCCGGAACGAGGATCAGCACGCGGTTGGCGCGGCCCGACAGCAACTGGCGATGGATCACCAGACCGGCTTCGATGGTCTTGCCCAGACCCACTTCGTCCGCCAGCAATACACGCGGCGCAATGCGGTCGGCGACTTCACGGGCAATGTGCAACTGGTGGGCGATCGGTTGTGCACGCACGCCACCCAGGCCCCAGAGCGCAGACTGCAACTGGCGGCTGGTGTGTTCCAGGGTGTGATAGCGCAGGGAGAACCACGCCAGCGGGTCGATCTGGCCGGCGAACAGGCGGTCGCTGGCCAGACGGAACTGAATGAAGTTCGACAGCTGGGTTTCCGGCAGGGTGACGGCTTCGTTCTGCGCGTTGAGGCCGTGGTAGACCATCAGGCCGTCGACGTCGTCGACTTGCTGGACAGTCATCTTCCAGCCTTCGAAGTGCGTGATCGAATCGCCGGGCGAGAACCGCACGCGGGTGAGGGGCGCATTCCGTAGCGCGTACTGGCGAGTCTCGCCAGTGGCCGGGTAAAGCACGGTCAACAAGCGGCCATCCTGTGCCAGAACGGTGCCTAAACCAAGCTCTGCTTCGCTGTCACTGATCCAGCGTTGCCCCGGTTGATACTGCTGCGCCATGCTGCCTGACTCCCACCTTGAAAAAGCGGGCTATCTTAACGGAATGAGGGCCCGAGGCCAAAGGATAAGGAGCCTCGGCCCGGCTTTTAAACGCAATCGGCCAATTGCAGGGAAGATTAGGTCATGCATCGGTTTTACGGGATGTTGCGGCACCCCTGAGTGCCAAACCGGTCACAAGTTTGCGACCGATGGCTCAAGGCACCCTGGGCGCCGCCGATAACCTGCTGACAGGAGACCCTTCATATGCTGCCACCGATGCTCCCCCTGAGCGCCGTGCCGATCACCTCCCAGCAGGATCCGATCCGCCAGCGACCGGATATTCCCCCTGTGGTGCCGGTGCAGGAAAGCTCCAACGAAAGCACCATCGACTTGCAAAAGCGCGATCCGGAAGAGGACGGCTATCTGCTGCGCGAAGAGCAGCGCCGCCAGCAGGAGCGCGATCGCCGGCGCCGCGAAGCCGACGATGACCCCGAAGCGCATCTCGCCGTGCCCGGTACCGAACTGAATGCCGACAACACCGTGCCGGTGGCACCGCTGATGGAAGATCAGCCGCGTCAGGGGCTTTGGGTCGACATCGAAATCTGAGGCCGGGCGGCCAATTCCGTCAGGTTTTCCAGCAACACGTCGATCTCTTCCTGCGTGTTCAAATAGCTCACCGCCACCCGCGCGATATTTGTCAGCCCGCGCGCCTGCATGTCCAGCGGCGTGTAGGCCACGCCATTGGCGCCGATGTTGATTCGCCGTTCGGCCAATGTCTGCTTCAGCGCCACGCTGTCCCAGCCTTCCAGCGTGAAGGCGATCAGCCCGGATTGTTGGTGGGTCGCTCCGAGATCCCGCAGCGTCAGGCCGGGAATCGCCTTCAGGCGTTGGCGCAATTCGCTGCTCAGTTGTTCGATCTGCTGGCGAACCGGGATTGCGCCGAGGCGGTTGTACTCTTCCAGCGCATTGGCCAGCCCGGCCAGAAGGGCCAGCGATACTTCACTGGTTTCAAAGCGGCGCGCGTCGTCGCGCAGGGTGAATCGTCTGCCGTCCCACGGCGCCGACAATACATCGCGTTGCACGGGGAGCAGCCGTTGCAAAAATGCCGGCCGGATGTACATCAGCGCCGTGCCGCGCGGGCCGCGCAGAAACTTGCGTCCGGCACCCTTGAGCATGTCGCACTGCAACGCCTGAACGTCACAGGGCAACTGCCCCAGCGCCTGACCGGCATCGATGAAATAAGGGATGCCGTGGCGCCGCGCCACGCGGCCGATCTGCGCGGCGGGATTGATCAGGCCGCCGTTGGCCGGCAGCCAGGTGAGTGCGATCAGCCGTACCTGGCCGTCGATCATCTGCGCCAGAGCTTGCGGGTCGACCGCACCATGGGCGTCACAAGGAATCACTTCAAGCCGCGCGCCGGCCTTCACCGCTTCGGCCATGCATGCCAGATTGCCGGCCCATTCATGGCGGCCCACCAGAATTCGCTCCCCGGGCTGCCACGGCCCCAGTGCGTTGAACGCCTGACTCCAGGCTGCCGAGCCGCTGCTGGCGAAGGCGATGTCCTCGGGTTCGGCGTTGAGCAGGGCGGCGGCCGCATTGCGCGCGCGTTCCTGTACCCGGTTGTCTGCCGATTCCATTGGCCCGCCGAGCGCTTCGCGTTGCAACTGTTCGATCACTGCGTCGAGGGTAGCCTGGCTTGGCAGCGAGGCGCCGGCGTGGTTGAAGTGGATCACCTGGGCGCAGCCGGGTGTGGCGGCGCGCAGGTGCGTGAGGTCGTCGATGTTCACGGCTTGATCTCGAAAATCGCGTCGATTTCCACCGCCACGCCGGCCGGCAGGCTCGACACGCCGACTGCGGTGCGCACGTGACGGCCCTTGTCGCCGAGAGCGTTGACCAGCAGATTCGAGGCGCCGTTGGCAACGACGCCCTGAGCCTTGAAGTCCGGTGCGGCGGCGACGAAAACCCCGAGGCGCAGGATGCGCACCAGTTTCGACAGGTCGTCACCCAGCGCATGGCTCAATTGGGCGAGCAGCCCCAGGGCCGCCAATTCGGCGGCGTTGGCACCTTCTTCCTCGGAGATCGCTTCGCCCAGTCGCCCGATGAACGCAGGTTTGCCGTCGAGCAACGGAATCTGCCCGGAGATGAACAAATTGTTCTGGCTGACCACGTGGTTGACGTAATTGGCGATCGGCTGGCTCGGTTCGGGCAGGCGCAGGCCGAGTTGTTGAACACGTTGGCTGAGGGAATCGGTCATGGGAAGTCCTCCTGAATGAAGGCTTCAGCATGTTGTCCCGAGGGAAGGGCGACAAACGGATAGATTTAATCCGACGTATCCAAAAAATTCACGCGTTCGCGGTTTCCTCCAGCCACTGGCAGAAGCTTTGCGCCGCCGGTGTGGGCGGGCGTTGCGGGGTGACCAGCCAATAGCCGATATCGCCGAGCATCGGCGGCGTGTCGAAGGCCGGCACAAGGGCGCCTTCCTTGATTCGTCGTTCGATCATTCGCTGGCGACCCATGGCAATGCCCTGACCGGCCACGGCCGCTTCGACGACGATGTTGTAGTCGTGGAGCATGACGCTGGGCACATGAGCCAGATCGATGCCGCTGTGTTGCTGCCAGTCGATCCATTCGAACGGCTGGTGCGATTTGGCCATCAGCAAGGGCCCGTTGTTCACGCCTTTGGCCTTGAAGGCCGGGCTGCACACCGGTGTCAGGGTTTCGCCCATGAACCGGCGGGCCTCGACTCTCGCCCAGCCGCCCTTGCCATAGCGGATCGCCAGATCCACCTCGCCGGCGTCGACGTCGGCCAGTTGCACGGCGGGCAGCAGCTCGACATGGATGTTCGGGTATTTCGCGTGGAAGTCCGCCAGACGTGGTGCCAGCCATAAAGTGGCGAAGGAAGCGAGCAGACCGATGCGCAGAGTGGTGGGGCGCTCGCCGCGCAGTTCGTGGGTGGCGGCGGCAATCGCGGCCAGGGCCGGTTGGATTTGCCGGTAATACTGTTCGCCGGCAGGTGTCAGATCGATCGCCCGGGTGCGGCGCACGAACAATCGCTGATCGAGGAATTCTTCGAGTTTGTGCACCTGATGGCTGATCGCGCTTTGGGTCACCGACAGCTCATCGGCAGCCTTGATGAAACTCAAATGACGGGCCACGGCTTCAAAAGCGCGCAAGGCCATCAGCGGGGGCAGATCCTGATGCAGGGGCACGACGCAGATCCTTCTTATTAACGGCAAAGCGCCGATTGTGCGGGCAAATCCGGTGGGCGGTACATGAATTGTTGTACAGCGTTTAGGTCAGTGGCTGGTCAGCGCCTGCGTCAGGCCGCATTATTGGCGCAGTCCTGTCGGTGAACCGGCAGTTGTGATTCAGTCCAAGCGATGCACCGAACGCCATGAGCCAAGACGACAAGCTGATCGACCTCAACACTGAACGCGCCAAGCGTATCCATGACCTCAACGAGAAGCGCCTGAATGAGGTACGCCAGGCTTTCGAGCAGGCCATGCCGTTGGGCAAGCCGAAAAAAAAGCCAAAAAACAAACCGAAAAAGCGTTGATCTCCCCTGCATCCTTTGATGCAGGTCAGTTATTTCCCTTCCTTTCCTCCGTGCGGTGACCGGCATTGATCCCGGTCAATTCCTGCGCCTGCCTGATTGGTTAACTTGGTTCCATCGCAGCAGAGCAGGGGCCAGGAGGCCAGTCATGTTTTTCGATAACGTGGTGTTTGCCGGGGTCCTGACTGTGGGCCTGATGGTTCTGTTTTTTGCAGGGTTTGGATTTTTTATCTGGAAGGATGCGAACAAGCGCAAGAAGCGTTGATTCTTCTGGATTTGATGAGCACGCAAGGCATTTTGGGCAACTTCGGTTGCCCTTTTTTTTGTCTTCCTGGCGGCCTTTTGGCCGACCATGCTTTGAGTGTTTTTTGTGAATATCGGTTTTTCGGGTGTTGCGGCTGGCGGACTGCTTTTGCTTTGATCGTTCCCACGCTCTGCTTGGGAATGCCGCCCGGGACGCTCCGCGTCCCATTTCTGGAAGCAATAAAAAAGGCGTGATCCTTGCGAATCACGCCTTTTTCATTACAGCTGTCTATCAGCTACCCAGCGCTTTCGACGCCAGCCAGAACAGGCCGGCCGACAGGGCGACGGTGGCCGGCAGGGTCAGGACCCAGGCCAGCAGGATGGTTTTCACCGTGCCGCCTTGCAGGCCGCTTTTGTTGGCGACCATGGTGCCGGCCACGCCCGAGGAAAGGACGTGGGTGGTGGATACCGGCAGGCTGAAGATGTTGGCCAGGCCGATCAGGCTGGCGGTGGTGATCTGGGCCGACATGCCTTGCGAGTAGGTCATGCCTTGCTTGCCGATCTTCTCGCCGATGGTCAGTACCACGCGTTTCCAGCCGACCATGGTGCCCAGGCCCAAGGCCAGGGCGACCGCCAGAATCACCCAGAACGGGGCGTATTCGGTGGTGGTGGTCAGGTCTTTGCGCAGCTTGTCCAGGTCGGATTTCTCACGCGGGGCCAGGCCTGGCAGTTTGCTGACCTTCTTCGCAGTGTCGTCCAGGCAGAGCAGGTAACGACGCACTTCGATGCGGCTTTCCGAGGACAGCGAGTGGTAGTCCGCTACACCTTTAAGGGTGTCGAGCAGGGCGGCGATGGTCGGTTCGGTCTGTTGCGGGTTGCAACGGAATTTCTCCGGCAGGTCGCCTTCCACGCTTTTGCCCAGCGCCAGGAACTCGCCCAGGGTGTCGGCGTTGCGCTTGTAGAACTGGCTCAGATGCAGGGTCGCGTCACGAGTACGCTCGATCTGGTAGGTGGTGCTGTTCAGGTCGAGGACGAACTGCGCAGGCACGATACCGATCAGTACCAGCATGATCAGGCCGATACCTTTCTGACCGTCGTTGGAACCATGCACGAAGCTTACGGCCATGGCCGAGATCACCAGGACCAGACGGTTCCAGAACGGTGGGTGCTTCTTGTCGTCGATCTTGCGGCGCTGTTCCGGCGTCTTGTGCATCTTCGACAGCGGGCGCCACCATTTCAGGCCGATCAGCACCAGCGCGGCGATCAGGAAGCCCGCCATCGGCGAGAACACCAGCGAGGCGCCGATATCGATCGCTTTCTGCCAGTTGACGCCGTCGGCCAGTGGAATTTCGTTGATCAGGGCGTTGGCCAGGCCGACACCGAGGATCGAACCGATCAGCGTGTGCGAACTGGAGGCCGGGATACCGAAGTACCAGGTGCCCAGGTTCCAGGCGATCGCGGCGGCGAGCAGCGAGAACACCATTGCCAGACCATGGCCGGTGTTTACGTTGATCAACAGTTCTACGGGCAGCAGGTGCACGATGGCATACGCCACGCCAACGCCGCCCAGCAATACGCCGAGGAAGTTGAACACGCCCGAGAAGAACACCGCCAGGTGAGGCGGCATCGCTTTGGTGTAGATAACAGTGGCTACCGCGTTAGCGGTGTCATGAAATCCATTGATGAACTCGAAGGCGAGGACAAATGTCAGGGCGAGCAGGAGGCTCACAAGCACCCAGGCATCCAGTCCGCTGAATAAATCGATCATGAAGGTTTTCTGACCCGGTCATAAGGGGGCGCGATTATGCCAGAAAAGACTGGAAATCGATCCCCTACCTGCTCATCGGTTACCGACTTCGCCAAATTAATTTGTATCAAGGTGCATTACCCCAGCTTTCTGCATGGTTTTGCAAGCCATTGATTCAATTGATAAAAATGCGAGGCGTAGGCGAATTGGCCGGTTGTCGGGAGGAGGCTGAAACTTGTATGAAATATCTGAGAAACGCGTCTGACACACTCCAGACCTGCGCAATACAGGGGGAATTGGCCGCTGCCCGCGGGTAGCGGGCGCGCAAGGCATCGTCAGTCCACCGTGCTTGTAACCCGGTGAGTACGCTTACCCTCGAAAGATGCAAAGGACGGTTTCAAGGCTCTTCGGCTTTGAGTTCCTCTTCCATTTTTTTCAGTTCTTGCTGGAAGACCTGATCCTGAACGGTAGGGCGTTTACGCCAGGCTTTGCGTTCCGGTTCGGGCTGGGCGGCGTAGGTGGTGACTTCCCCGCCGTAAACTTCCTTGTAACGTTGTTCCTGGCGCTCAAGTTCCGCGCGCAGTTCGTCTTTCGTCACAGTGCTACCTGTATGAGTTGAGATAAATATCCGGTGAACGCACTGCATGAAGCATTTAACCGGTTCGTCGACCAACGCTTGCCTGGACAGGCAGCGGTGTTATCGGGAAGACGGCCGGGACTTCCATGTTGCAGGCGGCTACGGCACCAGATTAAAACTGACGCAGCATCAGTTTCCTGTTTCAGCGAGCGCGCTGGCGGTGCATGAGCAATGAGCATCAGGCGCTGGCCGGGGCTGGCGGCGATGGACATCGCGCCAGCGGGTGGCACCGTCGGCAAATAAAAAGCGCGGTGTCACTGAGGTGCATTATAGCGGCCGATTCGGGATTGACTATCTTTGCCAAGTTAAAAACGTTTGCGCATGTGTGATTGTTTTGTGACGTGCAACTTCCGGCAATAGTTGCATCTTTGTTGCGCAGTGTTTGATTTCTGGCGCCATTTAGTCGGACAACTAAGGCTCGTTAACTATGCAGGCGTTCCAGGTTCAAAACTGCTCGGAGCAGCCCGCCGGAGGAGGTCAGGGCGATTGCGATTATCGGTCGACGGTTCGATAATCGCCCGATGTTGGCGGTCTGTCGCTTGTGTATCTGCCGGCGAGCCGCTTGTATAGCCGTTGATCCGAACAAGAAAAAAAGGAACCACATGAACGATCAAATGCGCAATTCCTTCACCTCGGTAGCGCCGCCGATCGTCGCTTCGCCGGCCAAGCGTATCCAGGCCCTGACCGGCGATCCGGATTTCATGACCTCACTGGCCCGTGGCCTGGCGGTGGTGCAGGCGTTTCAGGAGCGCAAGCGCCACCTGACCATCGCCCAGATCAGCCACCGCACGGAAATTCCCCGCGCCGCCGTGCGCCGTTGCCTGCACACACTGATCAAACTCGGCTACGCCACCACCGACGGGCGCACTTATTCACTTCTGCCCAAAGTGCTGACCCTCGGACACGCCTATCTGTCCTCGACACCGCTGGCGGTCTCGGCCCAGCCGTACCTTGATCGCATGAGCGAGCAACTGCACGAAGCCTGCAACATGGCCACACTGGAGGGCGACGACATCCTCTACATCGCCCGTTCGGCAACCACTCAGCGTCTGATTTCGGTTGACCTCTCGGTGGGCGGGCGTTTGCCGGCGTATTGCACGTCCATGGGACGGATTCTGCTGGCAGCGCTGGACGACACCTCGCTGCGCGAATACCTCGACCACGCCGAACTGGTGGCCAAGACCAGCCGCACGATTCACACCCCCGACGCCTTGCTCGAATGTTTGCAGGAAGTCCGGCAGCAGGGCTGGTGCATCGTCGATCAGGAACTGGAGCAAGGCCTGCGTTCGATTGCCGTGCCGGTCTACGATGCTTCCGGCCAAGTGGTGGCCGCGCTCAATGTCAGCACCCACGCCGGTCGCGTCAGCCGCACCGAACTTGAGCAGCGCTTTCTGCCCGGCCTGTTGAGCGCCAGTCGTGACCTCAGTGCGCAGTTGTTCGCCTGATGAACCTGTTCGATAAACGCACAGAGTTGCGTTTATCGAATTGACGCTAAAACCCTCGGATCATTAATGTCGCGGCAGCGTCATCCGGCGCGAATGTGAATGAGCTCGCCGGATTGTCGACTCCCATAATAATGACAAGAGGCAACTTCCCATGCGCACGTTCCCCGACTGTCGCCGCTCCTGTTCCTGTTGCCGGCATTAGCGCAACGCCCGATTTCTTCCTTATATAGTTGTGACCGTGCCGCTCTCTGGCCGGCCGCCGTTCGACTGCGTTTTTTGCGTGGAATAAAAATAATGAACCAGCCTCAGTCCGCTGTAGGTCACTGCCTCGATGTGCAGTCCTTCATCAATGCCCAACCGATCTCGCGCTATCAGTGGCGCGTCGTGATCCTGTGTTTCCTGATTGTGTTCCTCGATGGCCTCGACACCGCGGCCATGGGTTTTATTGCTCCGGCGCTTTCCCAGGACTGGGGCATCGACCGCGCCAGCCTCGGCCCGGTGATGAGCGCCGCGCTGATCGGCATGGTCTTCGGTGCGCTGGGCTCCGGTCCGCTGGCTGACCGCTTCGGGCGAAAAGTCGTACTGGTCGGCGCGGTTTTTCTGTTCGGTGGTTTCAGCCTGGCCTCGGCCTACGCGACCAACGTCGATCAGTTGCTGGTGCTGCGCTTCCTCACCGGTCTGGGGCTGGGGGCCGGCATGCCGAACGCTACCACGCTGCTGTCGGAATACACCCCGGAGCGCAAGAAGTCGTTGCTGGTGACCAGCATGTTCTGCGGCTTCAACCTCGGCATGGCCGGCGGCGGATTTATTTCGGCCAAGCTGATCCCGGCATTTGGCTGGCACAGTCTATTGCTGATCGGCGGGATTCTGCCTCTGATCCTCGCTGTGGTGTTGCTGCTCTGGTTGCCGGAATCGGCGCGTTATCTGGTAGTGCGCAATCGCGGCACCGACAAGGTACGCAAGACTCTCGCCCCCATTGATCCTGCCACCGTCGCTCAGGCCGCGAGTTTCAGTGTGCCGGAACAGAAAACCGTCAAAGCACGCAACGTGTTCGCGGTGATTTTCTCCGGCACTTACAGCGTCGGTACGTTGCTGCTGTGGCTGACCTACTTCATGGGTCTGGTGATCGTTTATCTGTTGACCAGCTGGCTGCCGACCCTGATGCGTGACAGCGGCGCGAGCATGGAGCAGGCGGCGTTTATCGGCGCGCTGTTCCAGTTCGGCGGGGTGTTGAGCGCGGTCGGCGTAGGCTGGGCGATGGACCGGTTCAATCCGCACAAGGTGATCGGCATTTTCTACCTGCTGGCCGGGGTGTTTGCCTACGCCGTGGGGCAGAGCCTGGGCAACATCACGCTGCTGGCGACGCTGGTGCTGGTGGCGGGCATGTGCGTCAACGGCGCGCAATCGGCGATGCCCTCGCTGGCGGCGCGGTTTTATCCGACTCAGGGCCGCGCGACCGGTGTCTCGTGGATGCTCGGGATCGGCCGCTTCGGCGCGATTCTCGGGGCGTGGATGGGCGCCACCCTGTTGGGCCTGGGCTGGAATTTCGAGCAAGTGCTGACAGCGCTGGTGATTCCGGCGGGCCTGGCTACGGCAGCGGTCGTGATCAAGGGCCTGGTCAGTCACGCGGACGCGACTTGAGTTTCATTGCAGGATCGTTCCCACGTCGAACTGGCCTCAGCGGTGGCTCCACGTTGGGATCCCGAAGGAACGCGGAGCGTCCCGGGCTGCATTCCCACCCAGAGCGTGGGAACGATCAGTGACGGAAAGATAGGTTGATAACAATCTGTTCGATAAACGAACGCTCAGTCGATTATCGGATTGTTTGGCGAAAATCAGCGGCTTAATCTTCAGTGACTCCGGCGCAGAACCTCGCGCCTTTTTATTCACTGGCGATTCATTACAGAAACGGGAGCCCGCTCCATGGCTGAGATCCTTTCGCTGCACGACGCGGTGAAGCAATTCGTCAACGACGGCGACACCGTCGCGCTCGAAGGCTTCACTCACCTGATCCCTACGGCGGCGGGTCATGAAATCATTCGTCAGGGCAAGAAAGATCTGACCCTGGTGCGGATGACGCCTGACCTGATCTACGACCAACTGATCGGCGCCGGCTGTGCACGCAAGCTGATCTTCTCCTGGGGCGGCAACCCTGGCGTGGGTTCGCTGCACCGCCTGCGTGACGCGGTCGAGAAACAATGGCCGCACGCCCTGGAAATCGAAGAGCACAGCCACGCTGACCTGGCCAACGCCTACATCGCCGGCGCCTCCGGCCTACCGTTCGCAGTGCTGCGGGCCTACGCCGGTTCCGACCTGCCGAAGGTCAACCCGCTGATCAAATCCGTGACTTGTCCGTTCACCGGCGAAGTACTGGCGGCGGTGCCGTCGGTGCGTCCGGACGTGACCGTGATCCACGCCCAGAAGGCCGACCGTCAGGGCAACGTGCTGCTGTGGGGCATTCTCGGTGTGCAGAAAGAAGCCGCACTGGCCGCCAAGCGTTGCATCGTCACCGTCGAAGAAATCGTCGACAACCTCAACGCGCCGATGAACGCCTGCGTGCTGCCGACCTGGGCCTTGAGCGCGGTCTGTCATGTACCCGGTGGCGCGCATCCGTCCTACGCCCACGGTTACACCGAGCGTGACAACCGTTTCTATCAGGCGTGGGATCCGATCGCCCGCGACCGTGAGACGTTTACTGCGTGGATCAACGAATACATCCATGGCTGCGCTGATTTCAGCGAGTTCCAGGCCAAGTTGGCCGCTGCTTCGGAGGCCAAGTAATGACTTACACCACCAATGAAATGATGACCGTCGCCGCGGCCCGTCGCCTGAAGAACGGCTCGGTGTGCTTCGTCGGCATCGGCCTGCCGTCGAAAGCCGCCAACCTGGCGCGCCTGACCTCGTCGCCGGACATGGTGCTGATCTATGAGTCGGGCCCGATCGGCGCTAAACCCAGCGTATTGCCATTGTCGATCGGTGATGGCGAACTGGCGGAAACCGCTGACACCGTCGTGCCGACCGGTGAGATTTTTCGCTACTGGCTGCAGGGCGGGCGCATCGACGTCGGTTTCCTCGGCGCAGCGCAGGTCGACCGTTTCGGCAACATCAACACCACCGTGGTCGGCGACTATCACCAGCCGAAGGTCCGTTTGCCGGGTGCCGGTGGCGCGCCGGAAATTGCCGGCTCCGCCAAAAGCGTGTTGATCATCCTCAAGCAGTCGGCGCGTTCGTTTGTCGACAAGCTCGATTTCATCACCTCGGTCGGCCATGGCGAGGGCGGCGATTCGCGCAAACGTCTGGGCCTGCCGGGCGCTGGCCCGGTCGGGATCATCACCGACCTGTGCATCATGGAGCCGGAAGAGGGCACCAACGAGTTCGTGGTCACCGCGCTGCACCCGGGCGTGACCCGTGAGCAAGTGGTCGCCGCCACCGGTTGGGCCATTCGTTTTGCCGACAGTGTGGCCACCACTACTGAACCGACCGAAGTCGAGCTGGCCGCCCTGCGCGATCTCGAAGCCCGTACCGCAGCGGCCCACGGCCAGGCACCGGGAGAAGCATGATGCGCGACGTTTATATCTGCGATGCGATTCGTACGCCCATCGGTCGTTTCGGTGGAGGTCTGGCGGCGGTTCGCGCTGACGACCTGGCCGCCGTGCCGATCAAGGCCCTGATGGAGCGCAATCCGTCGGTGGACTGGAGCGCCATCGACGAAGTATTCCTCGGCTGCGCCAACCAGGCCGGCGAAGACAACCGCAACGTCGCGCGCATGGCGCTGCTGCTGGCCGGTCTGCCGGAGAGCGTGCCGGGCGTCACCCTCAATCGCCTCTGCGCGTCGGGGATGGATGCCATTGGCACGGCGTTCCGCGCCATCGCCAGTGGCGAAATGGAGCTGGCGATTGCCGGCGGCGTCGAGTCGATGTCCCGCGCGCCGTTCGTGATGGGCAAGGCTGATGCGGCGTTCTCGCGCAACATGAAGCTGGAAGACACCACCATCGGCTGGCGTTTCATCAACCCGTTGATGAAGGCCCAGTACGGCGTGGATGCGATGCCGCAGACTGCCGACAACGTCGCCGACGATTACGAAATTTCCCGCGAGGACCAGGACGCTTTCGCGCTGCGCAGCCAGCAACGTACTGCCGCTGCCCAGGCTGCCGGCTACTTCGCCGAGGAAATCGTCGAAGTGCGGATCGCCCACAAGAAGGGCGAAACCGTGGTCAGCCAGGACGAACACCCTCGCGCCGACACCACGCTTGAAGCGTTGAGCAAACTCAAACCGGTCAACGGCCCGGACAAGACGGTCACCGCCGGCAACGCTTCGGGGGTGAATGACGGTGCCGCCGCGCTGATTCTGGCCTCGGCCGAAGCGGTGAAAAAACATGGTCTGACCGCCCGGGCCAAAGTGCTGGGGATGGCCAGTGCCGGGGTTGCGCCACGGGTGATGGGCATCGGCCCGGTGCCGGCGGTGCGCAAACTCACTGAACGCCTCGGCGTTGCGGTCAGCGATTTCGATGTGATCGAACTCAACGAAGCGTTTGCCAGCCAGGGTCTGGCGGTATTGCGCGAGCTGGGGCTGGCGGACGATGCGGCCCAGGTCAACCCGAACGGCGGCGCGATTGCCTTGGGTCATCCGTTGGGCATGAGCGGCGCGCGACTGGTGCTGACCGCCCTGCATCAGCTGGAAAAGACCGGCGGCAAGAAAGGTCTGGCGACCATGTGCGTCGGTGTCGGCCAGGGTCTGGCCCTGGCCATCGAACGCATCTGACACACAGCCGTGACGAATTGAACAGAGGAAAGCGAAATGACTGACAAGCCTGGTTACCGCCGCCCGCAGGAAGGCACCCAGCCGCCGTACCTGCACCCGACCTATCAATCCACCAATCTGCGTTCGCCGTCCAAGCCGTTGGTGTTTCTGCCGCACTCGTTGTCGGAAATCACCGGCCCGACCATCGGCGCCGAGCGTGTGGCCGACACCGATAACGATCTTACCGCCCAGCATCAGGGTGAACCGCTTGGCGAGCGGATCATTATTCACGGGCGTGTGCTCGATGAAGACGGTCTGCCGGTGCCGGGGATTCTGGTGGAGATCTGGCAGGCCAACGCCGCCGGTCGCTACAACCATGCCCGCGACCTGCACGACGCACCGCTGGACCCAAACTTCACCGGCACCGGCCGCACCGTGACCGACGCCGACGGCTGGTATCAGTTCCAGACCATCAAGCCCGGCGCCTATCCGTGGGGCAATCACCACAACGCCTGGCGCCCGGCGCACGTACATTTTTCGCTGTTCGGGCCGAGCATTCTGACGCGCCTGGTCACGCAGATGTATTTCCCGGGCGATCCGCTGCTGGCGTACGACCCGATCTACAACTGCGTGCCGGACACCTCGGCCAAGGAACGCCTGATCGCCGCTTTCGATCTGGAAAAAACCATTCCGTCCTACGCCCTCGCTTATCGCTGGGACATCGTGCTGCGCGGCCGCGAAGCCACGCCGATGGAGAAATGAGATGACCCTGACTGCGACCACGTCCCACACCGTCGGGCCGTATTACCACATCGGCCTGACCTGGCTGAACCGTGAACACCTCGCCAATGAACTGACCCTCGGCCAGCGCGTGGCGATCAGCGGGCAAGTGGTGGATGGCAACGGCGATGTCGTCAACGACGCCATGCTCGAAGTCTGGCAGGCCAACGCCGCCGGCAAATACGATCACCCGGAAGACGAGCAGGCCAAACCGCTCGACCCGAATTTCGAAGGCTTCGGCCGGGTGCCGGTGGATGCCGAAGGGCGCTTCCGTTTCACCACGATCAAGCCGGGCACGGTCGAAGGCCTGAAGGGCACGACCCAGGCGCCGCATCTGGTGGTGCTGGTGTTCGCGCGCGGTCTGGTGAAGCACTTGCTGACGCGGATTTATTTCGAAGGCGATCCGGCGAACGTCAATGACCCGCTGCTCGAATGCGTACCGGCCGAGCGCCGCGCCACGTTGCTGGCGAAGCCGGATGCAGCGGGTGTTTATCAGTGGAATGTGATCCTGCAGGGCACTGATGCGGAAACCGTGTTCTTCGATTATTGAACCGGATACTGATCGTTCCCACGCTCTGCGTGGGAATGCATACCGTGACGCTCCGCGTCACAGTGGACGCAGAGCGTCCATGGCGGCATTCCCACGCGGAGCGTGGGAACGATCAGAGATCGGGTCTGGTTGGTGATCCAATGTGGAACGGGACTGTTGCGAAGTGTGTCTAGACTCTCACTGTCCCTATCGAGTGAAAAACAATGACAACCCTCACCTCCCATTACACCGGTGAAGAGCGCAGCAAGCGCATCTTTGCCATTGTCGGCGCGTCGTCCGGCAACCTCGTCGAATGGTTCGACTTCTACGTCTACGCCTTCTGCGCGATCTATTTCGCCCCGGCGTTCTTCCCCTCCGACAACCCCACGGTGCAACTGGTAAACACGGCAGGCGTATTCGCCGCCGGGTTCCTGATGCGACCGATCGGCGGCTGGATATTCGGTCGGGTGGCGGACAAGCACGGGCGCAAGAACTCGATGTTGATTTCGATCCTGATGATGTGCTTCGGCTCGTTGCTGATTGCCTGTCTGCCAACTTATAAGGACATTGGCGTCTGGGCGCCGTTGCTGCTGTTGTTCGCGCGTCTGCTGCAAGGCCTGTCGGTGGGCGGTGAGTACGGCACCACTGCGACCTACATGAGCGAAGTCGCGCTCAAGGGGCAGCGCGGGTTCTTCGCCTCGTTCCAGTACGTGACCCTGATCGGAGGGCAACTGCTGGCGGTGCTGCTGGTGGTGATCCTGCAACAGTTCCTGTCCGAAGAGGAATTGCGTGCCTATGGCTGGCGGATTCCGTTCGTGGTCGGGGCGGTGGCGGCGCTTATTTCGTTGTTCCTGCGACGCACGCTGAAAGAAACCACCAACAAGGAAACGCGTGAGCACAAGGACGCCGGCAGCATCAGTGCGCTGTTGCGCGACCACAAGGCTGCGTTCATCACCGTGCTCGGCTACACCGCCGGCGGCTCGCTGATTTTCTACACCTTCACCACGTATATGCAGAAGTACCTGGTGAACACCGCCGGCATGCACGCCAAGACCGCCAGTTACATCATGACCGGCGCGCTGTTCCTGTACATGTGCATGCAGCCGCTGTTCGGCATGCTCGCCGACAAGATCGGCCGACGTAACTCGATGCTCTGGTTCGGCGGCCTCGGTACGCTGTTCACGGTGCCGATCCTGCTCAGTCTGAAAAGTGTCGGCAGCCCGTTCCTGGCCTTCGTGTTGATTACTCTGGCGCTGGCGATCGTCAGTTTCTACACCTCGATCAGCGGCCTGGTGAAAGCCGAAATGTTCCCGCCGGAAGTCCGCGCCCTCGGCGTCGGCCTGGCGTATGCGGTGGCCAACGCGATCTTCGGCGGTTCGGCAGAATACGTCGCCCTGAGCCTCAAGGCTGGAGGGATGGAAAACGCGTTCTACTGGTATGTCACGATCATGATGGCCGTGGCGTTCCTGTTCAGCCTGCGCCTGCCCAAAGAAGCGAAGTATTTGCACCACGACCTTTAAAACCGATGCGCGCGGGCCACATCGGCCCGCGCCGGCAAGGACTGTTTATGACTCAGCGACCGGGCAATCAATTGTTCGATGCCTACTTTACTGCCCGCGATATGCGCGACGTGTTCTGTGATCAGGGCCGGGTGCAGGCGATGCTCGACTTCGAAGCGGCGCTGGCCCGGGCCGAAGCGCGGATCGGGTTGGTTCCGGCGGGTGCTGTGGCGTCGATCGAAAACGCCTGCCGCGCCGGGTTGTTTGATTTCGCAGCGCTGGGCGAGGCGATTGCCACGGCCGGCAATTCGGCGATTCCGCTGGTCAAGGCGTTGGGCAAACAGATCGCCGCGACCGATGCCGAAGCCGAGCGCTACGTGCATCTGGGGGCTACCAGCCAGGATGTGATGGATTCCGGGCTGGTGCTGCAATTGCGTCAGGCGCTGGAGTTGATTGAAGGGGAGCTGGCGCAGCTGGCCGACTCCCTCGCCATTCAGGCGCAGCGCCACGCCGCGATACCGCTGGCCGGGCGCACCTGGCTGCAACATGCGACGCCGGTGACGCTCGGCATGAAGATCGCCGGCTGGCTCGGCGCCGTGACCCGCAGCCGGCAGCGTCTGCGCGAACTCAAGCCACGGCTGCTGGTGCTGCAATTTGGCGGCGCGTCCGGCACCCTCGCTGCGCTCGGCGAGCAGGCGTTGCCGATTGCCCGGGCGCTGGCCGAAGAACTGCAACTGACTTTGCCGGAACAGCCTTGGCATACCCAGCGTGATCGCATCGTCGAATTTGGCGCTGTGCTTGGGCTGATCGCCGGCAGCCTCGGCAAATTCGGCCGCGACATCAGCCTGTTGATGCAGACCGAAGCGGCGGAAGTGTTCGAACCCTCGGCACCGGGCAAGGGCGGTTCCTCGACCATGCCGCACAAACGCAATCCGGTGGGCGCGGCGGTGTTGATCGGCGCGGCGACGCGGGTGCCGGGGCTGGTGTCGACGCTGTTCAGCGCCATGCCTCAGGAGCACGAACGCAGCCTTGGCCTGTGGCACGCCGAATGGGAAACCCTGCCGGAAATCTGCTGCCTGGTGTCCGGCGCGCTGAAACAGGCCCGGCTGCTGGCCGACGGTCTGGAAGTCGATGCCGCGCGCATGGCCCGCAACCTGGAACTGACCCAAGGCCTGGTGCTGGCCGAAGCGGTGAGCATTGTGCTCGCGCAACGGGTCGGCCGCGATACCGCGCATCATCTGCTCGAGCAATGCTGCAAACGGGCGGTGGCCGAACAGCGGCAACTGCGGGCGGTACTCGGTGACGAACCGCAGGTAACCGCCGAACTGAGTGCTACCGAACTGGATCATCTGCTCGATCCCGCCCACTACCTTGGTCAGGCGCAGGTCTGGGTCGAGCGGGCAGTGGCCGAACACAACGCATTGTCTGATTGAAAGGAGAGGGCTGTGGCTTTCGTTCAACTCGCCGATGGCGAACTGCATTACACATTGGAAGGCCCGGTCGATGCGCCGGTGCTGGTGCTGTCGAACTCGCTGGGCACCGACCTGCACATGTGGGACGTGCAGATGCCGGCCTTCACCGAACATTTCCGGGTGCTGCGTTTTGATACGCGCGGTCACGGCCAGTCTCTGGTGACTCCGGGCCCTTACAGCATCGAGCAACTGGGCCGCGACGTGCTGGCGCTGCTGGATGCGCTGCATATCGAACGCGCGCACTTCTGCGGTCTGTCGATGGGCGGCCTGATCGGCCAGTGGCTGGGGATCAACGCCGGCCAACGTCTGAACAAACTGATCGTGTGCAACACTGCGGCGAAAATCGGCGATCCGTCGGTGTGGAACCCGCGCATCGAAACCGTGCTGCGCGACGGCCCGGCGGCGATGGTCGCGTTGCGCGATGCATCGATTGCCCGCTGGTTTACCCCGGACTTTTCTGCCGCCAATCCCGCAGCGGCCAAGCAGATCACCGACATGCTGGCCGCGACCAATCCTGAAGGTTACGCCGCCAACTGCGCAGCGGTACGCGATGCGGATTTCCGCGAGCAGTTGGCGTCGATCACGGCGCCGCTGCTGGTGATCGCCGGTACCGAAGATGCGGTGACGCCACCGTCCGGCGGGCATTTCATTCAGGAGCACGTGCGCGGTGCCGAGTACGCCGAGTTTTATGCGGCGCACCTTTCCAACGTTCAGGCCGGCGACGCGTTCAGCGACCGTGTGCTGACCTTTTTGCTGGCCGATTGAGGGGATTCCCGTGGACGAGAAACAACGTTACGACGACGGCATGCAAGTGCGCCGCGCGGTGCTCGGCGACGCTCATGTCGATCGCAGCCTGACCACGCTGACCGAGTTCAACTCGGAATTCCAGGAGATGATCACCCGTCACGCCTGGGGCGATATCTGGACTCGCCCGGGCCTGCCGCGTCACACCCGCAGCCTGATCACCATCGCGATGCTGATCGGCATGAACCGTGAAGGTGAACTCAAGTTGCACTTGCGCGCGGCGGCCAACAATGGCGTGAGTCGCGGCGAGATCAAGGAAGTGATCATGCAGAGCGCGATTTACTGCGGGATTCCGGCGGCGAATGCGACGTTTCATCTGGCCGAGTCGGTTTGGGATGAGCTGGGCACCGAATCACGCGAGTAATCGTTGAATTCAAAGGATCGCAGCCAGTTGAAGACTGCGATCCTTCGAACCTCACACCTTGGCGACAATGAAAATCCGCTTGAACGCAAACAACGTATGGCCGTTTTCCTCCTGCGGATAATGCGCATGTACCCGCATCAGGTAGTGATAAATGAAGCGCGCCTGTTCCTCTGACGTCAGCCCCAGCATCACCGGTCGCAGCGCCGACACCTTCACCCAGTCATATACCGGCGACTTGCCGTCGACCACCTGCAACTGCTCGGTTTCCCAGATATCCAGCGACCGGGTCAGTGGCGCAAGCAAACGGTAGTAATCCTCCAGCGACAATAACGGCCGGGCCGCCATGCGCTCGCGCAGTTGTGGGCTGCCCAACGGTTTGCCACCGGGGCCGGCATCGTCGAGGGTGTCGAGCATCAGCCGGTACCACAGCGCATCGCGCCAGTCCGGCATGTGCGCGGCCAGACAACCGCCAAGGTTGAGGTGGCGGAGCAATCCCGGCAACAGCGTTCGATGGTCATCGATGAAGTGCAGCACGGCTGCGGCGAACAACAGGTCGGCCGGCTTGCGGGGTTTCCAGCGTTGCAGGTCGGCGTGTTGCCAGCGCGCCTTGATCGGCAGGCAACGGGCGACCTGAAGCATGTCCTGCGAACTGTCGATGCCTTTGAGGTTTGCCAGCGGCCAGCGATCTGCCAGAACCTTCGTGGCAATCCCGGTCCCGCAACCGAGGTCATAAATGCGTTGAGGATCGTCCAGGTCGACACGACCGAGCAATTCATCGACCGGTTGTTGCCTGAGACGGGAAAACTGCTGGTACGCCTTGGCATCCCAGTCCTTGTCGGCGGAAGCCGGTTTGAGTCGGGTGATCATGAGGTGGTCCTCCGGTGATCAGCAGGGTCTTCCGATGACAACCTGGCCAAGTCTTGAGGACCTACATCAACAGATAACGGAAGCGAAGAGGGTGGAGCACCTGAGTCCTTCAGGTTTTTCCACTCTAGATGATGGCTGGTGCAACGCCAGCCATTCGGACAGGCGGCCTAGAGCAGGCTGATGGGATAGCTGACGATCAGACGGTTTTCGTCGAACTCGTTGTTGCTGAAGTCACGACGCATGGTCGAGTTGCGCCATCTGACGTTCAGGTTCTTGAGCGCGCCGCTTTGTACGGTGTAGCCCAGTTCCGATTCGCGGCCCCATTCCTTGCCGTCAGTGATGGTGCCGGTGTGCACGTTGTCGCCGCTGATGTAACGGTTCATCAGGGTCAGGCCGGGCACGCCGAGGGCGGCGAAGTTGTAATCGTGGCGCAGTTGCCAGGAACGTTCCTGCGCGTTGTCGTAGCTTGCGTTGTAGCTGTCGTTGGCCAGAGTGCCGCCGCTGGTGCCGTTGACGCGCATCCAGGCGCTGTCGCCGGTGAGCTTTTGCAGGCCGACGTAGAAGGTGTTGCCGCCGTATCGCGCCGAGAACATGCCCGACCAGGTCTTGTTGTCGAGGTCGCCGGCACGGGCACTGCCGTCGTCCTTGCCGTAGAAGAAACCGAGGTTGGCGCCCAGGGTCCAGTCGCCGACCGGCTGGCTGTGAATCAGGTTGACGTATTGCTGGCTGTAGATGTCCTTGAGCTCGGCGTTCCACAGGCCGATCTGGGTGCGCTTGTCGTTGAACACGTATTCGCCGCCCTGGAAGTTGAAGCGATCGGAGGTGAAAGCGGCTTTGCCGGTCATCGACATGTCGCTCATGCTGCTGTCGTCACGGGGGCTGTTGGCGCGGAACTGGCCGCCGTAGAGAGTCAAGCCGTCGATTTCCTTCGAGGTGATCTGCCCGCCGCGAAAGGTCTGCGGCAGGGAGCGACCGTCGTCCGAACGCAGGATCGGCAGCACCGGCATCCACTCGCCGACCTTCACTTCGGTCTGCGACAGCTTTGCCTTGAACGCGACGTTGGTGCGGCCGAAGTTGTCCGCGGGGCGCCCGTCACGATCGAGCGGCAACAGTTGCGTGCCGCCCGTGCCTTTGCCGCCATCGAGCTTCACCGAATACAACCCCAGTACATCGATGCCGAACCCGACGGTGCCCTGGGTGAAGCCGGACTTGGCGTCGAGGATGAAGTTCTGCGTCCACTCTTCAGCCTTGCCCTGAGCCTTGGTCGGGTTGGTGAAGTTACGGTTGATGTAGAAGTTGCGCAGGTTCAGGTTGACCTTGGCCCCTTCGATGAAACCGGCTTCTTCAGCCGCGGCGGGCAGCGCGACGCCGGCCAGGGCGAGGGCGATCAGGCCGGGAAGTGCGTAGGGCGCAGGGGACGTTGTCATGTTCTCGGGTCTCTCTTGTTTTTTTGGGCGAACGGGGACGCTGCGGCCGTTTCTGAGGCGCAGGAATTCAATGGAATCAGGGGGCGAGCGGCGGCGATCAGCCGGATGGAGCAGGGCGCGGGAGCATGGTGTCGAACCTGTTGTTATTGGTTTTGTAGGGCAAATGGTGCGGGGAATTAACTGGAGGGTTCAATTGGCAAAAGCGGGTTTTGGGCGATTATCGAACGCAAGATAGATGACTGACATTTAGAATATTTCGATCTAAATATTAAATCCAACCATCTTTAATTGTTGCTGGACCTGTCAGATATGACAGTTGTTCTGATTGCGGATTTTCCCTAACGTTATTGTGCAAGGTAAATATGAAATTCAATTTTTTATGGGACGAATGATATGAATAGTTCAAAGCAGCCTGTTGGTTCAATGACGGTGCAACATCATATAGGTGGTCAGGTGGTAACACTTCATACCACTTCTTTTAGGTTTTTCCCTAAAGGGGAAAAATTTGCTTTGCTCGCTTATTTTGGAAACGATGGTGAAGAAGCACCAGTTTTGCAACTGAAGTGCAGTAGTAAATTAACTACTGGAACGTATCCCATCGAAATAAAAGAAAGTGAGTCGACGGTATCCGCAACCTGGGGAGTGGGAACGCTGGAGGGACTCTTCGGCGTTCGTGGTACAGGTGAAATTGAATTGAAAAAATTTTCATCTTCATTAACAGCTAACTTGATTGAAGGTTCTTTGTCGTTCCGAATTAAAGAGAGTGGAGTACCAGAGGAGCAAAAGGTGGTAGTCGAAGAGTTTAAAGTAGAGGAAAAATGATTATTGAAGTTTTGTCGCTGCAATAAAAAGCCCACTGTTTAGTGGGCTTTTTTTGAGTCAGAACAACTTCATCTTCGGCGCTTCTTCTTTCAGCGGCTCGTTCTGCGCGGTCTGCGCATTCCAGCCACCGCCCAGTGCCTTGTACAGGTTGACCGCACTGGTCAGCTGCGCGAGGCGGTCGGTGATCAGGGCTTGTTGGGCACTGAACAGCTGACGCTGGGCATCGAGGAAGGTCAGGTTGCTGTCGACGCCGATGCGATAGCGACGCTCGGCCAGACGGTAGTAGTCCTGGTTGGCAGCGACGAAATCACGCTGGGCCTGCAACTGCTCGGTGTAGGTCTGGCGCGCGGCCAGGCCATCGGCGACTTCCTGGAAGGCCGTTTGAATGGACTTCTCGTAGTTCGCCACGCCAATGTCCTTCTGGATCTTGGCGTAGTCGAGGCTGGCGCGCAGGCTGCCGGCGTTGAAGATCGGCAGGTTGATCTGCGGCTGGAACAGCCACGTACCCGAACCGCCCTTGAACAGGCCGGACAGGTCCGGGCTCAGGCTGCCCGCGTTGGCGGTCAGGCTGATGCTCGGGAAGAACGCTGCGCGGGCCGCGCCGATGTTGGCGTTGGCCGCCTTCAGGTTGTATTCGGCCTGAAGGATGTCCGGACGACGTTGCAGCAGATCCGACGGCAGGCCGGCCGGCACGTCGGCCAGCAGGTCATCCGACAGCGGTTTGGCCGCTTGCAGGTTGGCCGGCACACCGGTGCCGAGCAGCAGAGTGAGGCTGTTTTCGTCCTGGGCGACCTGGCGGGTATAACGCGCCAGTTGAGCCCGGGCGTTCTCGACCGAAGTGCGCGACTGTGCCAGGTCCAGCGCCGAAGCCACACCGACTTCATTGCTGCGGCTGGTCAGCTTGTAGCTTTCCTCGAAGGCACCGAGGGTGTCCTGAGTCAGCTTGAGCAGTTCCTTGTCGGCCTGCCAGGTCAGGTAGGCATTGGCCACGCTGGCCACCAGACTGATCTGGGTGCTGCGGCGCGCTTCTTCGGTGGCGAAGTATTGTTGCAGCGCTTGTTCACTCAGGCTGCGAACCCGACCAAACAGGTCGAGTTCGTAGGCGCTGATGCCGACGGTAGCGGAGTAGGAACTGGTGATCGTCGAATCACCGGTCTGCGACGCACGGGCCGGAACCCGCTGACGGCTACCGCTGGCATTGGCCGACACGGCCGGGAACAGATCGGCACGCTGGATGCGGTATTGAGCCGCGTAGGCGTCGATGTTCAGCGCCGCGACACGCAGGTCGCGGTTGTTTTCCAGGGCGACCTGGATCAGCTGCTGCAGGGCAGGGTCATGGAAAAACTGCTTCCAGCCCTGTTCGGCAGCGGCCTGCGCCGGTGCCTCGGCCGGCGAGTACGCCGGGCCCTGCGGGAATTGCGCAGCCACCGGTGCTTCAGGCTGCTGATAATCCGGTATCAGCGAGCAACCGCTCAGCACGAACGCGGCGACTGCGATGGAGAGTAGCGACTTGCTCATTGGCCAGCCTCTTTAGGAGTTTCGATGGTGTCATCCTTGTCGGCGTTTTTGCGCTGACCCATGGACGACACAGTGACGAAGAACAGTGGGACCCAGAAGATCGCCAGAACGGTGGCAGTGATCATACCGCCAATCACCACGGTGCCGATTGCGTGCTGGCTGCCCGAACCTGCCCCGGTGGAAATTGCCAGAGGCACCACGCCGAGGATGAACGCCAGGGACGTCATGATGATCGGACGCAGACGCATGCGGCAAGCCTCGATGGCGGCATCGCGCAGACTGCTGCCCTGTTCGTGCAGTTCCTTGGCGAATTCGACGATCAGAATGGCGTTTTTCGCCGCCAGACCAATGGTCGTCAACAGACCCACCAGGAAGTACACGTCGTTGGACAGACCGCGCAGACTGGTCGCCAGCAATGCCCCGATGATCCCCAGCGGTACGACGAGCACGACGGCGATCGGAATCGACCAGCTCTCGTAGAGAGCCGCCAGACACAGGAACACCATCAATAGCGACAGCGCGAACAGTGCCGGCGCCTGCGAACCTGCCAGACGCTCTTCATAGGACAGACCGGTCCAGGAAATACCGACACCCTTCGGCAGTTTGGCAGCAATCGCCTCGACCTCGGCCATGGCTTCACCGGTGGAGTAGCCGGGCGCCGGGGCACCGAGGATCTCGACCGCTTCCACACCGTTGTAACGCGACAGCTTCGGCGAACCGTAGATCCACTCGCCCTTGGCGAACGCGGAGAACGGAACCATGGTGCCGGTGGCGTTGCGTACGTACCACTTCTTCAGGTCTTCCGGGCTCATGCGCGAGTCCGGACGGCCCTGCACGTACACCTTCTTCACCCGACCACGGTCGATGAAGTCGTTGACGTAGCTACTGCCCAGCGCAATCGACAGGGTGTTGTTGATGTCGGCGATGGTAATGCCCAGGGCACTGGCCTTCTCGTCATCGATTTCCAGCTGGAACTGCGGCTCGTCGTTCAGACCGTTCGGACGTACCTGCGTGAGCACCTTGCTTTGCGCGGCCATGCCGAGGAACTGGTTGCGCGCAGCCATCAGCTGATCGTGACCGATACCGGCACGGTCTTGCAGGAACACGTCGAAACCGGTGGCGTTACCCAGCTCCAGTACCGCTGGCGGAGCGAAGGCGAATACCATCGCATCGCGGAAGGTAAAGAAGTGCTGCTGGGCGCGTGCGGCGAGTTTGAACACGCTGTTGTCGGCGTTCCGCTCGTGCCACGGCTTGAGCATGATGAATGCCATACCCGAGCTCTGGCCACGGCCGGCGAAGTTGAAGCCGGTCACGGTGAACACCGACGCTACGGCGTCGCCTTCACCGCCATCCTTGGTCGGACGCAACAGGAATTCACGCATTTCATCCACGACCACCTGAGTGCGCTGGGCACTGGAACCGGCCGGGGTCTGCACCTGGGCGAACAGTACGCCCTGGTCTTCTTCCGGCAGGAAGGACGATGGAATACGCATGAACAGCCAGATCATGCCGATCAGAATCAGCGCGTAGGCCAGCAGGTACGGCACTTTCTGACGCAGAATGTTACCGACACCGCGCTCGTAGCTTTTGACGCTGCGGTCGAAGTTGCGATTGAACCAGCCGAAGAAACCTTTTTTCGGGGTGCCATGTTCGCCGTGCGGAATCGCCTTGAGCATGGTGGCGCACAGCGCCGGGGTGAAAATCAGCGCAACCAGTACCGACAGCGCCATGGCCGAGACGATGGTGATCGAGAACTGTTTGTAGATCACGCCGGTGGAACCACCGAAGAACGCCATCGGCAGCAGAACCGCCGACAGTACCAGGGCAATACCGACCAGGGCGCCCTGGATCTGGCCCATGGACTTTTTGGTCGCTTCCTTGGGTGACAGCCCTTCCTCGGCCATGACCCGCTCGACGTTTTCCACCACGACGATGGCATCGTCCACCAGCAGACCGATGGCCAGCACCATGCCGAACATGGTCAGGGTGTTGATGCTGAACCCGGCCGCCGCGAGGATGCCGAAAGTACCCAGCAGTACCACTGGCACGGTCATCGTGGTGATGACGGTGGCGCGGAAGTTCTGCAGGAACAGGAACATCACCAGGAACACCAGCACGATCGCTTCGACCAGGGTTTCAACCACACCCTTGATCGACTCGGTCACCACCGGGGTGGTGTCGTACGGGAACACCACTTCCATCCCTTGCGGGAAGAACGGCTTGAGGCTGTCGATGGTGTTGCGCAGTGCTTTTGCAGTGTCGAGGGCGTTGGCGCCGTTGGCCAGTTTCACCGCCAGACCGGAAGCCGGGCTGCCGTTGAACTGGGCGCTGATCGCATAGTTCTCGCCACCCAGGCCTACGTCGGCGACGTCTTTGAGGCGAACCTGCGAGCCGTCCTTGTTGACCTTGAGCAGAATCTCTTTGAACTGCTCGGCGGTCTGCAGACGGGTCTTGCCGATGATCGTGGCGTTCAGCTGCTGGCCCTGCACGGCAGGCAAGCCACCGAGCTGACCGGACGAAACCTGGACGTTCTGCGCCGCAATCGCGGTTTTCACGTCGACCGGGGTCAGGTTGAAGTTGTTCAGCTTGGCCGGGTCGAGCCAGATGCGCATCGCGTACTGGGCACCGAAGACCTGGAAGTCACCGACACCGGCGGTCCGCGAGATCGGATCCTGCATGTTCGACACGATGTAGTTGGACAGGTCGTCCTTGGTCATGCTGCCGTCACGCGACACCACACCGATCACCAGCAGGAAGTTCTTCACTGCCTTGGTCACGCGGATACCCTGTTGCTGCACTTCCTGCGGCAACAGCGGGGTGGCCAGGTTCAGCTTGTTCTGGACCTGGACCTGCGCGGTGTCGGAGTTGGTGCCTTGCTCGAAGGTCGCGGTGATGGTCATGCTGCCGTCGGAGTTACTTTCCGAGGACACATAACGCAGGTTGTCGATACCGTTGAGTTGCTGCTCGATCACCTGGACCACGGTGTCCTGAACCGTCTGTGCCGAAGCACCCGGGTAGGTCACGGAGATCGCAATGGCCGGTGGCGCAATGCTCGGGTACTGGTTGATCGGCAGCTTCAGGATCGAAAGTGCCCCGACCAGCATGATCACCAGGGCAATTACCCAGGCGAAAATCGGACGGTCGATGAAAAATTTTGACATGGATTACTCCCCTTTGCCGCCGGCGGCTTTGTCAGCTGCCTGAGCGGGGGCCGGGTTCTTCTTGCCGACGTTGGTCGCTTCGGTCGGTTTGACCTCAACACCCGGTTTGACGAATTGCAGCCCTTCGGTGATCAGGCGATCGCCGGCCTTCAGGCCGTCTTCGATCAGCCACTGGCTGCCGACGGTGCGACTGGCCTTGAGCTGACGCAGTTCGACCTTGTTGTCCGGGCCGACGACCAGCGCGGTCGGAGTGCCTTTGAGGTCGCGGGTCACGCCTTGTTGCGGTGCGAGGATCGCGGCGCTGTTCACACCGGCCTGCAACTGCGCGTGGACGAACATGCCCGGCAGCAGGGTGTGATCCGGGTTCGGGAACACAGCGCGCAGGGTCACGGAACCAGTGGTCTGATCGACCGACACTTCGGAGAATTCCAGCTTACCGTCGAGCTTGTACTGGCTGCCGTCTTCCAGGGTCAGCTTGACCGCAGCGGCGTTGTCGCCGGCTTTCTGCAGACGGCCGCTTTCCAGCTCGCGGCGCAGTTCCAGCAACTCGACCGAGGACTGGGTGACGTCGACATAGATCGGGTCCAGTTGCTGGATCACGGCCATCGCGTCGGTCTGGCCGCTGCTGACCAGCGCGCCCTCGGTCACCGAAGAGCGGCCAATACGACCGGAGATCGGTGCGTAGACCTTGGTGTAGCGCACGTTGATCTGTGCGCTCTGCAACGACGCTTCCGATTGCAGGCGGTTGGCCACGGCGGTGTCGTATTCCTGACGGCTGACCGCCTGCTCGTCGACCAGTTGCTTGTAGCGGTCGGAGATCGACTTGGTCGAGCGCAGGTTGGCTTCGGCGCTTTTCAGGGTCGCTTCATAGACCGACGGATCGATCTGATACAGCTGCTGGCCGGCTTTGACATCGCCGCCTTCCTTGAACAGACGCTTGAGAATGATGCCGTTGACCTGCGGACGAACTTCGGCGATGCGGAACGCACTGGTGCGGCCCGGCAGTTCGGAAGTCAGGGTAAAGGCTTGTGGTTGCAGGGTGACGACGCCGACCTGAGGAGGTGGTGCGGCGGGAGCCGCCTCTTCCTTTTTACATCCGCTGAGCAGCGATGCCAGGGCGACGGCAGTGACCAGAGCGGTAACAGCTGGCTTGAATTGCATGAAGATCCTCGGGTCAGGCGCGCGAAAAGCGCACAAGAAGTGTGGAAGGGTAAAAAAGGGTTACCGGGTGGATAAGTAGCTTGCTAATGAATATACTTACGTTCATGGTTGTTTGTAAACACCTTGGCTGCGTACCCAACCGGTTACAAAAGTCGTGGCAAGGTCTGAAATTGTAGGCCGGGGAGTCGATCCGCGAGAGATTCACCCCTTTTTATTCAGCGGATATTCAGCCATCCCTGAAACATCCTGTTTGAGGTTTTACTGCCATGGTTCGTCGCACCAAAGAGGAAGCTCAGGAAACGCGAAGCCAGATTCTGGAAGCCGCCGAGAAAGCTTTCTATGAAAGGGGCGTGGCCCGTACGACGCTGTCCGACATTGCGAGCCTTGCGGGTGTAACGCGCGGTGCCATCTACTGGCACTTCAGCAACAAGGCCGATCTGTTGCAGGCGATGCTCGATACGCTGAAGGAACCGCTGGATGAACTGGCAAAGGCCAGCGAAAGCGAGGACGAACCCGATCCGCTGGGCTGCATGCGCAAGTTGCTGATTCATTTGTTTCATCAAATTGCGCTGGACCCAAAAACCCGGCGCATCAACGAAATTCTGTTTCATAAGTGCGAGTTCACCGATGAAATGTGCGATCTGCGCCAGCAGCGCCGGACCGCCAGCCTCGATTGCAATGTGCGGATCGCGCTGACATTGAGTAATGCGGTCAATCGTGGGCAGCTGCCGGCAGACCTCGACACTGCCCGGGCAGCCATCAGCATTCACGCCTATATCGACGGCCTTCTTTATGGATGGCTCCTGGCGCCGGACAGCTTCGAACTCTACGCCGAGGCCGAGCGCTGGGTCGATACCGGGCTGGACATGCTGCGCCTGAGCCCCAGCCTGCGCAAATGAAACAAAATTCGTTATTGGATCAGTTTGTGTCAATGAAGGATGCGGATGAAGGTCCGTGTTCACTCGCCCCGCTGCAATGGGATGCTTTTATATACCTCTGCGGCGCGGGTTGATATGTAGCGAGCTACGTATTTTGTAGGGATTTTGTGTCGAGCCTGTGAACGAATGTGAACGGCCGCCCACCCAGCGACCAATAAAAAGCCCCCGACTCTCGCGAGTCGGGGGCTTTTGCGTTTCTGCGGTATGGCTTACAGAGTCGGGTAGTCGAGGTAACCGACCGCACCTTTGCCGTAGAACGTTTCCGGGTGCGGTTCGTTCAGCGGCGCGTCGGCCTTCAGGCGAGCCGGCAAGTCCGGGTTGGCAATGAACGGGATACCGAATGCCACAGCGTCAGCCTTGCCCGCTGCCAGCCAGGCGTTGGCGCTTTCCTTGGTGAAACGTTCGTTGGCGATGTATGCGCCGCCGAAGGCTTCTTTCAGTTGTGGGCCGAGGCTGTCGGCGCCTTCTTTCTCGCGGGAGCAGATAAAGGCGATGCCACGCTTGCCCAGCTCGCGAGCGACGTAGGTGAAGGTTTCGGCCAGGTTGTCGTCGCCCATGTCATGGGAATCGGCACGCGGAGCCAGGTGCACGCCAACACGGCCGGCGCCCCAGACTTCGATGGCCGCGTCAGTCACTTCCAGCAGCAGACGGGCACGGTTTTCCAGGGAGCCGCCGTAGATATCGGTGCGCTGGTTGGTGCTGCTTTGCAGGAACTGGTCGAGCAGGTAGCCGTTGGCGCCGTGGATTTCCACGCCGTCGAAGCCGGCGGCCTTGGCGTTTTCCGCGCCGACGCGGTAGGCGTCGACGATGTCGGCGATTTCAGCGGTTTCCAGCGCACGAGGGGTTGGATAGTCGGCCAGCGGGCGAACCAGGCTGACGTGGCCTTTTGGCTGGATGGCGCTCGGTGCAACCGGCGCTTCGCCGTTCAGGTACGACGGGTGGGAGATCCGGCCGACGTGCCACAGTTGCAGAACGATCTTGCCGCCGGCTGCGTGAACGGCCTTGGTCACGTTGGTCCAGCCGCGCACCTGGTCGTTGGACCAGATGCCCGGGGTGTCCGGGTAGCCGACACCCATCGGGGTCACCGAGGTGGCTTCGCTGATGATCAGGCCGGCCGAAGCGCGTTGTACGTAGTACTCGGCCATCAGCGCGTTGGGTACGCGGCCTTCGTCGGCGCGGCAGCGGGTCAGCGGCGCCATGATGATGCGGTTGGACAGCTCGAGGTCGCCCAGTTTGATCGGATCGAAAATCGTTGCCATGAGATACAACCCTCGTGAGGTAAGTGAGTGAATCAGTTAGCGGTGGCCAGCTCGGGATTGCCGTTCTGGCGGAATGTGATCAGGGTCACCAGCAGCGCGAGGACCGCCAGCGCCGCTGCGGCGAGAGGCACGCTTGTCAGGCCGTAGCCGTGGGCGATGACGCTGCCGCCGACCCAGGCGCCGAGGGCGTTGCCGACGTTGAAGGCGCCGATGTTCAGGGTCGACACCAGGTTCGGTGCGGCCTGGCCGTAGGTCACGACGTTCACTTGCAGGGCCGGCACGGCGGCGAAACACGCGGTGGCCCAGAGGAACAGGGTGATCTCGGTCGGGATCAGCGCGATGCTGGTCCAGGTCAGTACCGTGGAGGTCACGGCCATCGCGATGAACACGCCGATCAGCGTCGCGGCCAGGCCCCTGTCGGCCAGTTTGCCGCCGATGATGTTGCCGACGGTCAGGCCCAGGCCGATGAGCATCAGGGTCCAGGTCACGCCTCGGGGCGAGACACCGGTGACATCGCCCAGCAGCGGTGCGACGTAAGTGAACAGGGTGAATACCGAGGCGGCAAACAGCGCGGTCATGCTCAGCGACAGCCAGATACCGGCGCCTTTGAGCGCGGCCAGTTCGGCGCGCATGTCGAGTTTTTCTTCGTCACGCTTGGCGGGCAGGAAGCGGATCAGGCCGATCAGCGCGATCACACCGATCACGGTCACTGCCCAGAAGGTCGAGCGCCAGCCGGCTTCCTGACCGAGGGCGGTGCCCAGCGGTACGCCCAGCACGTTGGCCAGGGTCAGGCCGGTGAACATCAGGGCCACGGCCGAGGCGCGTTTGTTCGGAGCGACCAGGTTGGCCGCGACCACCGAACCGATGCCGAAGAACGCACCGTGGCAGAGAGCGGTAACCACTCGGGCGAACATCAGCACGTTGTAGTCACTGGCGATCGCGCAAAGCAGGTTGCCGATAATGAAGATGCCCATCAACGCCACCAGTGCAGCCTTGCGCGGCAGTCGTGCAGTGGCCATTGCCATGAACGGTGCACCGATGGCCACGCCCAGAGCGTAACCGGTCACCAGCCAGCCGGCGCCGGGGATCGACACACCGAGGTCGGCCGCCACATCGGGCAGCAGGCCCATGATGACGAACTCGGTGGTGCCGATGGCGAAGGCGCTCAAGGCGAGTATGAATAGTGAGAGGGGCATCGTTTGTTCCTTTTGGCTGGCTGACGTTAAGGGTCAGAGCTCTTTGCTGAGGGTGCTGAGGAACGCCTGGATCACGTCCTCGTTGCGTTTGAAAAAGTGCCACTGGCCGGCTTTCTGACTGCTGATCAGCCCGGCCCGTTGCAGGGTGGCCAGGTGGGCGGAAACGGTCGATTGCGACAGGCCGCAGCGTTGATCGATCTGCCCGGCACAGATGCCGTACTCGTGGTTGTGGATCTGTTCCGGAAACTCGGCTTTCGGGTCTTTCAGCCAGTTGAGGATGTCTCGCCGTACTGGGTGTGCCAGGGCTTTTATTATTTCGTCGAGGTCAATGTTCATGGCTGGGTGCTCAAGATGTGTGTAGCGCTATATCGCGATGGGGCGAACTTTAAATCGGTACTTCGCGATATACCAATATGAATTTGATCTGATGACCGCATAAATCGGTATATCGGGTTATAACGATATGTGAGGTGTAAACAAACGCGGGCGCGGTGCTAAGCTGCGCCCATGAACTATCTCGCACATTTACACCTCGGTGGCCAGCGTCCCGGTCAACTGCTTGGCAGTCTGTATGGCGATTTCGTCAAAGGGCGGCTGCAAGGGCAGTTCGACCCGGAGATCGAAGCGGCGATTGCCCTGCATCGGCAGATCGACGTGTTCACCGATCGCCACCCGCTGGTGGATGTCTCACTGGCGCGGTTCTCCAGGACCCGCCGTCGTTACGCGGGCATCGTCCTCGACGTGTTTTTCGACCATTGCCTGGCCCGGGACTGGACGCTGTACGCCGACCGCCCGCTCGCCCAGTTCACCTCCGACGTTTACCGTGTGCTGTCCAGCGAGCGGCAGTTGCCCGAGCGCCTGGCGAAGATCGTCCCGCACATGGTGGCCAATGACTGGTTGGGTTCGTATCAGCAATTCGAAGTGCTGGAACAGGTGTTGCGCGGGATCTCCCGGCGCCTGACCCGACCTGAAGAACTGGCGGGGGCGATGGAAGACTTGCGGCGGTTGTATGAACCGTTGAGCGAAGACTTTCGTTTGTTCTACCCACAGCTGCAGGACTTTGCCGGCCGGCAGCTGTAGGCGGAAGTCGCCGATCAGGCCGCGATCAGATCGCGGGCGTGTTGCGCTTCGACCGGTTTGAGTACATCGCCGAACAAGGCTTTCTGCACCGCCTGCTGTGCCTCGAACGCCAGCGCCGCGCGCTCCCGGCCCTGGCAGGCAATCGGCTTGAGCAGGTGAATCTCGACATCGCCGCAGTCGTTGCTGAACAGACGCATCAGGTGCGACAGCAGATCATCGTCACCAATGAACGGCGCCAGCGAATCGATCTTGCCCTTGCGCAGATAACGGATCGCCACCGGTTGCAGCATCACCTCGGAATCAATCGCCGCCGACAGCAGGCGACCATGAAAGGTGCGCAGCGAACGGCCATCGGTGGTGGTGCCTTCCGGGAACATCAGCAACGGATGATCGGTTTGCAGGTGACGGGTCATCTGCTTGCGGATCAACTGGCTGTCGCCCGCACCGCGACGGATGAACAGGCTGCCGGCCTTCGCCGCCAGCCAGCCGGCCACCGGCCAGGTGCGCACTTCGGCCTTGGACAGAAACGACAGCGGCGTGAGCATGCCGAGCAGCGGAATGTCAGTCCACGACACATGGTTGCTGACCCACAGCATCGGCTGTTTTGGCAGCTCGCCGTGAACGGTCACACGAAAGGGCAGGGCATTGCTCAGGCGCGCCATGAAAAACCGCGACCAGCGCTGCCGACGTTCCATCGAGTGGGCCAGCCCCAGGCGTTCGAAAACGCCGAAGACACTGGCCATGCTCAGGCCCAGCGTCACCACCAGCAGCACTCGCGCGATCCGCGCGTACACCCGCAGCCGGCTCATCACACGGCCGCCTTGAAGTGTTTGGCGTAGCGCGGGCAGAGCTCGTCGCGCTTGAGCAGGATGAACACGTCGGCGACCTGGAAGTCCTCGTCCCAGCACGGCTCGCCGCAGATCTTCGCGCCCAGGCGCATGTAGGCCTTGAGCAGCGGTGGCATTTCGGCGATCACGTTCGATGGAATGTCGAGGCTAGGCAGCGGATTCTTCGGTTCGGCGCGCAGGTGTTCGGTGCACAGATAACGCTCGCGCAGGCGCTGCATGATCGCGTGGGCCTGCACGCCGCCGTCCTGCATCGGGATGCTCGCGCAACCCATCAGATAGCTGTAACCGCCCTGATTCAGGACTTCGGCCAGTTCGCCCCACAGCACGGCGATGGTGCCGCCGTTGCGGTAGGCCGGGTCGACGCAGGTGCGACCGATTTCCAGGATCGGGCCTTGCAGGCCGGCGAGGCCGTGCAGGCTGAATTCTTCTTCGCTGTAGAACTTGCCCAGGCTGCTGGCGGCAGCGTGATCGAGCAAACGGGTGGTTGCCACCAGACGGCCGGTGTTCAGGTCACGCACGCCGATGTGGCTGCAGTGAACATCATAGTCATCCATGTCCAGACCCAGCTCCGCGCCGTTCAGCTTGGCGTTGAACTCGCCGCTGAACACGTTGAAGCGCAAGGCCTGGGCTTGCTGCAAGGCCTCGGCGCCGATCAGGCGTTCGGCTTGCAGGCGGCGTTCATTGCCGGTGTCGCTGATGCGGGCGATCTGAGTCATGTGAATCTCCGTACGGGCCTTGAACCCGTCATGGGTTGCAGCCGATCGACTTTCTTTATGCAGCCGTGTTGTGCAAAGTCAGGCTATGTAGCCCCGGTGTCATCGCCATGAATGTTTGGTGATGCTTATATGACAGCCCACAAGGAGCCTCTGATGACCTGGTCGATCCTGCTTGAATGCCGCGAACGCCTGCCCGCCGATGCCGATCTGGCGGAGGGCTTCGCCACGTTGCTGCAGCAACTGGGCAGCGTGACGCCGTTCGAACTGGCGGTGGCAGGCGGGCGGCGGATGGCGACGCCGGGGCTGGCGTTTCTGGTGGGCTATCAGGCGGCGTTGCGAATGCTCTGGCCAAGCGCGCCACCAAGCCTCGGTGCGTTGTGTGCGACTGAACAGCGCAGCCTGCGCCCGGCGGACATGCAGACCCGGCTCACGGACCTGCGCCTCACCGGGCAAAAGGATTTCGTCACCGCCGGCGATGCGGCGGACTGGCTGCTGATCGCCGCACGCAGTGAGCAACCCGGCGAATCACCGCGCCTGAGCCTGGCGGTGGTCTATCCCGGTGAGCCCGGTGTGCGGGTGGAAAAGCTCCCGGCCCTGCCGCTGATGCCGGACATCAGCCATGGCCGACTGCATCTCGATGAAGCGTTGTGCGAGCTGCTCGCCGGGGACGGTTGGGATGCCTACGTCAAACCGTTCCGCACCCTTGAAGATATCTATGTGCTCAGCGCGATGACTGCCTGGTTGTACGGCGTCGGTCAGGACAGCGGCTGGCCACAGCCGTTGCAATTGCGCTTGCTGGCGCTGTTGGCCGGGTGTGCGGAAGTCAGTCGGCAGCCACCGAACAATCCCGCCGGGCATGTGTTGCTTGGTGGCTTGTTTGCGCAGTTTGACGGGCTCAAAGCGGAAGTCGATCAGGCCCTGCGTGACGGCAATACCGAGTGGGCGGCGATGTGGCAGCGCGATCAATCGGTCATGCAACTGGCGGCGGGCGCGCGGGCCAAACGCCTGGCCAAGGCGTTGGCGCTGGACTGACCGGCCTCATCGCTGGCAAGCCAGCTCCCACACAGTCGCTGGTGTACAGGCTATCAATGGCAATCCTCTACCCCTGTGGGAGCTGGCTTGCCAGCGATGGCGGTTTCATGGGCGGCCAAATTCTCAAATCTGTCATCAACCCTGACTACCCTCAGCAGGTTCTCCCCAAGAGCCCTCACCATGTTCAAAGGCCTGTCCCTGTTTCTGCTGTTGATCAGCTTCACGGTTCAGGCCGAACAATGGCCGGGCGAGCAGTGGCCGACCGGCCCGAAACTCAACGGCCAGGCCGTCGAGGCACTGGAGGCTTACGCCTTTGCCGCCCGCGACGACGACACTCGCCAGGGCATCCGCACCGACGCCTTGCTGGTGATCCGCGACGGCCAGATCGTCTATGAACGCTATGGCGACGCAACCACCGCCGACACTCCACACCTGACCTGGTCGATCAGCAAAAGCCTGATGGCCACGGTGTTCGGCGTGGCGTACGGCGAAGGCCTGTTCAAGCTCGAGGACTCGGCCGCAACGTTCTACCCGGCGCTGGAAAAACACCCGGCCATCACCCTCAAGGATCTGCTGCACTGGGCCTCGGGCATCGACTGGCAGGAAGATTACGAATACGCCCCGCTGAAATCCTCGGTGGTGGCGATGCTCTACACCCGTGGCCACCGCGACATGGCCGCCTTCACCGCCGATCACGACCGCTACGCTCCACCGGGTCAGGCGTTCCGTTATTCCAGCGGTGACAGCAATCTGTTGGCCGCCGCACTGAAAACCATCGTCGGCCCACAGCGTTATCCGGACTATCCGTGGACAGCACTTTTCGATCCCCTGGGCATCCGCCACGCCACCTGGGAAACCGACGCCACAGGCACCTTCGTCGCCTCTTCCTACGCTTATATGACGGCCCGGGATCTGGCGCGAATCGGCCTGTTGATGGAGCGTGACGGACGCTGGAACGACCGGCAGTTGCTGCCCAGGGATTGGGTCGCCTTCAACCGCCAACCCTTCGCCGGCTACAAGGCTCATCAGGACGAAGCCGTGCCCGGCGGCCAATGGTGGCTCAATCGCCCGGCGGATGGCGCGCCTTCTCCGTGGCCCGACGCACCGCCCGACACCTTTGCCGCCCTCGGCCATTGGGGCCAGGCGCTGTACGTGATCCCGAGCGAAAAACTGGTGATCGTGCGCTACGGCGATGACCGCGACGGCAGCTATCGCCACAACGAATTGCTCAAGCGCGTGCTCGCGGCGGTGCGGCCATGAAACTGTTCAGTCGCATTCTTTTGGTGCTGTTTGTCGTGCTGCTGGGCTGGGGCTGGCACGAACGGGAAAACCTGTGGGCCTTCCCGGACATCATCAGCGCCTATACCGCCAAGGAATATTGTTCGTGCCGCTACGTGATGAACAACGACGCCGAATATTGCCGGGGTTACGTCAAGCAGTGGTTGCCCGCTGAGCTGACCGATAACGCTGCACAAAAACTCATCAGTGCCAGCGGCATGGGCCGTAGCAACAGCGCCCAATGGCAGGGCGAGCGTCAGGGCTGTCGTCTCAATCCCTGATCAGCAAAATGAACTGCCGGTTTGCAACCCGGCTCCAGGCAGTTAAGGTTCGTGCAGGTTTATCGGCCCCACGAGTCTTCAATGTTCAACCGTTCTCTGCGCAACGCCTTCGCCGGCCTGCTGCTGGGCGCTGCTGCGCTGCCGGCCCAGGCCAACTGGTATCTGGACGGCGAGTCGTCGCGGCTGTCGTTCGTCAGCACGAAAAACGCCAATATTTCTGAAGTGCAGCGCTTTCTGGTGCTGCACGGCAAGGTCGATCCCGATGGCCGCGCCGTGGTCGAAGTCGAACTGGATTCGATCAACAGCGGCATCCCGCTGCGCGACGAGCGCATGCGCAAGGAACTGTTCCAGATCGAGCAATTCCCCGAAGCGACCATCAGCACCCGGATCGACCTGCGCCCGATCAACGATCTGGCCCCTGGCGCGCAGCTTGAATTGCGCCTGCCGCTGACCGTCAATCTGCATGGCAAACAGCGCGAATATCCCGCCGAATTGCTTGCCACGCGCCTCGATGACCGACGCTTTCAAGTGGTGACCCTGGAACCGCTGGTGATCAGCGCCGAGGATTTCGATCTGCTGCCGGGCCTGGAAAGCCTGCGCAACATGGCCGGCCTGTCGGCCATCAGTCTGTCGGTGCCGGTGGGTGCGGTGCTGATTTTCACGGCGCGCTGACATGCGCGGCGCGGTATTTCCGTGGCGTGATGGCAACCGCTTCGAGCTGTTGATCGACGGCCCGCAATTCTTCCCGCGCATGCTCGACGAGATCGCCCGCGCCCGCGAGCAGATCGAACTGGAGCTGTATCTGGTGGAGGCCGGCGCCTGTGCCGAAACCATCGTGCAGGCGCTGGTGCTGGCGGCAGAGCGGGGCGTGCGGGTGCGTTGCCTGTTCGACGATTACGGCAGCCTCGCGTTCACCCTCACGTTGCGTCGGCGGCTGACCGGTGCCGGGGTCGAACTGCGTTTTTACAATCGGCTGAACTGGCGGCGCTGGGTCGGCAATTTCTATCGCGACCATCGCAAGCTGTTGCTGGTCGACCAGCGTCTGGCGGTGGTCGGTGGCACCGGGGTCACCGATGAGTTCTGGACGCCGGGCCACGACACCAGCGAGTGGCACGAGGTCATGGTGGAAATCACCGGCCCGCTGGTGCTCGACTGGCAATTGCTGTTCGACCGCCAATGGATTGCCAACCGCCACCGCCGCGCGTGGAGGCCCAACGCGCATTTCGGCCTGCCACGGCTGCCCCGCGTGCCGGACACGGGCGAGGGCATGGGCCGTGTGGCCTACGCCGACGCCCGTCAGCATCGGGACATTCTGCAATCGCTGTTCCGCGCGCTGAACAGCGGCCAGCAGCGGATCTGGCTGGCCACGCCGTATTTTCTGCCGACCTGGAAAATCCGCCGTTCCCTGCGCAAGGCCGCCGCCCGTGGTCTCGACGTGCGCCTGCTGCTGACCGGGCCGCGCACCGATCACCCGTCGGTGCGCTACGCGGGGCATCGCTACTATCCGCGCCTGCTCAAGGCCGGGGTGAAAATCTACGAATACCAGCCGTGTTTCCTGCATTTGAAAATGGTGCTGGTGGACGATTGGGTGAGCATCGGTTCGTGCAATTTCGATCACTGGAACCTGCGCTTCAACCTTGAAGCGAACCTGGAAGCGCTGGATCCGTCATTGACGGCAGCGGTGGTGGCGAGTTTCGAGAAGGACTTCGGCCTGAGTCAGCAGGTGAGTCTGGAGGAATGGCAGCGCCGACCGTTGTGGCGGCGGGTGAAGCAGCGGATCTGGGGCTGGGTGGATCGGGTGGTGGTCAATCTGCTCGATAGACGCGGCTAAGTGCAGTTTTCAGATTTGATCGTTCCCACGCTCCGCGTGGGAATGCCTCAATGGACGCTCTGCGTCCGCTTTGGGACGCGGAGCGTCCCGGGCTGCATTCCCACGCGGAGCGTGGGAACGATCGGGGCGCGGGATTACAGCAACTCAAAGCTCTGTTGCGTCACGTCCTGTGAATCCAGACCGATCTGCACGTTGAACTTGCCAGGCTCGGCTGCGTACTTGAGCTGGGCGTTGTAGAACTTCAGGTCATCTTCGGTGATGGTGAAGTGCACGACCTTCTGCTCGCCGGCCTTGAGCATGATCTTCTGAAAGTTCTTCAGCTCCTTGACCGGACGGATCATCGAACCGGTGACGTCCTGGATGTACAGCTGCACCACGGTTTCGCCATCGCGCTTGCCGGTGTTCTTGACCATGACACTGGCGTCGAGCTTGCCGGTAGCGTTCAGGGTGGTCGAGGACAGCGCCATGTCACTCAGGCTGAAGCTGGTGTAGCTCAGGCCGTAACCGAACGGAAAGAGGGGCCCGGTGGTGTCATCGAAATACTGCGAGGTGTAGTTGCCCGGTTTGCCCGGCGTGAACGGCCGGCCAATGCTCAGGTGGTTGTAGTAGGTCGGGATCTGGCCCACGGAACGCGGGAAGGTCACCGGCAGCTTGCCCGACGGGTTGTAGTCGCCGAACAGCACGTCAGCGATGGCGTTGCCCCCCTCGGTGCCGCTGAACCAGGTTTCCAGAATCGCGTCGGCCTGTTCTTTCTCTTCAAGAATCGTCAGCGGACGGCCGTTCATCAGCACCAGCACCAACGGCTTGCCGGTCGCTTTCAGGGCACGGATCAGCTCGCGCTGGTTTTCCGGGATGTTCAGGTCGGTACGGCTCGACGATTCGTGGGACATGCCACGGGACTCACCCACGGCGGCAACCACAATGTCGGCGTCCCTGGCAGCTTTCACCGCTTCGTCGATCAGCACGTTGGCCGGACGCGGGTCATCGACCACTTCCGGGGCATCGAAGTTGAGGAAGTTCAGGTAGTCGACGATCTTCTTGTCACTGGTGATGTTGGCACCGCGGGCGTAGATCAGGTTCGCCTTGTCGCCGATCACATTGCTCATGCCGTCGAACAGGGTCACCGACTGCGCCGGACGACCGGCGGCTGCCCAGCTGCCCATCATGTCGATCGGGGCCTTGGCCAGCGGGCCGACCAGCGCGATTTTGGCGGTTTTCTTCAGCGGCAGGGTTTCGTTCTGGTTCTTCAGCAGCACCAGGCTGCGACGCGCCACTTCGCGGGCGTCGGCGCGGTGCAGGCGGCTTTCGGCGTAGGTGTCGGCCGGGTCGTCTTCAGCCTTGCCGATACGCAGGTACGGGTCCTTGAACAGGCCCATGTCGTACTTGGCGGCGAGGACTTCACGCACTGCGTTGTCGATGTCTTTCTGTTCGATCTCGCCGGACTTGAGCAGTCCCGGCAGCTCTTTGCCGTACAGGGTGTCATTCATGCTCATGTCGATGCCGGCCTTGATTGCCAGCTTCGCCGCTTCACGCCCGTCGCGGGCCACGCCGTGCTTGATCAGTTCGAAGATCGCGCCGTGGTCGCTGACCGCCAGGCCCTTGAAGCCCCATTCCTTGCGCAGCAGGTCATTCATCAGCCAGGTATTGGCGGTGGCCGGGATGCCGTTGATCGAGTTCAACGCCACCATCACGCCGCCGGCGCCGGCATCAATCGCGGCGCGGTACGGTGGCAGATAGTCCTGGTACATCTTCACCGGGCTCATGTCGACGGTGTTGTAGTCGCGACCGCCCTCGACCGCGCCGTACAGGGCGAAGTGCTTGACGCTGGCCATGATGCTGTCGGCCGCGCTCGGGGCCTCGCCCTGATAGGCCTTGACCATGACTTTGGCGATACGCGAAGTCAGGTACGTGTCTTCACCGAAACCTTCTGAGCTGCGGCCCCAGCGCGGGTCGCGGGAGATGTCGACCATCGGCGCGAAGGTGATGTCGAGGCTGTCGGCGGCGGCCTCTTTGGCGGCAACGCGCCCGGACTGGCCGATGGCGTCCATGTCCCAGCTCGATGCCAGGGCCAGCGGAATCGGGAAAATCGTACGGTGACCGTGGATCACGTCGTACGCGAAAAACATCGGAATCTTCAGGCGGCTGCGCATGGCAGCGTCCTGCATCGGACGGTTTTCCGGGCGGGTGATCGAGTTGAACGTACCGCCGATGTTGCCCGCCGCGATCTCTTTGCGGATCAGCTCGCGGGGCATTTCCGGGCCGATGCTGATCAGGCGCAACTGGCCGATCTTCTCGTCGAGGGTCATTTGCTTCATCAGGTTGCTGATGAACGCGTCCTTGTTTTCCAGGGGTACCGGGGTCGTGGCGGCCAGTACTTGATGACTGGCCAGGCTGACGAACAGGCCCAGCAAACACAGCTTCTTCATGAATAGTTTTCTCAAGGGCCTAAACGGCGTTGCAATGCCGGCCAGCCAAAATTTAGGGAGCGACTATTGTTGTTCGGGTGCTGATTCAGAAAACGACAGCCGAATGTACGTCGAAAGTTTCGGCGACGTGATCGCGCAGGGCCTCTTTTTAGCCCATCGGCCCGCTGCAATCCAGTGGCGCGGGCGATTATGCCGCAACCGTCGGCTGAGAATGTTTCGCGATTCATTATTCTTGAAATGTGCAAGGGAGCACCCGTCCGATGAATGTCAGTCCTGTCTACCGCTCGCGATTGAAGGTCGCCACCCTGCTGGTGCTGGCCACATTGTTGACCGCCTGCGGCATCAACAACATCCCGACCCTCGATGAGCAGGCCAAGGCCGCCTGGGGCCAAGTGCAGAACCAGTATCAGCGCCGTGCCGACCTGATCCCCAATCTGGTGGAAACCGTGAAGGGGTACGCCAAGCACGAAGAGGAAACGTTGACGGCAGTCATCGAGGCCCGGGCCAAGGCGACGTCGATCCAGGTCGATGCCAGCACGCTCGACAACCCGGAAAAGCTCAAGCAGTTCGATCAGGCCCAGAATCAACTGACTGGCGCCTTGAGCCGGTTGATGGTGGTGTCCGAGCGTTATCCGGACCTGAAAGCCAACCAGAACTTCCTCGCCCTGCAATCGCAACTTGAAGGCACGGAAAACCGTATCGCCGTTGCGCGCCGGGATTTCATTCTGGCAGTGCAGAAGTACAACACCGAAATCCGCACCTTCCCGGGTCGCCTTTGGCACAGCGTGATGTACAGCAACCTGCCGATCCGCGAGACCTTCGAAGCCACCAGCCCCGGCGCGGACAAGGCCCCGGAAGTGAAGTTCTGAGCCGGGGATGCCCATGCGTGTGTTGAAGATGGGCCTGGTGCTGATGCTGTGGCTGTTCGCCGTCAGCGCCCGGGCCGAGTTGACCTTTCCGGCACTGACCGGGCGGGTGGTGGACGACGCGCAGATGATCGAACCGTCGGTGCGCGCGCAACTGAGCCAGCAGTTGCAGGCCCACGAACAGGTGACCGGCGAGCAACTGGTGGTGGTGACCTTGCCGAACCTGCAAGGCGCGACCATCGAGAACTACGGCGTCGAACTCGGCCGGCACTGGGGCATCGGCCAGAAGGACAAGAACAACGGCGCGCTGTTGATCGTCGCCCGGGACGAGCGCAAGTTGCGCATCGAAGTCGGCTACGGGCTGGAGGACCGGCTGACCGATGCCCAGAGCTCGGTGATCATTCATCAGGTGATCACGCCGTCGTTCAAGGCCGGTAACTTCAGTAAAGGCATCAGTGACGGCGTGGCAGCGATGCTGGTGGTGCTGGGCGGCAATCCACTGGACGAACCTTCCACGGTGTATGAGTCGGCCGGCGATCCTGCGGATGATTTCGTCTCGCGGCACCCGGCGTTGTTCGTATTTCTAGTGATGTTGTTCATCCTGACTGTTTTTGTCTGCCAGATGCTCGGTATCCTTCCCGCCGGCCGACTCATACACCGTGGAAGGTTCGTCCAGTGGATTGCCGCCCAGCACCACC